>JAEYQQ010000017.1 GCA_023409955.1 Bacillota bacterium | reverse complement strand
CCGGTACGAATTGCTTCAAAAAGTAAGCAACATTTGTAGATTCTACAGCAAACAACCGGCTGATGACACGTTAATGTTCATCAGCCGGTTGTTTCTTTACAGTTAAACAGCGATAGAATTATGCAGTTATGTTTTTGTAAAGGCCTTCATGCGGTTTTGCGATGGCAGATACCCCATTTCACCAGCCCTTTGATAATGCCTTCTTGCGCTTTGCATGTCGCCAATCACCTCATAAAATGCGCCGAGGTTATGCAGTGCCATAAAGGATCCAGTGCCGATGACCCCTTGGTAATTGGGATTCTCACCTATGTTTATGCATCTTTCATAGGCATCCTTGATCTTGGGGAAATATTGAATATATGTCTTTGGGCTATAAAGGACAGCTTCCATAAATAATTCGCCGCAGGTAAAATGAAACTCCGGAAAATCCCGAAACAGACCTTCATTACATTTTACAATATCCAAGGCCTTCTCATACTTTCTTAGTTGTATAAGTGTTTTCATATATTCCACAACTACATTGGGAAAATACCGGCTGTCAGACAAAGCGCGCTCATATGCAGCAGCAAACTGTTTCTCCGCCCGATCAAAATCATTAAGTCCACGATACTCCTGGGCCAGTTTATAACGAAGGTACGGATCCTCGCCTTTTTCCAAAGTGCTTAGCAGTATACCAATATTCCGTTGGAACTTCGATTCATCTCTATGATCGTATCCATCATGAAAAATGGATATCGGCAGTATAATCCGTGGCAAGGATGCATCAATTTGCTCATGAATCGGCCCCACATACCTGGCATCCCGCTGGAATACAGCCCCTGCAAAGGACCGGTCTGTGATCTTAACACCGTTTTGCGTATAAACATTGATGATCTCGCCAAGGCCAAGAACATGCCGACCTTGCATTTGATTTAGCACAGCATTTTTATCAAATTTCAGCAGTACATTATCAGCATCCAACACCATGACCAGGTCTCCACTGGTTTTTTCAATGCTGTAGTTTCTTGCTTTTGAAAAATCCTTGCACCAAACATAATTAAAAATCTTGGCTCCGAAGGATGCAGCTATTTCCTTAGTGCGGTCCGTTGATCCTGTGTCAACGACCACAATCTCATCTACATGCTCCTTGACGCTGCTTAAGCAGCGGGCAAGTTTTTCTTCCTCATTTTTTACTATCATAGCAAGGCTGATAAGCATCCATCATCCTCCTTCATGAGTTCAAGAATCTATTCGTTCGTTTTCGAAAAAGCCGTTGTCACAGAATCACCGATAAGAGCGACAACCTTCTCCAGCAGTTTTACTGCAAGTGGCAGCATCTGTTCAACCGTCAGCTTTACATCTTTGAAAAGGAGCGCAGGCGTCTTTGCTGCAGATAAGATCAAGCGTTTATCCGTCTGGCCCAAGGCATTAATCAGTTTTAGGGGATCTGGCACATGCTTTTCATCTAGCCGCATGGAAAGAGTGAACCCTTTGTGCGTGACATGAATGATACCCAGCCTGCGGCACAGAGCCTTCAAATGGGCGATATCCAAAAGATTATTGACAGCCTCTGGCGTATCGCCAAAGCGGTCTACCAGTTCCTCCTCAATATCCTCCCGACCTGCCCGATCCTCAAGCATAGAGATGCGCTTGTAGATCTCCATGCGCTGGCGCTCATCTGGTACATAATCCGCCGGCAGGAAGGCATTGACCTTGAGCTCGATACGTGTATCCAGATCAGCCGCAGTGCCAATATCGCCCCTGACCTCACGTATGGTTTCCTCGATGAGCTTGCAGTACATATCATAACCCACAGTGCTCAAATGACCATGCTGCTCCGGCCCCAAGATATTTCCGGCCCCACGGATTTCCAAGTCACGCATGGCAATTCGAAAGCCTGCGCCAAACTCGGTAAATTCCCGGATGGCAGACAGACGCTTTTGCGCCGTTTCGCTGATCATACGGTCCGGCCGTACGGTGAAATAGGCGTATGCCTGCCGATTGCTGCGGCCTACCCGGCCGCGAAGCTGATACAACTGCGACAGGCCGAAGCGGTCGGCATCAAACACGATCAGTGTGTTGGCCGTAGGAATATCCAAGCCGCTTTCTATGATGGTGGTGCACAATAACACATCATAAGTGCCATCGTAAAAATCCATCATTACGTCTTCCAATGCATTTTCCTTCATCTGTCCATGGGCGATGGCAATACGGGCCTCCGGCACCAGTTGCTTGAGCCTTGCATGAAACTGCTCGATGGAACGAACCCGGTTGTATAAAAAGTATACTTGCCCGCCCCGGGAAAGCTCCCGTAAAATGGCATCACGGATAAGTCCATCAGCATACTCCAGCACGTGGGTCTGCACCGGAAAGCGTTCTTCCGGCGGAGTTTCCAGTATGCTCATATCCCGTATACCTACCATGGACATGTGCAGTGTTCTTGGTATAGGGGTTGCAGACAAGGTTAAAACATCCACTGTGGTTTTCATATTTTTGATAATTTCTTTGTGGCCTACGCCAAAGCGCTGCTCCTCGTCCACGATCAATAACCCAAGATCATGAAATACAACATCCTTGTTCAGAAGCCGATGGGTTCCGACAACAATATCAACGCTGCCTTCCTTCAGCTTTGCAAGAACCTCCTTTTGCTCCTTGGGAAGGCGAAAGCGGCTCATCACATCACAATTGACGGGAAAGCCCGAAAAGCGCTTAAGGATGGTATTATAATGCTGCTGTGCCAAAATGGTGGTAGGCGCCAGAAGCGCCACCTGCTTATTATCCATAACAGCTTTAAAGGCTGCCCGCAGTGCGACCTCTGTTTTGCCATAACCAACATCGCCACACAACAGCCGGTCCATGTTCATGGGGGTTTCCATATCCCGGGTGATATCCGTTATGCTCTGCTGCTGGTCGGGCGTTAGTTCATAAGGGAAATTATCTTCAAACTGCCGCTGCCATGCGGATTCCTTGGCAAAGGCATACCCCTTTTCAGCCTGACGCTTTCCGTAAAGCTTTAAAAGGTCGAAGGCCATTGCTTTGATGCCAGCCTTCACCTTTGCCTTTTGCCGCTGCCATTCGCCGCCTCCAAGCTTGTTCAGCTTAGGAGCCTGACCCTGGGCGCCAATAAAACGCTGCACCCTGTCCAACTGGTCGGTAGGTACATACAGCTTATCATTACCCTGGTATTGAATATATAAATAATCCCTGAAGGTACCTTCACTTTGGATGCGGATGGTTCCCTGATAAATGCCTACACCGTGGGTCTCATGAACCACATAGTCCCCCGCGTTAAGGTCAGTAAAGGCGGCTATGCGTTCACCCGTATTGCGCCGGGTCCGAGCCTTGCGGTATCCCGCACCATAAATATCGCTGTCAGAGATAAGCGCAAGCTTAGCCTCCGGCCACACAAAACCCTTGGACAAGGTCAGCGGCAGCAATAAAACCTCTCCAATGATAAGATTGTTACTAAGCGTTTCGGTAAACAGGCAAGGGGTATCCATTTCTGTCAGCGACTTTTCCAGACGCTTACCCCTGGCTGTTCCGCCGGTCAATAGCGCGGTGCAATACCCTTCTGTCTTCCACTTCAAGCAATCATCGGCAAGATGGCGGATATTGGATTGATAGGCATGTGCATTGACACCGTTCATTTCTACCAGCACGCCGGGGTTAAAAGACCCCATGCCACGTAAAAAGTCAGACATAGTAACAAGGGTCCGGCCGCTGATATGGTTTTGCACCTGCCCATAATCAAACAAAAGCCCCGCTTGAGCACCAACTGCTTCTCCACGCTCCAGGGCTGTTTTCAAATCCTCTTCAAAGCGTAGGGTACGGCCCTTGATTCGATCCTGTAACTGATCCGGCTGGTCAATCAAGATGATGGCCTCTGGAAGCCAGGAGATGAGAGACACCGTTTCCGGGCAAAGCACATGAACCCAGTTCTGCATTCTCCTAAAAGGATATCCGCTTGCCAACCGGTCTGCATCCTCATGGCTCTGGGCTGTCAGGCGCTCCAGGGATGACCCGGTCTGTGCTTGTACTACAGGCATTTTTTGCTCAGTGGCACTGCTTTCAAAAAAAGAGGGAAGCTCTTCGTCATCGTCTTCCGGCAGCGGCGGCAGCTCTTTATAGAGCCGGGTTGCATCCGCATGCTCCTGAACCCGCTGCTTAAGGAAGTCCCGCATTCGTTGTGCCGCCGCCTTGCAATCAATGCCATCCACCAGCACTTCAGAAGCAGGCGGAAGAACCGCATCCTTCAGCTTGAGCATGCTTCGCTGTGTCATGCAGTCGAAGGTACGGATGGAGTCCACCTCATCATCAAAAAACTCTATACGCAGTGCATTGGGCTCGCTGGGAGGATACACATCCACGATGGCACCGCGTAAGGCGCACTGCCCCTTCCCTTCTACCATGCTGACACGCTCATATCCATTTTTGACAAGCTTATCAATCAACGCCTGGGGATCAAACCTGTCGCCGGGAGCAAGGCTGATCGTTGCTTCAAGAAAGAATTTTGGCGCCATCAGCCGATTCATCAGTGCCTCACCTGAGGTACAGAGCACCGATACTTCCTTCTTCAGCAAGCGATGCAGTGTATCCAGTCGCCGCCATGTGCTTTCATGGCTGGATGCGCCCCGGCCAAACTCCAACTCCTGGGCAGGAAGGGCCGCGCAGCTTCCATCCAGAAGCTGGGACACATCCTCCGCCGCTCGAGTGGAAGCCAGTTCACTGGTCATCACCAACAGCACCTGCCGCCCGGTAGCAAAGTGCAGGGCGGATGCCAGGTATGCCCTTTGTCCCTCCGACAGGCCATACACGGAAACCACGCGTTCCTTTTTTACGCCTTCCAGCAGTTTGGTGAAGGATTCGCTTCCCTTGAGTACCGAGAATAATGCCTGTTTCATGTTTGACGTTGCCCTTCGTATATTTGAAATCCCATAAATCTCTTAGTTACATCTCTTCTATTTAACGTTATACTTTCTCATGGCGGTCTCAATGCCTTCTTTAACAAAGCAGAGCGCTGCATCCGCTGCCGTCGTATAAGCATCAAAGGCAGCCTTCCGCTCCTCTGTGGTAGCATAATGTGACAATACCCAGTCTGCAAGTTCCCAGCCTGCCGGCTTATCGCCAATGCCCACACGAATCCTAGGAAAGCTCTCACTGCTGATCTGATCAATAATGGACCGCATTCCATTATGTGTTCCTGGCCCCCCGGATGGCCTCACCCGTAGTTTTCCAGGTAGAAGATCAATATCATCATAGATAACAACCATGTTCTCTAGTGGTATTTTATACCAATGTAAAAGTTCTTGAACGCTTTCACCGCTAAGGTTCATAAAAGTCTGGGGGCGGCATAAGGCAATACGTTGCCCTTCATAAACCCCTTCCCCTATGGTGGCCTTGCACCTTAAGCGGGTGATAGGTATATTCAGCTTCTGGCTGATAACCTCCAGCACATCAAAACCAACGTTATGGCGTGTGTGTTCATACTTGGCCCCAGGGTTACCCAGGCCAACAATTAGATGCATGATCCGTTCCTCCAAAAACGCCATTTCGAGAAAACAGCCATTTCATCCGTTTTCTCGATCTGTGCGGTTGTCTTGTGCAAATTACAGTTTGCCGGATTCCTTTCGCTTTTCCACCCAGCCTTCCTTGTTTGTGCCCTTGGCACGAGCCACATACAATGCACCATCCGGAACATTCTCTGTAACGGTGGAGCCAGCTGCCACATATGCTTCCTTGCCTATGTGTACAGGTGATATCAAGTTTACATTGCAGCCTATAAATGCATCATCTTCCACTACCGAGCGATGCTTGTGCTTGCCATCATAATTGGAAAACACCACACCGCAGCCTAAGTTGATGTTATTTCCCAGATCACCATCACCCACGTAGGTTAGATGAGAAACTTTTGTTTCATCGCCGATGATGCTGTTCTTAACCTCCACAAAATCGCCGATTCGGCAGTGTTTGCCAATGACGGTATCAGGCCGCAGATAAGCAAAGGGACCCACCGTTGAACCAGAACCTACCTTACAGTTCAACAGTACGCTATTTTCCACTGTGACCTCATCCTCAAGGGTTGCTGCGCTTAGGCGGCAATTAGGAAAGAGTGTACACCGTGCCCCGATGCGGCTGCCCTTTTGCAGATGGCAGCCAGGATAGATTACCGTATCCTCGCCTATGGCCACATCGGCATCAATATATGTTGTACCAGGTACAAGGATGGTCACCCCCTGGGACATATGCCAATCGTTGATTCTTTCCTGCAGGCAGGCAAAGGCATTGGCAAAATCCAGTCTGGTGCGCACGGAGATCAGTTCTGCACCATCTGCGGCAACCGGAACAATTTTGTCACCATTTTCCGAGATGGTTGATAAAACATCCAGAGGCGAGCATTCCCCGCCCTCCCAATTCAATAATACGCCTTGCAGCGAATCATAATCAAAGCAATAGGCAGTGCCGCCAAGGCGAAGTCCTGGCTCCTGCTCAAGGTCTTCCCCCTGCCACTGAAGGTAGGATGCTTTCACATCGTCTTCCACTGCGGACAGCAAAAACTTGAGTGTATCTTCTTGCAGACAGGGCATATCTGCCTGTACGACCAGTACCTTGTATATTTCCATGCTCTCATCATCCAAAGCATTACGAAAGCTTGTTTTAAAAATGCGATCAACTGAATACGAAGCCATTGCTGCATGAGCGTCACTTTGCTGAGCAACTACTAAACAATCACTTTCAGCTGCGCCTTCCAAAACCTTCAGCGTGTAGCGGAAGATCGGCTTTCCCAAAAGATCACGAGCGGCAAGCGGCTTTTGCGGCATTTCGCTGAGTTCCGTCTCTGGCAGCAACAAGATCGGTAAAATACCAGTCATACATTTCACCTCATATTTATCCTACGCTTTATCGACAATGCTATTCGTACAGCCAATTGGCAGGCCGAACCATTGCTGTTATCTCATCATCCGCCAGTTCTTCCAAAATCATTAGCGACCGTTCGCCGCTGATACGCTTCTTTTGCGGGCTTGCTGTTGCCATCACAAAAGCCATTCCGACAACACTGACGTTAAACTCATGCATCAAGTCCACCATGCCCTTGGCAGTGCCGCCGCCCTTTAAAAAGTCATCCACGATCAAAGCGCGCTGGTTCTCCTTCACAGCCCGCCTGGAAAGTGACATGGTTTCGATACGGCCAGAAGAACCTGAAACATAGTTGATGTTCACAGCAGAGCCTTCGTATACCTTGCTAGACCGCCGTGCGATAACCAGCGGAACACCCAAAGCCTCCGCCGTCATCAACGCCACCGGTATTCCTTTGGTTTCCATGGTAAGCACAAAGTCCGGCTCTTCATCATAATATTTACCAGCCAGAATCATACCCATTTTACTGACCACATCGGGCATGGACAGAATATCCGAAAAGTACAGAAAACCGCCGGGAAGCACACGTTCTTTGCAGCTAAGCTGTGAGCAAAGATCTTTGATGCAGTCCAGCGCTTGATCCTTGTCCATGGTGGGCCGATAGCGCACCCCGCCTGCCGCTCCTGTCACAGTTTCCAATTCGCCTAATCCAAAGGATTTGACCACAGAACGGAGAATATCAATATCTTCGCTCATGGTAGATTTTGCTGTACCAAACAAATCGCAAAAATGCGATAGTGTAAAAATTTTGTTAGGGGATGTTGATAATATCTTGGTCATGGCAGCCATCCGCTCGTTCCTGCGTATACGATCCATGGACATAACACTCCTGTGACTTAATATTCCATACTTTCTTCATTATATCACGAGAAAGCGAATATTGACAATAATTTTCATCTTGATTGTTCGTGTTTTTTCACAACAAATAGAATTCGACTAAATCTAAAGTGTTAGTACTAACCAGGAACAACAGAACACCGGCCAGAACATTCAGGCCGGTGTCATGCTTCTTTGGCGTAAGCAATATCAATTATTAATGCCTAGTTACGCTCATATCCAAGGGTCTTCAGGTCATCCATACGGTCACGCCAGCCTGGCCGAACCTTTACCCATAGCTTCAGGTTCACATGCATTCCCAGCAGCTTTTCAATATCAAGCCTGGATTCCTGGCCGATTCGCTGGAGCATGGTACCGTGCTTACCAATAATGATGCCCTTGTGTGCATCCCGTTCGCAGTAGAGGGTAGCGTGTATTTCCATAAAGTTGTCATTCATTTTGGTCATGGCCATCATCTCAACACCAATGCCATGCGGAACCTCTTCCTTCAAATACAGCAGCGCCTTTTCACGAATCAGCTCACCGCAGATCAATCGTTCCGGCTGGTCGGTCATCATATCATCAGGAAAGTATTTGGGGCCTTCCGGTAGATAACCGATCAGCAGTTTCTTCAATTCTTCCAGACCATCGCCGGTTTTTGCGCTGATAGGCACAATTGCATCATACCCGGCTTCAGCAAAGGAAGATATAACTGAAAGCAGGTTTTCCTTGGGTATGAGATCAATCTTATTGAGCACCAGCACTTTAGGAACCTTTTTTACCCGCATGGATGCAACAACCTCACGGTCTTTGGGACCGATGGCAGTAGCATCAACCAGCACCAGTAAAAGGTCCATGCCCTCCATGGCTTCCTGAACAGACTGAACCATGTACTCTCCCAGTTTGGTGCGGGGTGTATGCAGGCCTGGCGTATCCAGAAATACGATCTGCCAACTCTCATTGGTCATCACACCCATGATCCGGTTACGGGTTGTCTGGGGCCGGTTGGATACAATTGCCACCTTTTCGCCGACAAAAGCGTTCATCAGCGTAGATTTGCCTACATTGGGCCGCCCGACAATGGTAACAAAGCCTGAGCGGAAATTTGCTTTTTTCTCCATGAAGTTGCTTTCTCCTTATGTATTCACTTACGGCAGATCTTTTGGGCCAAAGCCATGGGGCAATAGCTCGCTTAGCTTAGCACTGCCGGTTTGGTTGTCACCCCAGGTCACCAGTACACGGATATCCGGTGCAAACTCATTGAGTACCTGACGGCAGGCACCACAGGGCCAGGGGGCTGCACCTTTGGCAGCAATGGCGATGGCTGAAAACTCCATCGCTCCCTCTGTTACCGCAGTAAACAGCGCTGTGCGCTCAGCACAATTGGTCAAGCCGAAGGAGGCGTTTTCCACATTACAGCCTTGAAACACCCTGCCGTCTGCCGTCAAAAGGCAAGCACCCACCTGATATTTGGAGTATGGCGCATATGACCTTTCCATCGCACTTTTAGCCATGGCCAGTAACGATTCATCTGTCACAGTCTGCCGCTTTTCTTCTCTATCCAAACCCATCATACTCATTGCTTTTTCCTCCATACAGCGCATTTCTGCCTGCTCAGCCTCATTCATGTGATCATACCCCATTAAATGAAATAGGCCATGAACCAAAAGATATGCTGCTTCTCTTTCCTGGGTATGTCCATACTCATTGGCCTGAGAAATGACATGATCCACCGAAATGATCACATCTCCCAACATTACCACACCCAGATCACTGTCATACTCACGGTTGATCCGCTTTTTCGATTGGCCGGCTGTTTTACCAGGCTTATAGTTAACTGTTGGAAAAGACAATACGTCTGTGGATTTATCCATGCCTCTGGTTTTACGGTTGATGACCTGAATCTCTTCATCATCCGTCATCGTAATCCCGACACCACAAGGAATTCCAACGCCCTCTACCACTGCGCAGCAGTCTGCTGCCATTTGCATCAAAGCCGTCCAACACCTTGGCACGACGGTTGTATTCATTGTCCAGTATAGGTTCAAACCTCTTCCTCCATTGTGCCATCTGACGGCAAGGGTTCATCGGCCCCTTCTAAAGGCTCAGTTTTCGCAACAGATGCATTTTCCACCATTGGTAGCACTTCAGATGCCGCCTTTTCCGTCATTACAGGCGCCTGTACAGCAGGCTGTTCGGCACCTACCGGAGCCTCATTCAGCCTTTCAGGCATCGCAGGCTTTTTATCCGGCAAGTCCATCTTTGGATATTCGATCCGCTCATGGAAAACACCTATCAGCACAGTGGTAAATGCTTCACATATTTTATCAATATCCCGAAGCGTTAAAGGCGAATCACTCAACTGTCCATCTTCCAGCTTGCCTCGGACAAGCTGTTCGATAAATGCTTCAATACGTTCAGGCGTTGGATCAGGCATAGACCGAACGGCAGCTTCAATGGTATCGGCCAGCATAACAATGGCGCTTTCCTTCATGGTAGGCCGAGTGCCATCATAACGGAAATCCTTGATGTCCACAGGATTGCCATCCGCATGCTGCAATGCCTTATGATAAAAATACATAACCGGTGTATCACCATGATGCTCCATGATGATCTTCTCAATTTCCTCAGGCAGACGGTATTTTTGCGCCATTAAAAGGCCATCCCTGGCATGGGCTGTGACAATGGCAGATGAAATATAAGGATCCGTATGGTCGTGGGGATTATCCCCCATCTGATTCTCCTTGAAATACAGGGGGCGCTTCAGCTTTCCCACATCATGAAAATATGAGCCGACCCTAGCTAGCAAAGGATTAGCTCCAATCGCTTCTGCGGCAGCTTCAGACAAATTGGCGACAATGATGGAATGATGATACGTTCCAGGTGCTTCTATCAGCAATCTGCGCAGCAGTGGCTGATTAGGGTTTGCAAGTTCCATCAGCTTACTTTGGGTCGCCAGATTGAATATCGCTTCCAAGAGTGGTTGCAACCCCATGCTAAGCAGCGCAGCTATAATAGTGCCACCCATGCTCCACAATGCATTGTTAAATACAGCCTGCAGGTCGTTATTGGTCATCAAACCAACAGCCATCATCACGGCCAGGCTGGAAAGCGCAGCATAAATTCCGCATAACAGCGCTTGAGCCCTGTGGGATTTACCACGAAGCGTAGCTACCACCAGCGTGCCTGCCACAACGTTGCTAAGCAGCAACTGCACCATAACCACGCCATAATCCGTACGCCCTGCTGCCGATAATGCACTGACGATCACAGCCAGTGCCACATTGCCAGCGATGCCTGCCAAGGGACCAAGCAAGCCAGTCAGAAGCAGCGCACCCAACACAACAGGTGCAAGATAAACACTGAAGTTCATACCTTTGATAAATAATATGCAAATGCCCAATGTCAGGTTCATGGTGATCATGAACACTGTCATTTTTCGAAAATCCTTCATTAAAGGGAAATTCATCAAACCCAGCAAAATCAAGGTAAGCAGCATAACTGCGATAATCAAAAGAGCCGCTCCCACATACATGGAGATATCAACCGAATTATCATCAAGCAGTCCAAGCGTGCGCAGCATCTCTAATTGATTGGCGCTTACGCGTTCACCTGCAACTACGATATTTTGACCCTGATTGTACACAACAGGCTCAACAGCCTGCCGGGCGTTTTCCTGAGCCTGGGCAGTTGCCTCCTGATCAATCACCATGTTGGGTTGAATAACCCTGCGCAGAACAGGTGTAATGACATTCTGCAAAAGGTTGGTGTCAGCCTTATAACCAACGATCTGTAATATATTACCTATGGATTCTACGATTTGTCCTTCTCTAACGGTAGTATTGAGCGTATTTCGTACAGCCGCTGTTACATCATTATATGCCCCCTCCAGCTTTTCGGCCGGAATGGAAAGCAATGTAGCAATCTGATAATCGGCAAGCGCTACCATTGTAAGCATGGTTTTTGCATAATCAAGCTCACCCTGGGTATAACGCCGGGCGGTTGTCGATGCCCCGCTACCCGTTGTGTTCCCATCTGAAACAAGCGTCTGACCATACTGCTGAACCTTGCGCAACTCATCAAATACTGCCCGCAAATCGGACATAACTGTTTCCGTAACACCATCTTTGGGGTGGTAGGATGGTTCTACTTGCCGAGCGGCTTCATCACGGCGCCTGGCAGTGGTGATTTCATCTACTACATCCTTGGAGGCTGTGATGGTTTTGAAAGCGATTGCGCCAACCTTCAGGCTGTAACGCTCTGGGGCAATGGCCGCGCAAAACATGACAACCAGCAGCGCTGTACCAATAATTGCGGAAAACACACATTTTGCTTTGGTCGTCTTTAAAGCACTCATCATTTGCTTAACGCTGATACGCTCTTTCTTTTTCCGCCCGCCTTGCTGCCTGGCCATCATGGTTTAATTCTCCTTCCCCCGCTTTTCATATGCATCGTATGCCTGTACGATGGCTTGTACAAGGTCATGACGAACAACGTCCGTATGATTTAATCTTACAACGCCGATCCCAGGTGTATTTCCCAGCACTTCAAGGGCCTCTAAAAGACCGGAACGCTTACCAAACGGCAGATCCGTCTGGGTGATGTCGCCGGTGACAACCACACGGGAGTTAAAGCCCATGCGTGTCAAAAACATTTTCATTTGCTCTGAAGTTGTATTCTGTGCTTCATCCAGGATAATAAAGGAGTCGCTGAGTGTACGGCCGCGCATATAGGCAAGAGGCGCAACTTCCACGACCCCTCTTTCCACCAGCTTTTGATAGGAATCCACACCCATCAGATCATACAGTGCATCATATAATGGCCGAAGGTATGGGTCCACTTTTTGATTCAAATCACCTGGCAGAAAACCAAGCTTCTCCCCCGCCTCCACCGCAGGACGTGTCAGCACAATGCGTTCTATCTCTTTGTTGCGTAGCGCAACAACTGCCATGGCCATGGCCAAATATGTTTTACCTGTACCAGCAGGTCCTACAGAAAAGGTAAGTACATTCTCTCTGACCTTGCGTACATACTCCCTTTGCCCAAGGGTCTTGCATTTGATCTGCTTGCCTCTGTGGGTAATGGCTACAACATCCTTGAGTATTTCGTCGATCATATCGACCTTGCCCTCACGTGCCAGGGATATGGCATAACGTATGCGGGAACGGTCAACAATCTCATGGTTTCTGAGCATTTCCAAGAGTTTTAGTATTACCATTTGGGCAAGCTCTGTCTGCGCAGGATCACCTGTAATATATAGTTCTGTTCCTCTCAAGGCAACAGAAACTCCCGTTTCCGATTCAATCAAAGCAATGTTTTGGTCGTTGGTACCAAACAGTGACATATAATCGTCAAATGTTTCTACCGAAAGCGTAACTTGCCTGCTTTGGGGCAAAGAATGTTCCTCCATTCATGTGGACAGAAGTGCTGCCTAGGTTGGCGCACGTTCTTCCCAAGGCCGTAGAAGCGCAATATCCGCCACGATTTCAGCTATGGCTGTGGCTTCCATCATCCTTCCTTCTATCATACAATAATCTACCCATTTGTCAACTGGTTCATGACCCACACCCAGTTTTTGAGATAGTGCCCGAAGTGCGGCAATTCCCGCCTCAGCCTTGACCTGCTCCTCATCTCTTGGCGTAACTGATAGTGCGACCTCATCAATGGTTTCTCTGCGCAACGTAACCGGCCACCACGCGCCGCCAATGGGCCATGTCTCAACTGTGATATCTGATTGCAAAAAATTAGGCTGTTCGTTATCTCCAAACTGAAAATATGGAGTAACAATTACTTGTGATGTAACAGAACGGCCCGTTGCTTCGCTTTTAATTTCATCCAAGGGAATTTGGACTTTTACCCCTACCCATCCACGGGCCATAGCAATACCGCGAGCCTTTACCGGGATTTTCTCATCGTTTGACCCTCTTTCCCAGCCAGCAATCAACACCTGCCCGGCACGAACGATGTCTCCTGGCTTGCATTGTGGCGTACCTGCAAGTGGGAGCAGGGAAACAAGTATGCCATCCTTTTGAGCAACGATGTCTCCGGGTCCGCCTTTGGTTTCCACCCCAGGTGGCGGTACACCCAAAACACAGCGGATGACCAATGCTGTACCCCGATAATATGCCTGCACCCATGCAACCTTAGGCATGCGCCATTCCAGGTCGCTTGTTATCTTCTGTAGGGAAATATCACGTTTCATACGGCCTTGCTGAATTTCTTGTTCCTTTAGATAAAGACGAATCTCACTTTCATATGGTCCGGCGTCAAGGATATCTACGTTCCATACAAACTGCATGGCTGCAATTGCAAGTGAAATACATAATACAAAGCCTATCACTGCTGCAATTCGCTTTTTCACCCATCCCCAAAGAGCTGATAGGCGTCTAGGCCGAAGGCGTGTCAACTTCCAGCCTCGCTTTTCAGAAAGTTCCAGCAGCTTGGCATAATCCGCCTCTTCGCATACCCCTTCAACGGCCTTTGCCCCATGACGTGAAAGGTTATGGAGAATAATGCCTTCATCTCTCGCCAAGTTGATCAGCCGTTCCAAACTGAGACCTTCCATACGAAAGGAAATCAGGAATAACTGCTTTGCAGCCTCCATCACGGCTTTTTCTCCTCCCTTGCGGTATGGTCGTATGCAGTCCTATTAATCTGTCCTGTAATGACAGCATCCATAGGCCCATAATGAGAAATTTGAAGCTGCGTACCTTCCACGGTCAATACTCCGCAGGAGGTCTTCAATCGTATGGTTCCTTCCTCATATGCAATAATACCTTGATGCTGTTCTACAATTAGACGCCGCCGGCCATACCATATTAGTTTAGGCCAGCCCATGAGCACATCCTCGGGAATGCCGCTCACATCCGCCGCCCTTTCCCGCCATTTCATGCGCCGCCCTCCTTAAACTCAATCCATGCTGGTTAAGCCTATGGCCATTTTGTTTAAATCATGCCACGATGAAACACCTTGCCTTTTTATGCAATATCTGTATAATAAAGCTTGAAGGCGTTCCCTGTGCACAAGGGAGCAAGTAGTATGGAAGGTGGAATCTCAATTGAAAATCGTGGTGTTGGTTCTCTATGCCCTGATGATGGTATCTGTCATTGCTTTCACCGCAAAAAAGTCCATATCCCTCAATGAATTTCTGCTGGGAGGCAGGAACGTCGGTCCTTGGATGAGCGCTTTATCCTACGGTACGAGTTATTTTTCTGCTGTCATCATCATTGGTTACGCAGGTTCGGTTGGCTGGGATGTTGGTTTCTCGGCTGTTTGGTCTGGTATTGGCAATGCATTGGTTGGGGGCCTGCTGGCCTGGTCGCTGCTTGCCAAACCTGCGCGTCAGATGGCAGAGCGCTTAAATGTAAGCACGCTTCCAAGCTTCTTTGAAAAGCGATATCAATCCAAAACACTAAGGGTGCTGACTTCGCTGATCATATTTATCTTTCTGCTGCCCTATTCTGCCTCAGTTTATAAAGGACTGGGAAGAATGTTTGAAATGGCCATGGGCTTTGATTACACCTATTGCGTTATTGGCATCGCCTTGTTATCCTCCATCTATCTTTTCCTGGGAGGGTATAAAGCCACCGCTGTTACGGATTTTATCCAGGGCATTATCATGCTGATAGGTATCGCCGTTGTTGTGCTCTACATCCAAAATGCTGCCGGCGGAGCAGCCGCAGGCCTTGCACAGCTTGGTGAGGAAGCCATTGGCGGGCCAGGTTTTAACACGCTCATCCCCCCCGAAGGTAAAGAAATCTACCTGCTTTCAAACATCGTTCTTACTTCTTTAGGGGTGCTGGGTATGCCCCATATGATCCATAAATTCTTTGCCATCAAGGAAGCTTCTGCTGTCCGACGGGCGACTGTCATTTCCA
Organism: Bacillota bacterium; assembly: GCA_023409955.1. Lineage (GTDB taxonomy): Bacteria > Bacillota > Clostridia > Christensenellales > Aristaeellaceae > JAEWAH01. Next base: position 36,380 of record JAEYQQ010000017.1, on the reverse strand, counting down.
CATTTTTCTGCACCATCATTGCCGGAGGTGCCTATTTCGCCGGTAGCTTCGGCAGGGTAGTACTCTCCAAGATCACAAATGCATCTGGAGATACGTTTGCATCCCTTATTAACAATGGGTCCATGTCAAAGGATGCCGTCATGCCCACGATGCTGACAGATCAGAGCATTGTTGGTATACCTGATGCGCTTTTGGGCCTTGTGGTTGTGCTTTTGCTATCTGCCAGCATATCGACACTCACAGCATTGGTTCTTTCATCCTCCTCTGCAATCACCATCGATTTACTTGGCTCGTTTTTCCCTAAAGTTCGAGAGAAAAGTGCAACGTTGACTATGCGGATACTCTGTGTCGTCTTTATCGCTCTATCCCTGGTTATTAACTTCCTGATGCAGGGAACGCCTATTGTATCGCTGATGTCCCTATCCTGGGGAACCATCGCCGGAGCATTCCTGGCCCCCTTTCTGTACGGTTTGTTATGGAAAGGCGTTACGAAAGCCGGCGTTTATACAGGCATCACTGCTGGGGTTTTGACATCACTGCTGCCGCCGCTTGTTACAGGCAACTTTGCACTTTCTCCTATTAGCGGCGCTTGCGCAATGGTCCTCAGCCTAATCCTTGTGCCTTTGGTCAGCTTACTGACATCAAAATGGGCATATACTCAAAATCATATCAATACTGTATTCCAAAAAGATTTATCCAGTATATCCTCTGTATCAGTCGAAAGATAAGGATGCTTTCAACCAAAAAATCCGGACAAAGTTCCGGATTTTTTGGTATCCCTATAAACATCACCACAACATGACAATAGAATGGATATATCATCAGCAGAACTTTGCAATGCTGCTTTTCATACGTTATACTACAGGCATTTTGTCTGTAAAACCAACAAAGGGTGTATGCCCATGAAGCAAAATGAAGCCCCGAATGGAAAAACGGTTAATCCTACGGTAAATGACATCCCGTGCGATATGGCGTTTCTGCTTCCTGAAACTTCTGAAACATTATTCCCACCACGGGAAGCACTGCGTCATGGAACACTGTTCCCCGGTCTATTTCTCCCCTCAGGAGAAGCATCCTCACTGCCCAAGTCTGTAACCCTCACCCATGCCATACCCTTCGCTGCTTGGGAAATGCGTCTATACCTCAATACGCATCCATGCGACAGAACTGCTTTGGCATTATATCATGGCTATTGTGAACGCTGTCCCGCCGGTTATGGGTATCTTGCCTGTGCGTTGTACGGTGAAAGCAAAGATTCATGCCCTCTGTGCTGGAATTGGGTGGATGGGCCATGGCCTTGGGAAGTTACACCCGTCCAGGAAAAGGAGGCATAACCCATGTGGATGTATCAAAAGCAACTCCCTTATCCTGTACAAGTCAAAACTGAAAACGTGGAGCTGGCGCGAATTATACTGACCCAATGCGGCGGACCAGAAGGTGCATGGATGGCTGCACTGAGCTATTTGAACCAGCGCCAAAGCATGCCCAGAAAAGAGGCCAAGGCACTGCTGTCTGATCTTGCAACAGAAGAGCTTGCACACGGCGAAATGCTAAGCGTTTTGCTATACCAGCTAACCGGCCGACTACCTTCCGATCAGCGCCGGGAATTGGCTATGGAAGTTTGGCCTGCCAGCATGGAAACACCCGCCATTCCTGGTTCAAGCTTTCCGGATTGTGCCGATCCCATTGCGTGCCTGTATGCTGACCTAGCGTCAGAGCGTCAATCACGTCGAGCCTTTGAACGAGTCCTTCCACATTGTGATGATCCCGATGTGTGCGGTATACTGAAATTTCTGCGCCAGCGGGAAATTGTACACGAACAACGCCTCCTTGAGATTCTGCAGCTTGTGCAGAATGTTCCAGAGGATATATAAGCAAATGCAAAAGCGGCGCTCCATCTTTATGGAGCGCCGCATTCTTGCTTGTCAATTCATTCTGTCTTTGTAGATTTTTACGCTTGACTGCCCTTCCCACTCATGAATCACAGTGCTATATGTTTCACTCTGTTTGGTGGATAGAAGCTCGGCAGACAAGGTTTCCTTAACAGTATCAAGTGACACGGGGCCTTCAGCGATATCGGATACATACTTGATAATATGTATACCGCTCTGACCACGTACCGCAGGGCTTACATCACCGATGGATGCCAAGGCCATAGCTGCATCTGTGAATGCAGGATCAAAAGATTCAAATCCAGCGCATACGGCATAGCCGGTTTCCTTAAGGGGAGATGATTTCATACCGGGATCCTCGCCATATGCTTCCATCAAAGCATCAAAATCTTCACCAGCGGCGATCTTTGCAAGCACTTCATCCACTTGAGGCTGCAGCTGTGCATAGGCATCCTCCAGCGCTTTGTCATACTGTGTCTGCAGCTCGGCCTTTTCTGCCTCCAGCTTTGCTTTCTGCTCATTGAGCGTAACGCGTTCGGGAGCATCCTGCGCCACATCTTCACCCAATGCAGTGATCGAAGAATCAACACTGGTGATTTCATCGGCCTTGCTGCTCAGTTTTGTATACAAGTCGTTGATTGCGGTCTGAACATCATCAGGGAACTTGCGCAGAATGTGCTTCACATAGCGGTATCCTGCTGGTGCATAATACACTTTTGTACCATTGTTGAGCGCAGAACCATATGCTGAAAGGTTGCTTTCATAATTGGTTTTGGCAGTTTCAACAAGGGTGTCAAACTCAGTCTGAATCTCTTCGTCAGTGACAGTAACATCCTTGACGATATGCTCACGCAGCTTGTCTTCAGATGCCTGCGCCTTTTCGGTGTCATAGTACATATCTAAGGTGATCCCAAACTCCGTCATCTTTTCCTGAAGAGCTGTTTCAAGGGCTTCACCTTCCAAGGTCGTATCAGCAAAAAATTGCGCCTTAACAAATTCCTTATCATCGTCATAAGCGGTTTGGGCAGCTTCTTTTATGGCAATATCCTCTTCAGATGTAAAAACATCAAAGCCCAGTTCTTCGATCTTTTGCTGTTTCACCAGTTCCTCGGATAAACTATGCAAAATACCATCCAAAGCATCCGAACGAACAGCTGGATCTGTGGGATCAATGCTCATACCAAACATGCTGTAATAAGAGGCCATTTCGCTGAGCTGGTAATCCAGCGCATTATTCACTTGAGCTTTGTTAAAAGTCCTATTCCCTAGCTCAATAATGACAGTAGCATTGTCAACCGCCGCATCTTTTTCCACCAGAGCACAACTGGACAAGATCATCGCCGCAGCCAGCACCAAGGCCAATATCGCCTTTTTGCGCATGAAATTCTCTCCTATTCTATGTGCGAATGCAAGTCGCTTTTGCTATTATACTAAACTCATGATAAAACGGCAAGCAACAGTTCGCAAAATATTGTGAACTTTTTAAGAATCTATAAGAAATTGGGCGAAATGAAGTATTTTTGCTTTAAATACCCATCCAAGTTACCGTATTCTGATACCGTCATAGCCGGAATGTTCAACTCGCGCATGCTGGCAACAAGTATCCCGGCACCATGTGCCATGATGTCGGCACGCTGGGGCTGCAGTCCTTTGAGTTTCAGTTTCTCCGACATTGTCATACCCGCAAGCCTGTACAGCCACTCTTCCACCTGCTCAACTGTTACGACATACCCATTCAGACCAGTTTTATCTTTCCAGTTGATCCCTTTGCATAGCGCTGCCAAAGCAGTAAACGTCCCGCCTACACCAACCCATTGTTCAGGCGTTGAAGCTTTTATTTTAGGGTCGATACTCTCTTGAAGTATCTTAGTTGCTGCGTCTATCACAGCCGGCACATCGGCCGCCGATTGGATGGGATACATTTTGAAAAGCCTGACGGCCCCCATCTGAAGACTCACGCCGCACTCAATCGCTGCGCCATGGCCAATCACATACTCTGTAGAACCGCCGCCAATATCAATCACACCAGCCCGTCCACCATAGGTTGCACCCAGAAAAGAAAGCGCCGCTTCGTTTTCACCGGTACAGATTTCCAGCTCCAATCCAGTTTCCATATGGATCATACTGCTGAATTTCTGTTGATTCCCGGCGTCGCGTACGGCGCTTGTTGCAAAAAGATGAATTTTGGCTGCTTTCAGGTTGATTGCTTTTTCATGCATGGTGCATACCGCATCCAGCGTATGGCGCATGCTCTCATCACTCAGGTTCCCATTCTGATCCAGCCCGCCAAACAAACGGGTTCCTTCTCTGTCCCTGAGTACCTGATGAATGGTTTCTCCTTGGATATCGGCCACCAGCATGCGGACGGAATTGGAGCCGATACCAATGACTGCTGCCCGCATGATCCCACCCCCAAACATATTAAAAATCAGGGCTTGTCCACTCCCTCAACCGATTGAAGCTGAGGTGCCTGGTCTCCATTAGAATAAAGAGCCTCTGGATTGGTGATCACAAAACGCAGTTCTCCTGGCTTTAAATACCCATATCGTGTTCTGGCCTGATTCTCTATATAAGCATCCGTGCCAACAATGCTTAACTCAGACTGCAGCTTATACTGCTCATCTTGAACGGCGCTGAGCCGAATGCGACCCTGGCTTTCCTGCTTGTCCAAATTCTCAATGCTGGCCCGAATATTATGGTTGGTTGCAGCAAATGCAACAGCAATCAAAGCCAGCATCACAAACAATGTCATATATCGTACACGGCGTGGCTGCTTCATATCTGATCCTGCTCCTGTTGTATATTGTTTCTTACGTATTCGCCGCCTTTTTCTTCTTTCCTGCTTGCTTTAATGATTTTATACGTTCTTTTCTCTCCTTTGTTCGTGCCATTGCTTCTTTAGTAGGTTTTATGATGTACTTCACACATAATGCAGCGATTCCTGCTACCAGGCGGCGGATACCAAGCAGATACACGATTCCACCGCAGACCAGGCCTAACAAGGCATAAAACCTTAGTCCGCCCTGCCCAGTAATTACTAGCGCCAGTGTCAACGCTGACCCGGCCAGCAGAAAGAACAAAAGGTCTGCCCCTATGGTCCAAATGGCTTTCTTCCCTTTTCTAATTAGGCTCAGGCCGTCATACACAATCCCTAAAGCCATGCCGAGGTAGATCATGCTTATAAATACCCATGCCTGACTTTTCGTTTCAAAAAACGGAGCCATGTAAATCACCTGAACATGCGGCCAAGAACATTTCCGCCCTTCCTAGTTCTACCGGCATCCTGATATGCCACAGCATCAATACGTCCATCCATGATAAGATTGCCATCCTCCAGCGCAAACTTGGCTATGTGTAAGCCCTTACCTGTAATCACCATTTCACCTCCTGATGTATCCAGAACCACTTCTTCCTCATGAAAGCTTTTTACATCACTGACACCGCTGAGCACCGCTCGGCTTCTGTTATCCAAGGTGATGCCATGGGGCCGCGTCTCATTTCCTTTTGCCTGTGTATTCTCCCGTTGTTCTCTCATGTCCACTTCCTCCTACGACAAGGCTCTTTCCAATATGTATGCGATTTAATTGCTTTAAAGACGTATGACTCTTGACGGTTATCCACTTTTTAGATATAATTGCGTAAACTGTTTCTGTTTTTTTAGTTTACAGAAAGGCGTTGTTATGAAGCAAAAGACCAAATACATGGCTTTATCCGCATTGTGTACCACTTTGATGGTGGTTGGTGCATATGTAAGGTTCCCGTTGCCCTTTTTTGCAGTACAATTCACAACCCAGGTGTTTTTTCTGCTGGTTACCGGACTACTGCTGCCGCCTGTATACAGCGCAGGTGCACTGAGCACTTATGTTTTGCTTGGTCTGCTTGGGTTCCCCGTTTTTTCTCAAGGCGGCGGGCCGCACACATTGCTGACACCAAATTTTGGTTATCTTCTTGGCTTCATATTTTCTGCCTTTGTAACATCTCTTGTACTGAGGAAACTATATGGGAAAAGGTTTGCATATATGCTTGCAGCAACAGTCGGAGTACTGGCTGTATATATGATTGCACTCCCGTATGTTGCATTTTTATCCTATGTGTATCAGGCAAAACCAGTGGTGTTCAAAACACTGATGACTGGCTACTTCCTTTCTTTTCTGCCGCTTGATTTGGTAAAAGCAGCAGGTGCCGCCATCATTGCCAAACAGGTACGCCAAGTACTAAGATAAAAAATTAGCCCCCTTGCAGCATGCAGGGGGGCAATTTCTATTATGATTAGCCTACTGTACCTGGCAGTTCTATATCCGCCGGTAAAAGCATCAGCAGAAGCTTTACAACCCCTGGCTGGCTGACGATCTCAGTGATAGCTGAGTTTACCTGATCATCTGTCATCTTGCTTACATCCACAGATGCATTGATATCCACCGGCTCAAAACTCCACGGCGGAGCTGTTTTACCCTGAGCATCCAGTGTCCAATTGTCTTTACCACCGGCGTATTGGATCTGAGCATCTACATATGTGGCAGCATTGCGAGCCTGCCCGCTTAGCAAAGACAAGGAAGCTGTAATACTAGCCGGCTCCGTCAAAAGATACTGTGCTCGAATTCCCTCAGTAGTCACTTGATCAGGACTTGCATAATCAGGCGTAAGCGCCAGCGTCAGCGCATAAAGCTCCTTGAGCTTACCCTCTGCATCCTCTGTCAGCTGCGATGTAAACTCCGCTATGTAGGAAGCAACCATTGCTTTTTTTGTGGTCTTAGAATCTGATGATTCCACCTGCCAGTCAGCCTCTTTTGCAGGCTGATAGCCGATCCTCCCCTGCCAGACTTGCGTATCTTCATGCGTAGCGGCACCCTTTTGAACACTGAAATAATATTCAGCATCATCGCTTTCCAGGGTTATCTCCGCTAAATCGCTTCCATCTACCGTTTTGCTGGTGTAAACAAAACTGTTCAGGCCGCCATTTAAGCCTGCAAGCGGCAGCGTGACGGTAGTTTCGATATGCTCTCCTGCGGTGGATACACAGCGTTTCATGGTGACAGAATCACTGAGTGGCAATGCATCAATCGCTTGAAAATAAAAGCTTTTCAGCGCAGGGTTCAAGTAAAGATCTGCTTGTTCTTGTGACATTTTAGACCACAGAAGCGGAAGCAATTCCTCGTCCGCCAGCAGATCAACCAGCATCTGTTTGATCTGAACCTTCATTGCAGCAGCAGGAATCTTGTAAGACACATTCATTACAGAGTTTCCAAGCTCATCCTTTTCCAGCAAGGGTAGATCAGCAAACCCTTGCATCCACAAGTCTACCTTGGTTATATAAGGAGCAGCCGCCTCAGACAGCTTTGCCGTGTCTGTTTCAGCCTCCTGCTTGAATATACTCGCAATCGCCGAATAGGCAGGAATAGGCCATCCGCCATTTTCACCAGCCATCAAATGGCCAAAGAGGGATTCAATGCCGCCAGGAAGGCCATACAGCTTGCCAGATTCTAAGCCTGCATCCAGGACAACATGTTCCCCTTGCTGATAAAGCGCAGTATTCACAAGCTCATCCTGACCGCTTTTGAGTTGAATAAGGAGCTGGCTTTGGGCTTTCTGAAGCACATACCGTATATCAGCATTCAGGTCGCTGATGCTTTCCAAACCGGTTATGCTTACCGTTCCTTTAAAACCTGAACCTGCATTTAACTGCTTTTGCATTTTTTGCAATAGCGCGGATTCAGCGGCAGCAAAAGATGCAAAGACTGGAAATACAGCCAGGAGCACGGCAGACATCAGCCCTATCAAACGCTTTTTCACGGTTCATCCCTCCCCAATTATTGGCCAACCTGGTAGACTGCTTGGTAAATGCGTTCCCAGTCCTCTTGGGACATCTCTTTTGTAATAAGCTTCAAACTCTCCTGTGGCAGTGTCAAAACTGCCTGCCAAATTGCTTTAACAGCCGCCTCCTGCGCTTTACCGAAAAGCTGTGAGGCTTCATGATCACTCATTTCATCCAAAGACAACAAGCTATTTGTATCCTGCCAAGGAAAATCAGCATTATGATCAGCTACTAGCGATATGGTAACATCGGTCAAATCAACCTTGTTCCTGCTTGAACTGATGCGGACATTTCCCTTAACAGATACCTCTCCGTTTACCATATATGCCAGTAGGCTTGGTTTAATGGTAAGAATATCGTCGGTATCATTCGCACTTGATACGGTTTGCTTGATCTCCCCTTCCAGGCGTTGGTTATCCTCTGCCATCAGACAATCCAGTCTGCCGTTCCACTGCTCATATTTGGACACCTTGCTTCGCCTGCTTTTGATGTCAAGTTCAAAAAGAAGGGTGTTCTTATCAGGTTTGCTTTCCATCTTCATATTACCTGTTACAGTCAAATAATCAGAACTCTCTGCCCCTGGTGCTTTCAAGCTCAAGGTATGAATGCTGTTCTTTTCATCGTTTCGAAACACCCATAAAAAGTTAACCTCACGTGGGGAAACATCTTCAAACGATAAGTTCCCCTTAACGCCAAGGGCAATATTCTCCCCTTCAGCGGTCTGGTATAGTGTGATTGTTACATTTCCGGTATTCTTAAGGGTTGAGAACAGGCGTACAGCTTCCGGCCAGTTCATTTTTTCGGCGAACTTAGAAAATGCTTTGCGAAGAGGCTCAGGTTCATTTTTAGGCACAGTATAGATCTGCGCTTTTCTCGCCGTTGCTATGGATGACAGGCCATAATTCCCCTTTTTCTCCACACCATAACCAGACAAGTCGGACAAGATTTCGGATATATTCTCGATCAGTAAGTTTGGATCCGGAATGTTCACAGCCCAAAAAGGGATATTCGTTTCATTCCCCGTGAAAGCCTCAACCGGTGAGCCCGCACTGCTTGACAGCGTAATTTCTGGCAGCAGGGAAGCCTGAACCAAATACGCTTCACCGTTTTTTTCAGTAACATCATAAGCTTTTACATCACCGATAACAAGCTGTGTGCGGGTGGTTTCTTCATCGTCGCCGGCCTTGAAGCCCACCTGCAACCTGATTTCGGACATGAGCCGGTTTATGGCCGATAAGGTTTCCTCTCCAAATGGAACGAGTGCATGAAAAGAAGCAGACAGGACCATATTTACAGGCTCACCCTGTGCGGTCCCCTCATACCACTTAGACAGCATTGGCGACAGCTTCGGTGCCATCTCAGATAAAGCAGTGGATGAAGCAATGCAGACCAAAAGCAATACTATACTTATCACCCCGGAAATTTTGCCCAAGAGTGGCTTCCTCATTTGCATACTCCTTCCGGGATAGTCCATGAAATGGAACGATCCGATGATGGATAATCTTGCATTTGCATAACATTTTTTCAACAGTTCGTGTGATCAGCCCATTTGGACAGACAGGCTTCCAATTCCGCCATGGACCTGGCAGCATTTGCCTCCACACGAATTTTTGATGCACCTCGCAATCCGCCAGCATACCAGCCGATATGCTTTCGCATTTCGCGAATAGCGATATCCTCACCTTTCCACTGCGCCATCAGGTGGGCATGGCGCACAGCTGTTTCAACGCGCTGTGCCAATGTCGGGTAAACTGGTTCATGACCTTGCGCCAAGGCCTTTGCTTGTGAAAACAGCCATGGGTTACCCATTGCGCCCCGGCCTATCAATACACCATCGCAGCCTGTATGCCGGGTGATTGATACTGCGTCCTCCGGGCTGCTGACATCGCCGTTGCCAAACACCGGTATGGACAGAGCTTGCTTGACACCCGCTATGGCATCCCAATCCGCCTTGCCGCTGTATTGCTGACTACGGGTGCGGCCATGGACGATCACACTCTGGATACCGGCCTGCTCAGCAGCTTTGGCCAAGTCAAGTACGTTGATAGAGGTTTCATCCCATCCCAAGCGCATTTTTACAGATACGGGGAGGATGGCGGCTTTTACGACTTCCCGCATAATCCTCTCCGCCAGTTTTGGTTCACGCATCAAAGCGCTGCCCTCACCACTCCCCGCTATTTTGGGAGCCGGACAACCCATGTTGATATCAATACCGTGATACAGCCCTGTTGACGCAAGCTTTTGCGCTGCCCAGGCCATGATATCCGGTTCCTTGCCGAATATCTGCACAAACACAGGCCCTTCAGCAGGATGCGTCATCAATAGCTGCTCAGTCGCCAAGTTGCCGGGCGGCGCGCATTTTAAGCCCATAGCGCTGACCATTTCGGTATATGCCGCATCACACCCCTGCTCAAAGCATAAAAGGCGGAACGGCCAATCGCTGACCCCTGCCATAGGCGCCAAACGATGGTCTATTTTGGGCATGTTACGCCTCCGGCGCCACAGGGAACTGAGCCATACGGCACACCGTTTCCCCATAGGGCGTAAGGGTTAAAGTAAGCGCATCCCCTTCCATTTCGGGATGAATGGGCGGCATCTGCAACTTGTCACCCTTAGCTGCCCAGCCTAGGACCTTGCGGAATACAGCTGAAACCTTCAGCTGTTTCTCCCCTTGTCTATCGTCAAGGCTGGAAGACATTTTATCAGTTGAAGAAAGGGCCAGCTGCCATAAGGGTTGCTCGCCGTCTACAGGAAGCGCCATCAGCAGCGGACCGAACTCCACAGCGGCACTTTGGTGATGCCAGCGGGTAAGCCTCGGCGCCATAGGCAGGGACAAATAAACCTTGTCTCCATCTAGCCAGGTGCGATTCAATATAAAAAAGCTACCAGCTTCGGCGGAATGTCCGCCCTCGTCATTGACCTTTACCTGAACATCCTGCGCCCACCCTGGGATGCGCAAATGCAGTGGGAATGCCACCGCATTTTTAGCGTGAACCGTTATGACAATCTCACCGTCCAACGGATATTTCCCTTCCACCTGGATTGATACTGCAGTTGTTCCAATTTTCCAGCGCAGGCTGGATGGCACATACCCCATCAGGGCCAACCCTTCATCCCGGGCTGCCATCCACAGGTTGGATGCATAGCCAGTCATCCCTTTCAGCCAGGCGTCCACCCAGGGACCAACTTCCGCAGAAGGCTTGTTTTCTGCCTGAAAAGGACCATTGACCCGCAGGTAGGGGCGCACGCGCCCGTTTTTCTCCATCGCAGGCAAAATATTCAGCGCAATCTTTTCCCAAGCATCGGCAAACCAGCCGCCGCCTTGGGATACAAGCAGTTGTTCCAAGGAAAACATGGCCTCTGCCGCAGCCCGGCCGTCGATGCCGCAGGAAGGATCGCCGCCCATTAGTGCGGGTTCAGCAGCAAACAGGCCATGGGCAGTGCCATGGTAGCGCATTGCCTTTTCAAGCCCCAGCTTTCCCGCTTCCTTCTCCTTGCTGCTGCCGGAATAGCGAGCTAGTATTGCAGGTGTTTTTAGACCTTTAGCAAGCATCAGGCCATCTGCCATAATCTGCTGCTTTTCGTAATATGAACGCGTCTGCTCATCAAGAGAGGAAAGTCCCTTACGCATTTCCTCAGGAGAAATATGCTTTTGAAAGGGCCTTGTTACAGGGAATGTATGAAAAAAGCCTGTCCAGTCAAGACCCAGCGCACGAAGCTTTTCTATCAGCTTCAGCAGAAAAGACTTTCCGCTCCACTGATAGACACAAATGGCAGCATAACCAAACTCCCCCGTCAGTGCGGCATCATGTAAATTATGAAAAATGTTCTCAGCCTGGCGGTATATGTACTGCAAGTTCTTAAGCAAGTAAAGCAAAACACGTTTGTCTGCTGTTGCTGCATACCATGCAACAAGACCGCGAAGCATGGAGGCGTGTGCGGATAGATCGGATGATTCCACTGCACCGTCTTCCTTCTGAGCAGCAAGAATTGTCTCCACCCTTGCTTTTACTTGTTCCAATAGTGCCGTATCATCTGTCAAAAAGGCCAATGCTGCATACCCTAAAAGACGATCATTCTCCCAGGATGTTTGCCCCACCCACCGTGCGGCATCCTTGAGTCTATTGTAAAGCGCACCTTGGGGCCGTACTGCTTTATAGGGCAGGGGCGCAAAATAAGCTTCCGTAAGGGGCGCCTTGGATAACATAGGTTTCTTGGGCATAGATATCCTCCACCGTTCATTCCATAGGCAGGCTTATGCCTGTCCATGCATTCATTATACGTGTTCCCCGTAGGGCGTCAAGCTTTTACATTGAATCAAAGCCTGCAGTCCTCAAAAAGTCCAGCATCCCCTTGCGCCCTTGTTCTGTTTGCTTATACACGCCAGCATCCTTTAGAACTTGGCCGCATACTTGTGCAACAGCATCCCGCAAGGTCTTTTGCGCTTCTTGGGCTGTTAATGCTGTTCCGGTCCTCTGTGCAATCTCCTTTACCCAGGCAAAGTGCTTAAAGGATGAATCCTGTTCTGATGGTTCTATCAACGGCTTTGCATCAGTGAGATATCCTTCAAGCTCCTGCAGCTCACCTTTCAAGCGGCCAGGCAGGATAAAAAGGCCCATAACCTCAATCAGACCGATATTCTCTTTTTTAATATGATGCAACGGAGCATGGGGATGGAACAGCCCCAACGGATGCTCTTGAGTTGTCCTGTTGTTTCTTAGTACTAGCACCAAGCGGTATTCGTTGCCTGTTTTGCGCAGGATTGGCGTTATGGTGTTATGCGGCTCAGTGGTCTTAGCCAGAATATCGCATAACGGGTCGCTGTATTCCCGCCATAGGTTAAGCACCTGCATCGCCAAAGTGATCAGTTGCTGTTTGCTTTCCCCCCGAAGTGAAAGGGCTGACATAGGCCAATCCAGAATGGCTGCCTGCACACCTGACACAGGAGAAGTGAGCATGCAGCTATCCTTCGCTTTATCCATGGGAAACACATAACTTCCGCCTTGGAAATGATCGTGGTTCAAAATAGAGCCACCCACAATGGGAAGATCTGCATTGGAGCCAATAAAATAATGCGGAAACTGGTCCACAAAATCAAACAGGCGTTCAAAACATTGCCTGGACAATACCATGGGCACATGTCTGCCGTTGAAAACAATGCAATGCTCAGGGTAATACAGATACGGAGAATATTGAAGATACCAGTCATCCCCTGCAAGCTTTAGCGGCACCACCCTGTGGTTTTGCCTGGCGGGAAAGTTCAGCCGTCCGGCATAGCCTGAGTTTTCAATGCACAGCATGCATCTGGGGTAACCAGCCTGTGGTGCATTCTTCAGCTTTGCGATCTCCTTCGGGTCTTTTTCAGGTTTGGAAAGGTTGATCGTAATCTCCAGCTCGCCGCAGTCCGTGTCGGCAAAATAGCGAATGTTCTTATTAATATAATCCACTCGGATATAATCGCAATCCCGGCACATTTGATAAAACCAGCCAGTGGCAGCCTCCGGGCCTTTTTCCCTGCGGATTCTTTCAAACTCAGTGCGCACCTGATACGGAACAGGTGTAACACAGCCCATGATCCGGGCGCTGAGCAAATCTCGCTCCGTGCATGTATCTTCAATCAACCCCATGCCTACAGCGGCATCCAGCAAAGCCTCCAGATAAACAGTAGCCGTCTCCGGTATATGATTTATTGCAACAGCTTTGCCGGGAGAATCCAGATGCATGACATCCAATAAAAGATTCCTGGCAAATGCCACATCTTCTAACTGGATCAAGGATTTTTCTACAGAAAAAACAAGCAGCTCCTCCACAGCCTTGTGCGCCGCCTCTGTATAAGTCATAAACTATCTCCGTTTCATTAACATTCCCGCATTGTCAGGCTCGTCCGTCTGCATTATAATGGAGATATCCGGTGGGTGTCAATGTGCGCACCCGGAAAGAAGCACGCCAATAAGGAGAAAAATATGGTCCGCCATATCGTGATGTTCTGGTTAAAGGACAAATCCCCAGAGGTTATCAATGAAGCTGCGCAAAAGCTGCGAACCATGGCTGGCAAGATTGAAGGAATGATCTCCCTAGAAGTAGGCATAGATTGCCTGCACAGCAACAGATCCTGCGATATATGCCTGACGACGGTGTTTGATTCCATGGAATCACTAGAGCGCTACCGCACTCATCCCGTTCATCTGCCGGTGCAAAAACACATGCACGCCGTGAGAGAAAGCTCAACCAGTGCAGATTACGTGATAGAATAACAAAACAGGCTTTTCCCACTTTGATTGGGTAAAGCCTGTTCTTGTTTTATGCAGAAACCGCTTTTTCTTCCGATGCCAGCCTTTTTTTCTCCGCAGCGCTGTTTACTGCATCCGCATCCAGATAGGATGGAATCAAATCGTGCAGGCAGGCACACATATCACCATGGGTATCCAAGCATATCTGCATCCGGTCCAGCATGGCCTGGATTGTTTCCCAAGAGAACTCCTCCGGCCTTGCGACAAAGATCTTCTCTCTGCTGGTATGGCTCACATTTTCATCATCCCGCAAAAGCTCTTCGTATAACTTTTCACCAGGGCGCAACCCTACATAGTGTATTTCCACCGGCGGACCCGCTGGATCTGCATACAGCTGGATCATGCGCTCTGCCAGTTCCTTGATCTTCATGGGCTCCCCCATATCCAGTACAAAAAGCTCTCCGCCCCTGGCCATGGACGCTGCTTGCAGCACCAGGCTGGCAGCTTCCGGAATGGTCATAAAGTAGCGGATTATATCCGGATGTGTCAGGGTAATCGGGCCGCCAGACCTGATCTGCCTTTCAAACAGCGGCACAACGCTGCCATGAGAACCAAGAACATTGCCAAAGCGCACGGCAATAAACTCTGTTTTACCAAAGCCCTGCAAGGATTCTATCACCATTTCCGCCGCTCGCTTGGTAGCCCCCATCACATTGGTGGGGTTCACCGCCTTGTCAGTGGAGATCATAACAAAACGCTTGACGCCGTGGGTCATTGCTGCTTGCGCCGTATATAGCGTACCAAAGACATTGTTTTTTACCGCCTGCTCAGGACAATCCTCCATGAGTGGTACATGCTTATGGGCTGCGGCATGGAGGACGACATCTGGCTTGAACATATGAAATACGCTGTCCATGCGGCTTTTATCCTGGATCGATCCAACACAAAGTTCAACCGTATTTTTAACCAAAGGACCAAACTGCTCCTGCAGTTCAAAGAATAAATCATACATATAGTTTTCACTAATGTCATAGATTACCAGCTTCCTAGGTGAAAAGCGCATAATCTGCCGACACAGCTCAGAACCGATGGAACCGCCGCCGCCAGTAACCAGCACGCACTTTCCTTCGAAGTATGCTTTTGCTTCGGTCATGTCTAGATGCTGCTCTGAGCGGCCCAAAAGATCGGCAATATTCACATCTCGAATGGGTGATAAAACATCTCTCCCATTTTGAACATTGCGAAGGGCTGATACCATTCTCAGCTTGCATTTTGTAGCTAGGCAGCTTTCAATCAGCGGACGCAAAGACCCCTTAGGCGTAGCAATGGCAATGATGATCTCGTCAATCTGAAACTGCCTCGCATACATATCAACATTTTCAGTACCGGGATAAACGGGGACACCATTGATACGGGTACCCTTCTTAGCTGGATGGTCATCCACAGCGAGCACCGCTCTGCTGGAACCAAAACGGCCTGATTGCATTTCTCGTATCACTGAGGCCCCAGCCCAGCCTGCACCAACAACCATGACCCTAGACTTGGCATCATTTTGATTATGAAAAAAGGGAATACCGGTTTTGCCCCATTGCGTAACCAGACGCATACTGATGCGGGATGCGCCGATTAATAGTAAGAGTACAAGCCATTGGATAAGATATACGGTACGGGGCATTAAAAACAAATTGGGAGACGGAGAAATGGTATAGGAAATTAAAGAAAAAAGATAGGTTGCCAATGAACCCAGCAGCGTTCCTGCGCCGATCTGAACAAGCCCGTTAATGCTGGCATACTGCCACAGGCTTTTATACAGCCTTACCAAGAAGAAGCTTCCGATGGTAAACACTGTCATGATCGGAGCGATATTCCAAAATTTATGGATATGGCTCCAAAACTCTTCCTGAATCTCCAGGCGTAGTTGCATTGCAACGATCATGGATGCATTAATTAAAATCACATCCATCAGCACCAAAATTGATGTCCTGATCATGTACGTATACTTTTTTCCAAGCTTCTGCATGATACCTGCCATCCTGTTTCGTTAGCTGTATGAAACGTATTTATTGTACCACATACACCCCAAAAAAACCAGCCAACAGTCATCAGATAGAGGAATCACCGCATGAAGGCTCGAATTATAGATTGTTGATCTTATCAAGGAGGACCGCCAATGAAATGCCCCAATTGCGGACATTGGAATAAAGCATCTCTTCCACGCTGTTTTCAGTGTGGACAAACCTTGCCATCGCAACCAGATTTTGTACGAGCCCAAGGCCCAGAGTGGCAGCACGAATTAAAGGAAAGCTCGCCCAAGATCTATATTCGTGCAGATACAGAAGGAATAAGCGAATCCGTAACAGATAACAGAGAAGAATTGGCACGGGAGATGGCTGACCTGAAAGCTCGGAAAGCTCGCGGCGAGAAGCATCAGCGCCAATTGCGAGAAGAAGCCAGCCGCCGCGGCTTTGCCCCATCAAGTATGACGGTCCGAACCAATACGACACGGCAAACAATTTTTCGTGTAACAGATGATCCACAGACTACACTTCGTCCCATGCCGCCAGAATTGGTGGAGGGTGGCGAAGACATTAGCGCAACTGCAAAGCATGCATTTACATCGAAAATTTCTCGTTCTACGGCCCGTCAAAAAGAAGATGATGATTTTTTCACTACGGAGCAGCCTACCAGTCAATGGGTGCCGCCATCCGGTAAGATAGCCGCATCCCAGCCAGTATATGACGGATTCAACGACTCCAGCGCGTATGAGCCGCTATGGAGCAATACCTCCGCCGGTGATACTTCCCATATGAATCCCTTTTTGTCAACCCGGTATCCTATGAAACGTAAGCGCAAGCGCGGTTTTGCAAGAGTTTTGCTGATGATGACTCTTTCAATGGTTCTTGTGATTGCCATCTTCATTGGCATATCCGTATACAATCGGATGCAGGAGGCCAAAAAGCTTGAGTCACGGCCCACTGTTGTAGCCTCCCTTGTTAATGATCAGGCTGCTCATACAATCACCATCCCAGGCAAGGATGGAACCCAAATCTATATCAGAGAACTGAGCAACACCTATGTGATTTCCGGCGGTATGGCTGTGGTAGAGATTCCCGACTATGTATGGTATAACGATTATGAGGAATATCTTGCAGATACCATGGACGTGGCATTGACACCCTTGATCCGTACCAGCGCCGGTCAGCTGCAGCCCATGGACACCATTTCCTATCAGGTGCAGGTGCCTCTGTCCCCTATTGAGCTGATAACACCGGACACTTCCTGGGTGGAAGTCAACACCGCCATGTATCCCATGAAATTCAGAGTAAGAGAAGGAAGTACCGTTATAATCAATGGCAGTGACTACTCAGACCTTGTGAATCAGGACGGTGGGTTGGTTACCTATAACGCAACGGTTCAGCCTATTGGTGAAAACAGGGTAACCATTCGTGTTCGTAGTCAGTATTGCCGGGAAAACATCATGGATATTGTACTGTACCGTGCCGCTCAGGATGTTCCCCTGGATTTACTCTCCGACCAAACATATACCAGTTCCGCAAAGAGCATGAAAATCACCGCGACCACCATTCCTGGTGCCGAGGTAAATGTTTTAACGCCGCATACTGATCTGGACATTACGAATATTGCCACCGACGGCACCTTCTCCTTCTATGCAGTATTCAATCAGATCGGAAACAACGACGTTAGCGTAGAGGCGATAATCCCTGGCCGTCAGCCATCGTATTTGAACTTTCAGGTATATTATGTTCCTAAGGTAGATGAGTACACAAAAGTTGCATGGGCATTGGACACAAGTGCAAGTGGCACATATAACTATGCAGACCTGTTATCAAATAACGCCACGCGGGTGAAAAACACACAGATTTATGTCTGCTCAGGTGTTATTACTGAAATCATCAGCACCAAGCCACAGCTTGCTATTATGAATACAGGTACTGCTGAAAAAACGCAATATGTGATGATCGAGAACTCCAGCAAAACCACCTGGGAGGTTGGCAGCTCCTACCGCATCTTTGCCGACGCCTTTGGTATGTACGACAATATGCCAAGGTTAAACGCAAGGTTTACTTACAAAAAATAACCACCATAATAGTGAAAATGACCTGTTTGGCTATCATCAGATTAAATCTGGAATGTGCCAAACAGGTTTTTTGCATTGAAATTTGGTGTCACTTTTTCACCACATATAAACTGCCATCCTCTTGAAGCTCAGCATATAAAACACCTTTTACAGAGCCTATGTTTTGTTTTTTCAGCATATCTATCAGCCATTTTTCATTCAGTGCATACTCCTCCAGCACATTTGAAATGATCCTGCCATCCGACACAACCCCTGAAGGTAAATACAGCTGTTTCTTCATAGGAATTTTCATGTCCTCTTTTGTTGCCTGCAGATATTTCTGCTTTTTTAAAACAGACAGCTGGCCGTTGGTTTCTAATATGGCATAATCTACTTCGGTTATGGCAAATATATTTGCTTCCCGAAGCAGCATAGACAATTCATCCATATTTAAACGTGCTCTTTTTAAAGCCTTTTTGATAATGGTTCCTTTTTTGACAACAATTATCGGCTGGCCATCCAACAAGAGCCTGATCTTTCCGGACTTCATACCCAAATAACCATCTAACACTGTTAAGAAGCACCAGAAAACAAGCCCGATAAACTCATCTATAAAAGGCTCATTGCCTTTACTGATTATGTTCGCGGATATAGAGCCAATGGTAATTCCCGTAATGTAATTAAAAAATGTTAGCTGACTCAGCTGCTTGCTGCCGATAATTCTTGCAAGAATCAATATCAATATAAAAGTAATAGCCGTTCTAAGCAACGTTAATACATGTTCCATAAGCAACCCCCTTATAAAGGGGATTATCTCCAATTTGGCTGTGCTTATGTAAAACTGGTGAAATGAATGCCTGCGGGTTGTTGCAGCAAAGCATGCATCAAATATGAATTATTTGCATGCTAATAAACCCTACGTTGCTAACAGGATCTTTGGTCAGCACAATCATCCGTCCTAATGCATATTCAGGCATGCGGCTGCCTCTTCTCCGCTTAATACTTCTTTCTCCAACAGCGATTCCCACATGGCGGTCCATGCTGCATGATGATTGCTCAGCACCTCACCTGCCAGTTTATACGCCTGTTCTAGCAAACCCAGCGTTCCGCTTTGCCGCTGTTCTTTACCTGCCAGAAGCATTTCAAAGGGCTTGTCCGAATTCGGGCCCATTCCCCACTCTGATGCCATACGTCCTGCTATATCCGCTGCCCTTTGAAGGTCGCTTGCAGCACCTGTGGTTACTTCCTCCGCGCCGAAGGCTCTCTCTTCTGCAGCACGGCCAGCCAGCGCAACTGCCATGTGTCGAATCAACTCCTGCCTTGTGTGAAACATTTTCTCCGGGGAAATGGACATGCTATAGCCTGCTGCGCCTTTTGTGGAAGGAATGATAGATACACGCCTTAGCTTGCTTTCCGGTAAAAGCACCAAGGTTGCCAAAGCATGACCCGCTTCATGAACGGCAGTAATCTTACGCTCTTTTTCGATAATTTCTTTGTTCTCTTTTTCCTCTCCCACCAATGCCGCATGGAATGCGTAATCAATGTCTGCTTTTTCGATAACATCTGCTTGCCGTCTGGCCGCATGTATGGCGGCCTCATTCAAAACGCTCTCCAGTTTTGCGCCGGAGAACATAGCGGTCTGGGCTGCTATTTCTTGAAAACATACGTCCTGCGCTATCGGTTTACCCTTGGCATGAACATTGAGTATTTTCAATCTTTCATTTACGTCTGGTAAAGGCACCTCAATTTGCCTGTCAAAACGGCCTGCACGAAGCAGCGCTTCATCCAGCGTATCCGGCCGGTTGGTTGCTGCAAGGACCACGATGCCTTCCTTTTCTGAAAAGCCCGACATTTCAGTAAGGAGCGCATTCAATGTCTGTTCCCGTTCATCATTGCCATTGTCTCGTTTTTTTCCAATCGCATCGATCTCATCGATGAATATGACACCACGCCCCGCCTTGCGTGCCTTTTGAAACAGCGTACGAATGCGGCTGGCGCCGACACCTACGTATACCTGTACAAAATCTGCACCACTGACCGCAAAAAACGGCACCTTTGCTTCCCCAGCCAGTGCCCTGGCCATGAGTGTTTTGCCAGTACCCGGAGGGCCATACAAAAGCACACCACGCGGAATACGTGCACCATACCTGGAAAAATATTCTGGTGTTTTTATGAAATCCACTAGATCCCGCATGCTGCGAAGCGCTTCCTCGTTGGCCGCCACATTGGCAAACGTAACAGTTGGCACTTCCTTACTCTCCTCAATGGATGCATATTTTGCCAAACCCGTAGCCCCTTTGGTTCTGGAGCGCAGCAGAAGCATCATCACTATAATAAGCATGGCAATGCCAAGCAGCGTTCCAGTAGAACCCATGGAAGATTCCCGAACTGACACGCCGGCTTTGAGGAGTGTGCTTTTCAGTGTTTCATCACGGGGATTGGGTACCCTATGTTCAGTACCGTCTGTCAGCACCAATGATAATTCTGAATCATCCGTCATGGTAACACTGCTTATGTTACCGCTATCCAAATGTTCCAAAAAGGCGGGATATGTTATAGCCGACGGCTGCTTAATCTCTTGGGAAGCTAAAAGCCCAAGCGCTGTTGCTATAATCGCAGAAAAAATAATCATCATCAACTTATTACTATTTTTCATAAGTCCCACCTATCTGTTTTGCATATATTACACAGATAAAAGTATACATAATGAATAGAATCTTGTAAACGGTACTTTCTGGTGATGTTTTTCCAGTGTGTTTTCAGTTCCATTCGGGCACGCTATGCACAGGCATCTGCTTATGAAAGGCGGCTTGTGCGGTGAAAGCGGGAAACAAGAAAAAGAAGCGCATCCAAAAAGTCAATAACGCTTCAGCAATAGGTCAGCCCCCTTCTGTAAAGGATGAGGGTGCAAATACTGAGCAACAGAAAGCCATGATTTCTGATACCGCTCAGAGCACTGAACATTTGAATATACATGGCAGCGAGAAAAATGAGCCGCCTACTATGGATCACGATACAGCAGAGGAAGGAACTAAGGTTGATGGACATGTTCAGCAGGAAGTTAACAAAGAGGATAACGCGCAAATCGTGGAACATAAAAGCACACAAGACAGCTCGCAGAACGAGCCACTGGCTGCAGATAATGATGCAGAAATGGACTCGTCAGCGGCAATAACAGAGTCAAAAGCGGCACCAGTCGAGAAAAAGCGGCATAAGAAAGAAAAAGTCTCAGGTAATGGCAAGAAGAAAGAACGACATATCTTTCGAAATATTCTTATAGGCCTTGCAGCGGTGTTTGTTGGCACCCTGATCTTTGGCTTTTTCTATTTTGATGTTCCCAATTGGCAGAAGCTAGATATAAGCAAAATTACATCCGTTGCGCAAACCGGAAGCATTTATGATTCAAGCGGTAATTATGTCAGCGCGATACAAGGCAAAGAAAACCGCACTGTCATCGCTCTGGCCGATGTCCCCATGCATGTGCGGCAGGCATTTTTGGCTGCGGAAGATGTGCGCTTTTATAACCACTTTGGTGTAGACATTGTTCGTTTCTTTGGCGCTGTGGCAGCAAACATCCGCTCCCGAAGCTTTTCGCAAGGCTTTAGTACCATCTCCCAGCAGTTGATCAAGCTCAGTCACTTAAGCTCAGAAAAAACCATTGCCCGTAAGCTGGAAGAAGTCTATTTGGCCATACAGCTGGAGCAGCGTTTCACCAAAGATCAAATCTTTGAAATGTATTTGAATTATGTATATTTTGGAAGCGGGGCATATGGAATTCAAACGGCAAGCCAAACCTATTTCAACAAAGAGGTAAAAGACTTAACCGTTGCACAGGCAGCAACCTTGGCTGCCATATTAAAAGCTACGACGACCTACTCACCAGTTTTGAATCCAGAAAACAACAAAAACAGGCAGCACTATGTCCTGCGCACCATGTTCAGTGAAGGAATGATCGATGAAGCAACTTATCAAGCCGCCATCAACGAAGAGATTGTTTTGGCTGAAGCCAAGCCAATTACCACATCGTATGGCTGGTTTGTAGATGCTGTTTTGACCGAAGCTGAAGAAAAGCTGAATATCTCATCAGAAACACTTCTAGGCAGCGGCTATAGGATAGATACAACCCTGGATGAGCGATTGCAGGATATCGCTGATACGCAATACAAAGCCGATATATTCCCTGCCAATGCATCCGATGGCACCAAAGTGCAAAGTGCTATGGCCTGTGTGGATGTCAAGACTGGTGCAATTCGAGCCATTGTTGGCGGGCGTGAGTACACGGTATTAAGAGGCTTGAATCGTGCCACGCAGCTAAAGCGCCAGCCCGGTTCCGCTTTAAAACCACTGGCTGTTTATGCACCTGCCATTGAGAGCTTTGGGTATACAACAGCCAGCGTATTGAAGGATGAGCCAACCAACTTCAATGGTTATAAGCCGCGTAACAGCGGTGATGCCTATTATGGCAACGTTACGATCCGCACAGCACTGCAATACAGCCTGAACGTATCCACGGTGTCACTGCTGCAGCAGATCGGCGTGGAGGCGGCTAGAAATTACCTCATCAAAACCGGCATACCATTGGACAGCCGAGATGCCAATCTATCGATAGCACTGGGTTCTCTTACCTATGGTGTTTCGCCGGTGCAACTGGCGGCAGCATATGCCCCCTTTGCCAATCAAGGAATATACAATGAACCTTACTTTATTGAAAAAATTACAGACAGCCAAGGCCGAGTCATCTATCAGCATCAAGCCAATCCGCAACGTGTGGTATCAGTTCAAACCGCCTACTTGATAACCAGCCTCTTACAAACTGTCACCTCCTCCGGAACAGGTGCAAAGCTGTCGGGAGCCGGTACGCCTGTTGCTGGCAAAACAGGAACAGTAAATATGCAAGGCGGTGGCAACCGTGATATCTGGATGGCAACGTACAACACAGAAATCGCTACTGCGGTTTGGATGGGCTTTGATAATTCAGACAGCAAGCACCGAATCTCAGGCTCCTTGTCTGGCGGTGATAACCCTGCAACACTCAGCCGCAACTTTTTTAAGGCAGCCTATCAAGGCAGGTCAAAGCCCCAATTTGAAAAACCGGGCGGAATCATATCCCTTGAGCTGGATAAAAAGGCAGTGGAATGGCGAGGAGAGGCAATGCTGGCTGTATCCATCACGCCCAAAGCCTACCGCTTTTCAGAGGTCTTTACGGCCTCTAACCACCCAACCAAGCAAAGCGATATATGGAATGCGCCGCGTACACCCAACAGCTTTTATGTAACCCATAATGAAAGTGGCAATCCCCTATTGGTGATACAGCCAGCTGACTACGCTGTCTATCGCATACAGCGGGATGCCGTTGGCGAATCCTTTATACTGACAGAGTTATGGGGTTCAGCCGGAGAAACATTGTACTATGCCGATACCAAGGCTGTGCCCGGCGTTACATACACCTATAGAGTCATACCTGTTCATGCAGAACTATTGATAAACGGCATATTGCTGGAGGGTGTACAGAGTGTTCAGGTGGCTCAGGCAAGATCTCCTTCCACAGGCAACATACTTAACGACATGTTTGGCTTCTTTTTCGGTACTGGAAACCAGCAAAATAATTCCTCCGTCAGCACTGTGCCGCCGGAGGATTTAGAAAACACCAGTTCGATTTTTTGGACAAATTAGGGTTATACAACAATCAGGGACTGTCGTATACAGGATGTACTCTAACACCTGTATAGCAATGCAACCAAAGCGCCAGTCCCAGTTTTACTCTGCCTTTTGCTCGTTTTTTTCTATTTGCTCATTCAACAGATTAATGTTCCCGCAACCCATGGTAATCACCAAGTCACCGGGCTGCCAGTGTGCTCTTAAGTAGGCTTCTGTATCATTGAAGGTAGGTGTGAGGTGCGCATCAACTCCATACTCCTGCATGCCTTTAACGATCATTGAAGCATGAATATCTCCAGGGTCCTTTTCCCTTGCAGCATAAATATCCGTTACCAAGGTAACATCTGCAGCTTTGGTGCATGTGAGATAGTCATTGAACAACCGTTTCACCCGGCTGTAGGTATGTGGCTGCATAACAGCCCACAAGCGGGAATGGGGCTGCAGCTTTGCGATAGACAAAGCATTGCGCATTTCCGTGGGATTATGTCCGTAATCGTGGTAAAGCTTTACACCTTGAACAGTGCCGGTCAGCTCAAATCGCCGATGCGCACCGGAAAAATGTCCAAGGGCTTCTGCCGCCTTATTCATATCCGCACCCAGACTGTAAGCACACGCCATTGCAGCCAAGCCATTGAGTACATTAAAGCTGCCAGGCACAGCCATCTTGACATGGCATAGCTTTTTCCCCTGAAAAACAAGGTCATACTCACCCCGGCCCTGGGTGTCATAAATGAGACCAACAGGCTGCCAGTCATTCTTGCCGTCAAAGCCAAAGGTCTGGGTTTCTCGGTCAAGCTCCGCAAACAACTTCAGCACCCTGAAATCATCGCCCCAGCCAATGGCCAGGCCGTTTTCAGGAAGCAAAGCAAGGTACTTGCTAAAAGCATTTTGAATGTCTTCGATGTCACGGTAATAATCCAAATGGTCTTCTTCAATGTTTAACACAACGGCAAGGGTAGGCCGCATATGCAAAAAGCTTCCACTAAACTCGCAAGCTTCCGCTATAAAGCAATGGCCCGACCCTATTCGCGTGCTGCCGCCCACCGCATCCAGCCGGCCTCCAATATGAATGGTTGGGTCAAGCCCGCTTTCCATTAAAACTTGAGAAAGCATTGCTGTTGTGGTTGTCTTGCCATGGGTGCCGCTGATGCCAACTGCCGTCGGGTACCCTTCCATTAGCTGGCCCAGCAGCTCAGCACGCTCCATATTGGGAATTAAAAGACGCCCAACCTCCTGCCTTTCAGGATTATCGGGCAAAATCGCTGCTGAGTAAACAACAATATCAGCACCCTGAACGTTTTGTTCATGATGGCCAATAAATACAGGGATGCCCATAGCCTCCAGCTTTTCCACGCTATGGCTGTGCACGTTATCAGAACCGGTGACCTTGTACCCTTTCTCCACCAGCATTTGCGCCAGCCCAGACATGCTGGAACCGCCGATACCAATCATATGTACCCGCTTACCCAAAAAGTCCCGGATATGAGGTGTTTGCATACAGTCACCTGCTCCTTTATTCGGCGGATCAACCGCTTTGATATTATACGCTGAATTCTGCCTAATAATCAACACCTTGCATAGAACCTGTAAAATCGCCTGATATAAGGGCAATTTGACACCATACGAATTCAAGTTAACATATAAGAACTTCTACCTGCCATTACATACTAGCTGAAGATGCATACCAGCCTCTACGGTATACTTGCCTTGGAACATGCTTGACCAGCGGTGCTTGCCACAGAAAGAAAGCAGGTAATGCATATGATTATTGAGGGTAGTTACGACATCAAAATCCCCCGGCAGAATACCAATCTCCTGCCGAGGGATTTATGAAATATTGCGATAATATTGCGTTTACTTAGTTGTTTGACTGGGTTGGTGCAGGTGTAGGCATCGGTGTTGGTGTAGCGAGAACATCCGCATAGATGGTATTGAGCGTCTTTGTTCCTGCAATGCCGTCAGCCGATAGATTATGATCCTTTTGATATGCTTTTACAGCATTCACCGTGCCACCATAATAGCCGCCTGTAACTGTACCCTTGTAATACCCAAGCTCTTGCAGCTTCATTTGCAGCCAATACACATCTTCACCCTTAACACCTTTTTTCAGCGTTCTAAAAGGCATGGGAGGTTCTTCGCTGCTGACATACTCAGGCGGTGCAGTTGGCGCTGGTGTAGCCTTGGGCAGCATGTTACTCTTGTCCAAAGGTGCTGGCTTTAAGGATTGTGTTAGCTCAGGATCAGAAGGAAGGCTGTCAGTAATGTGCACTACGACACCTTTTCCGATATTGTCGTAAATCCACTTTGCATCATGTACCAAAAGGCGGATGCAGCCATGGGATGCCCTTGAGCCTAAAGCGCTGTATGATCCGGTAGCTAGATCCATGGTGTTGGTTGAATTATAGAGTACTGAATGGAAGGCAATGGAACTATTGATCCGAGTCCAATACTGGGCCCAACCACCGCCCCACTTGGGGAATGTGGCCCAACGAGCCGTTCTGCCGTTCAAGGTCCAATCGCCCAGATCACTGGGATGGGAGGTTGTTCCCGTAGAGCAGATCATTTGACGGACCACGTTGGTATACTCACCGTTCTCATCCAGGCCGTACACGGTGACCACCTGATTCTTAACGTCAACCGTAATGGAATATGGAATAGGTGTGGGCACCGGTGTAGGCTTTGGCGTTGCAGATGCATTGGATACATCTTGATTGTTAAATATCATGTCCCAAGTTTCTTTGCCAACAATGCCGTCCACCGTCAGTGCATTATGTTTTTGAAATGCGCTAACTGCATCCTTTGTCTGGTTCATAAAATTGCCAGAGATGGGGCCTGTATAAAACCCTAGCTCTGTCAGCTTTGTTTGTAGCTGCTTGACCTTGGACCCTGTGGATCCCCTACTCAGCTTTTTGCTAAAATTCACATTGCCAATGGTAGGGGCTGGTGTTGCATCAGTTACCAGATCCTCCGTGTTGTCAAATGATGTCGGTGCTGGCGTTGGCGAAGGTGTAAGTGTCACTTCCTTTTTTGTAAGAGCTTTGTTCGTATCAAACAAAAGCTCCTGTGTTTGCACGTCAGCCTTGCCTGTAACAGACAAGCCGTTTTTATTTTGGAAAGAATGAATACCATAATACGTTCCTTCCAAATAATTACCGCTGATTTTTCCATTGTAATAACCAAGCTCAGTTAGGCGGGTTTGAAGCTTTTTTACCCATTCACCAGAATCGCCTTTTTCCAATGGGCGATATTTCGCTGCAAAAAGCACTTCTTGCGTGCCGGCATCGGCTATACCCGTTGCCTCAAGACCAAAATCCTTCTGGAACTCACGGATAGCCGCCTGGGTGCCCTCACGGTACTGTCCGCTGATGTTACCGCTATAGTAGTTCAGTTCGGTAAGCTTGGTCTGCAGCCCGCTTACCGTATCTCCTTTATCGCCATACTGAAGAGTTTTCTCCTGGTTAAAGGCCGCCTCCTGGCTTGCTTGTGCAGAACCATCCACCAGCACATTAAAACTGGTGAGCATCATTGCACAAAGCATAACCCATACAACAAGTTTTTTCATTGGACACCTCAGCTATTATGAGAACTAGAAATGTACATTTCCATATCATAGGACGAATCACCTGCCAATTTGGTTGCATCTTTTTGCATAGTATTCTTTAACATAACAAAAAACGTATATGCTTTGTATTGTCAAGGCAAAAACACCATACCTTCGGGATGACGCTATATAAATTAGAGGGCTTGTTATCATGCAACATGCCCTCTGACACCATATGAGTATCTATGGTAATAAATTTCAGTGCCACACCATGCAATATGGATGCTTATGTTGATGTGCCAGACTTGCCAAGTGATGATAGTTTTAATGATATCTGTAGCGTAATATATAAAAATACACAAAAACATGCCACCTTTTTAACTCTGCCCATTCCGTGTCATACCCCCTTTTTTAAAAAACAGTATATCCAAAGCTATTGTCTCTTATAAGATGGATGGAACAGGCATTTAGGCTTGCTTTTACAATGACACAAAAAGGAACTCAATCATGGAAAATTATCATCAATTCAGCATTGCTACAGTAAATCTAGGAATTATCTTTGCAATCCCAGTTCCATTCTTACCACTAAAATGCGTAACAAAATGAAATTCTAGGGAATACAATGCACTGTACCCCAAACACAAGAAAGGAGAATTTGCTTGAGAAACGCCAGTGCGGGAATGCTAATTCCCCATAACGATAACAGGCAGGGAATGCAAATGGGTTATTACTACAGCTACCCCCAAGCATCAGCTAGCCCAAATTCAATGCATGATAAGCCGCAGAGTCATTGCGAATGTGTTCCGCAAGAAACAAGTATAGAATGCGTAAGACTTGCTGAAGCATATGTTCCATTTCAGAAATTCTGCGGGACATGGTCACCAGTAAAATCCCTATTGACGGGTACTGCCTTCCCAGAGTTGTTTAGTCCTTATAGAAAGAGAGAATATGTCAACTTGGAGCCGGAAGTCACATGTGGTATGAGTCCGGCGGGGGGAGGCTGCTACTAATGGATAGAGATGCAATCTTACGCGAGCTGATGGAACTGGATTTCATGCTGGTTGATCTTCAACTCTTTTTGGATACACACCCTGATGATGATGAAGCACTAGAGCAGTATAATAGAATACTAGCAAAAGCCAATGTCCTAAGAGAGCAATACGAAAGTATATGCGGCCCTTTATACTCCTTCCGATCCTTTAACCGCTGCCATTGGGACTGGTACCGTGATCCCTGGCCTTGGCAGTATAGCTTTAATGTAGATTTACCAGGAGAGGAGTGCCGCTAAATGTGGATATATGAGAAAAAGCTAGAATACCCCATCAAAATAAAGAATCCAAATCCTGCAATGGCAAAAGTAATCATCACGCAATATGGCGGGCCGGATGGAGAGTTGGCTGCATCGTTGCGTTATTTAAGCCAGCGTTTTTCCATGGTAACACCAGAAGCACGCGCCATCTTAAATGACATTGGTACAGAAGAACTGGCTCACCTTGAGATGGTTGGAAGCATGGTCAAGCAACTGACCAAGAATGCCAGCATTGAAGAAATTAAAGCTGCTGGTCTTGATGCGTATTATGCCGATCATGATAAAGGTGTGTACCCAGTAAGTGCATCCGGTGTTCCCTTTACTGCAGCTTATATAGCTGTTAAAGGTGACCCAGTTGCAGATCTGACTGAAGATATGGCTGCTGAACAAAAAGCAAGATCCACCTATGAATGGCTGATTAATCTGGCAGATGATCCAGATGTTATCGAACCCTTAAAATTCCTGCGCCAACGTGAGGTAGTCCATTTTCAGCGATTTGGAGAAGCCCTTCGTATTGTTCAGGATTTTCTAGATAGCAAAAAAATTTATCCCGTCACAATGCCTAACAATCATTAAAACAAACGTCAAGGGTCAGATTATCCTGATCCTTGATTATTCAATATATCACGCTTACTATTAGCTAAGGTGCAGCCGTATTTCTTTTCCCTTATCGAAGAGCGCAAATACATAAAAGAGGCATTTTCCTTTGAACTGATTTCACTTTCAAGCGTAGCACCATAAAGCTGTAGAGCTCATTGCTAATAGATTTATCAGTATAAAATCAAACAAAAAAGCTTTGAAAATGTTGTTTTCAAAGCTTTTTCTTGGTACACCATCAGGGACTCGAACCCTGGACACCCTGATTAAGAGTCAGGTGCTCTACCAACTGAGCTAATGGTGCATATTCTTCGCGGCGGGGTCGTTTATTTTGCCGACGAAGAGTATTATACACGTTTCCTGGCATATGTCAAGCAGAAATATTACTTTTTTCTCATATTTTTTTGTTATGGAAGATGCTTTGTACTAATGGATAAAGAAGCTGTCTCAACAGCATCAAGTCCTAGCAGTTCAGATACAGTAACCAGTTGGAAACCACGCTCCAGCAAAACAGGTATTGCTTCATTCAAACCATCCACATCTTTTTTGTTGCTGTGATACAGCAAAATATCTCCGTTCTTTACTTTATTCAGCATCTTGTCCGGATCTGTTTCACTGATACTCCACACAACGATACGGGAATAGCCGCTGGATTCTATCGCCTTGGTGGTTTTCATCCCTTCCCCGCCCCGATATGCACCATAGGGCGGACGCATCATGCGGATATCATATGAAAAACCCAACACCTCATTGAGACGCTCTTCCATACGGACCAGTTCACGGCGTACTCGATCCGCTTTAATGGTGTTGAGCTTACGATGGTTAAAGGTATGATTCCCGATTTCATGGCCATCCTGCACCATGCGCAGCCATACACCCTGATCTTCTTCACGGATTGCTGCCCCACAGGGAAAGAAGGTCATCTTGAATTGATATTCACTACATAGATCCAGCATTGTAACAACGTGGTCCAGTTTCCAACAGTCATCCATGGTGATTGCTATCTTGGGTAAATTTCTATCACCCTTGGCATGAACAGTATAACCTGCGTAAGCTAGCTTGCTTGGCCAAAGCATAAGGGCAGCCACCAATAAGAGCAGAATCTTTCCGCTTCTGTTCATGTTCATCCTCCGTAATATACATATAAAAAAATGACACGTTAGCGTCATTTCTAGTCAAATAAATATGCGAGCGTGGCCTGTAAGCCGAGTTCTGTCGTGGGCGGTCATCTATCCAGGCCTGCAGTTACCAGCAGGCTCAAGCGATTACCCGGGAGCATGACGGGCCGCCATATGTGCTCCCCATTCAATCTTGCACCAGGTGGGGTTTACATCGCGGACAAGTCGCCAAGCCGCGGGTGAGCTCTTACCTCACCTTTCCACCCTTACCGCAAAAGCGGCGGTATCTCTCTGTTGCACTTTCCTTGGAGTCGCCTCCACCGGCCGTTAACCGGCACCCTGCCCTATGGTGCTCGGACTTTCCTCATGCCATATTGCATGCGGCCGCCCAGCCACCTCGCATATCTCAAGGTAGGATAGCATGAAGGCGCTTTCTTGTCAATGGATATTCCGTTGGCAAGCAGGGATTTTCATAGGTTGTGTTGTATATATGTATATGCGACAGCGTATATATGGATGGAAATCATTTTTTCTTTCTCCATATTCCACAGAGAGGATGACGAAGGCATGACGCCCAGGGAGTATCAAGAACAGGCAGAGCAGGCACGCTTAAGCCCTCTGGCCACATTCAGCATCAATACTCTTGGGCGGGAAAGGCCTTTGGAGCCATGCCCTTTGCGTACAGTATTCCAACGAGACCGGGACAGAATCATCCATAGCAAAAGCTTCCGCCGCCTGAAATTTAAAACACAGGTATTTTTATCACCAGAAGGTGATCATTACCGAACCAGGCTCACGCATACGCTGGAAGTAGCCCAAGTTGCAAGGACCTTAGCCAGAGCCCTTAATCTCAACGAGGACCTTGCTGAGGCCATCGCCTTAGGGCACGATCTGGGCCATACCCCTTTTGGACATATTGGAGAGCGATCGCTGGATGGGCTTTTGCCTGAAGGGTTTCGCCACAATGAGCAAAGCCTGCGGGTTGTGGAGAAGTTGGAAAGCGATGGGAAAGGGCTTAACCTAACCTGGGAAGTGCGTAATGGTATCTTATGTCACAGCGGCAAGACACCTCCTCAAACCTTGGAAGCGTTGTGTGTCAGCCGCGCTGACAGGATCGCATACATCAACCACGACATTGACGATGCATTGCGGGCAGGAATACTGAATGGGAGTGACTTACCCAAAGACTGTCTTCAGGTGCTGGGGCAAACGCATGGTCAGCGTATCAACACCATGATTCTGGATATCGTGCAGAACAGCTTAGGTAAGAATCAGGTTCTCATGAGTCAGAATGTGCTGGAAGCCACCAATATTCTGCGTACCTTTTTGTTTGAAAAGGTTTACCGTCAGGGCTGGAGAGAAGCTGAGGAGGCCCGCTGCGACCATGTGATCAGAGAGCTGTTTGGTTACTACATGGAACATCCGGCAGAGATGGCTTCTGAATATGTAACCATCTGTTATCAGGAAGGAACTTGGCGGGGTGTGACAGATTACCTGGCCAGCATGACCGACAGGTATGCCATACGGTTGTATCAGAAGCTTTTTGTTCCCTCTGGTTTTCCGGCCGCTTGAGGAAATTTACCATTACTTATACGAATACGGTCGAATTAATTCGAAAATATGCAGGAAATGACGCCTTCGCGGCGAATGAAAGTAGAGCAGGTGAGCATGAATGGCAGGACGGTTCCCACCAGTATGGTTGGACGAGCTTAGGGCCCGGGCTGACATCGTGCAAGTGGTTTCATCTTACTTGCCACTGAAAAAGAACGGGCATAGATATTGGGGTCTGTGCCCGTTTCACAACGAAAAGACGGCCTCCTTCTCGGTAGATGGCCAGCGGCAGCTATATTATTGCTTCGGCTGCAAAGCCGGAGGCAGTGTAATTCAGTTCGTGATGGATGTTGAGCACATGGACTTTTCGGAAGCTGTGCTGCATCTGGCCGAACGGCTGCATATAACCCCGCCCGAAGTAAAGGAGGACGAAGCGTATCAGGCCGCAAGGTCGCTGAAAGAAAGACTGACAAGTGCTAATCGCGCTGCTGCTCAGTTTTACCATCAACAGCTTTTCACCCAGGAAGGGGAGCCTGTCCTAGCGTATTTAAAGAGCCGCGGTCTAGATGACGGCGTAATCCGCAAGTTTGGCCTGGGTGCGGCTGTAGGGGGCCGGGATGACTTGACCGAGCATCTTGTTGGCCAGGGCTTTACACTGGATGAGCTGCAAAAAGCTGGGCTGATCCTTCTTCGGGAAGGCAAAACGGTTGATATGTTTCGCTCCCGGGCCATGTTTCCCATCATCGATCTGTATGGGCAGGTTCTGGGATTTGGCGGCCGTGCCATGGGAGATGCCAAGCCCAAATACCTGAACACTTCCGATACCCCGGCTTTCAACAAGCGGCTGGGTGTTTATGCCGCCAATCTCCTTCGAAAGGCTAAAAATCTTTCCAGAGTGATATTGGTGGAAGGGTATATGGATGTAGTTGCTCTGGCTCAATTTGGTGTTGAAGGTGTTGTTGCTACACTGGGGACTTCTCTTACCCAGGAGCAAGCGCGGCTGCTTAAGCGTTTTGCACCCCAGATATGGATTGCCTATGACGGGGATAGTGCCGGGCAGCATGCTACATTAAGAGCGCTGGACATTTTTGAGGCAGAGAACATTCCCGCACGGGTTCTGGCATTCCCCGATAAGCTTGATCCGGATGAGTTCATACGCCGTGATGGACTAGATGCGTTCCAGCAGCTTTCCCCAATAAACCCTGCGGCGTATCGTATGGACCGGAAGGCAGAGGAGTTTGACCTTTCCACCCAGGATGGACGGACGGAATATGCCAAGGCATGCGCAGACATACTTCGCCGGGTGAATCAGCCGGTGGAGCTGGAAAACCACTTGCAGCGGCTGATTCTGCAGACTGGCTTTCCCAAAGAGGTGCTACAAGCGCAAATTGGCATTTCATTTCCTATTGTCAAGAATAACCCCCCTCCCCAAAGGGAAAGATTAACCTCAAGGACGGATGAAAAGCTTGACAGAGCAGAACAGTCCTTGATC
Source organism: Bacillota bacterium (assembly GCA_023409955.1). Lineage (GTDB taxonomy): Bacteria > Bacillota > Clostridia > Christensenellales > Aristaeellaceae > JAEWAH01. Next base: position 3,102 of record JAEYQQ010000017.1, on the reverse strand, counting down.
TCCTTGCTGGCCACCGGACGCTTACCAAAGGGTACCATTACTGAAGAGGAATTTAAAGATCCATTTATGAAGCAATTATGCCAGGGTTTAACCGCCGGCCAATCCCCTGCGGAGCTGGTGGAAACACAGGCGGATGAAAAAAATCGAAGCTTGGCAGCAGAGATCTTTGCAACACCTGTAGAGGGCGAACCCGATACGCTGATGCGAATGGCAGAAGACTGTCTGGACAAGCTGCGAAGACAGCGCATTGAAACAAAGCTGTCTGAACTGAAGCTTCAAATACCAGCCCTCACTGGCCGGGAAAAAGAAGCTGCCCTGGCCGAAACAGTAGCACTAATGCAGCGCCTGAACCAATTAAAACCCGGCAGACAGTAATTTGGCGCTTTCCTACCCGATCCTGGCCCAAACAGGTTTTGCGGGCCATCCACCAAAGGGTGGAGAAAAGGAGTGATTTTTGTTGAGCATGACGCCCGACGCACGTCAAGCAAAACTCAACGACCTGTATGAACAGGGTAAATCCAAAGGGACCATGACGTATAAAGACATCATGAACCAGTTGGTTGAGTTTGAGATTGAGCCTGACCAGTTTGATAAGATTCTGGAAACGTTTGAAGCCCTGGGCGTGGACGTAGTCAACGAGCTGGACCCCATCGAGCCTGAGTTGATTGTTGAACCCCTGGAAAAAATTGATCTTTCCGTGCCGGAAGGCATATCGATAGATGATCCTGTCCGTATGTATCTTAAGGAAATCGGTAAGGTTCCTTTGCTTACAGCCGATGAGGAGATCGACATTGCGCAACGTATGGAACAAGGTGATGACGAAGCTAAGCGAAAGCTGGCAGAAGCAAACCTTCGTTTGGTTGTTTCCATTGCAAAACGTTACGTTGGTCGCGGTATGCTGTTCCTAGACCTGATTCAGGAAGGCAACCTGGGTCTTATTAAGGCTGTCGAGAAGTTTGACTACCGCAAAGGCTATAAATTTTCTACATATGCTACCTGGTGGATTCGCCAGGCCATCACCCGTGCCATCGCCGACCAGGCCCGTACTATCCGCATCCCTGTGCATATGGTGGAAACGATCAACAAACTGATCCGCGTTTCCCGCCAGCTTTTGCAAGAGTATGGTCGTGAGCCCACCCCTGAGGAGATTGCCAAAGCCATGGCCATCAGCGAAGGCAAGGTCAGAGAAATTATCAAAATTGCTCAAGAGCCCGTATCCCTAGAGACCCCCATCGGCGAGGAGGAAGACAGCCATCTGGGTGACTTCATACCCGATGAAGATGCCCCCGCCCCAGCGGAAGCCGCATCCTTCTCCCTGATGAAGGAACAGCTGCTGGATGTGCTGGATACCTTGACCCCACGGGAGGAAAAGGTGCTGCGTTTACGTTTTGGTTTGGATGATGGACGCCAACGGACCTTGGAGGAAGTGGGCCGGGAGTTTAATGTTACCCGGGAACGCATCCGTCAGATTGAGGCTAAGGCACTGCGTAAGCTTCGCCATCCCAGCCGAAGCAAAAAGCTGAAGGACTATCTGGACTAACTCATTTGTGTATTTATATCTGGAATAGCGGAGAGGGGGCTCGATGCCTTCTCTCCTTCTTTTAAAAAGCAGAATATGGATGGAAGAATGGAGAAGCTTGGCTTGCTGTTGGTATTGAAAATCCCTCCCTACTGCTCACTACTAATCTTGCGAACCATCCACAACCCGCAATGCGCTGCTGTTATTAGAGGCTTACAGTTTTCCGAGCAAGGTGGTCCACGAAGCTGAAAAAATGGTTACTACCTTTGAACAGGAGCAACGGTGGGTTATGCATGATTGTACAAAAGGAGGCGGTAGCTCTGCGTCTGCCCAAGTTGGATGAACGGCTTAAAGCCGCGGCTGACTTATTTCCCCCATGCAGTTTAGGTGCTGACATCGGCACAGACCATGGTCGACTTCCTTTATACCTGTTGTCAGAAGACAGATGCCAACGAATGATTGTGGCCGATATCAGCCTCCCCGCTCTTTTAAAGGCCAAAGAGCTCATTACGCTGCATCAGTTTGACCACCGAGCCATATTTGTGCAGGCCGACGGTTTGAATGCACTAAAAGTGCCTGTTCAAGCAATCAGCATTATGGGTATGGGCGGAGATACCATGCGGGATATACTAACATCCGGTGAAGATAAGCTACATGGGGCAGAGTTGATCCTTTCGCCACATACAGAAATTCATATTGTGCGAATGGCTCTTTCAGATATCGGCTATCAAATTATACAAGAGATGCTTACCCGATCCGGCGGCAGGTTTTATATCATCATCCATGCAGTACCAGGTAAGGCTGTTTATACAGAAAAGGAGCTGTTGCTTGGCCCTTGCCTTATAAAGGATCGCCCTGCTCTTTTTGGTGCGTATCTGCGCTGGAGGCAGCATGTTGCCCAAAAGGCACTTCGAGCCATAAACGAAACGGAAAGCAAGAATGATGATATGCTCGTTTGGCAAAGGCTTAACCAATACATCCTGGAGGAACTGCAATGACATTGACCGTAAAAGCTGTATACGACTGGATCGACGGCTTTGCTCCTTTTCAGACAGCCGAAGATTTTGATAACGTCGGCCTGCTGGCAGGCAGGTTTGAATCCCCCGTCACCCGTATACTCACTGCTCTTGACTGTACGATGGAAGTGGTTATGGAGGCTGTGCGCATCGGTGCAGAGCTTATTCTTACCCACCATCCACTGATGTTTCACGCAAGGAAAAACATGCGTGAGGATGACCCGGAGGGGAAAATCCTTTGCGAGCTGGTCAGAAACCACATTGCTCTGATCAGCGCTCATACGAATCTGGACAGAGCCAGAGGCGGTATCAATGATGTATTGGGTCAGCTTTTTGATTTAACTGGTATAATGGGTGATAATTTTGTACGGGCTGGTAGCTTGCCTGAACCAATGACAGCTGCAAAACTTCAAGAGAAAGCTGCCTCACTTTTGAATGCGCCGGTACGGCTGTATGGCAATCCAAATAATCATATCAAAATACTTGCTGTGGGATCCGGCGCATACGACGAGGGTTTTGAAGAAGCGATCCGCCTAGGGGCGCAGGCCTACTTAACCGGTGAAGTAC
>JAEYQQ010000186.1 GCA_023409955.1 Bacillota bacterium | reverse complement strand
CCTAACAGCCTGCTCCGCATTCAAAACATCTTCTTGCGCCATAACACCAAAGCGGCCACCAGTGCACCGACGATCGATATCCCTGCCACAATCGTAAATGCATGAGGACTGCTTTCAAAGGGTACCGCTACGTTCATACCCCATAGGGCGGCAACAGTTGATGGAATCGCCAGCACCACTGTCAGGCTGGTCAGTACCTTCATAACGATATTCAGATTATTGCTGATGATGGAAGCAAAGGCGTCCATGGTTCCAGACATAATATCCCTGTATATCGTACACATCTCCATGGCCTGCTTGTTCTCGATAATCACGTCTTCCAAAAGATCCGTATCATCGGGAAACTTCTTCAGCGCATCCAGTCTGAGCATTTTTTCCATAACAGTTTCATTGCCCTTTAAGGAAGTGCTGAAGAACACAAGGGATTTTTCCAGCTTCATCATCTGCAGTAGCTCTTGGTTCCGCAGTGATTTTTCCAATTTCGTCTGCACATGCATACTGGCCTTGTCAATTTGCTTAAGATATGCCAGAAAGCGGGATGCGTTCCTATGCAATAGCTGCAAGATAAATCTAGTGCGTTTGTGTGTCCAAAATCCCCGCACCCTCTCCTCCGTAAAATCGGCGATGATCGGGGTTTCACGGGTAGCCACAGTGATAATGACTTCATCCACCAATATGATGCCCATGGGAATGGTGCTGTATATATAGCCGCTGCCTTCTACCTCAACATAGGGTATGTCAACGATGATCAGCGTCTGTCCGTCATCATGTTCAATACGGGCGCTTTCCTCTTCGTCCAATGCGGCCATTAAATAGGTCGGGTCCAGTGAAAAACGTGCGTTCAGACCATCAATCTCTTCTTTGGTCGGGCTTTGCAAATGCACCCAGCAGCCTTTTTCCAGCGTAGTGCACTCTACAAGATGATCATCTACGGTTTTAAAAATCCTCCTCATCAAAAAAACCTGCCTTTCTGTGTGGCACACACACGCAAAGACAGGCGGAGGCTGACCGTTGGCTTAAAAAGCCGCGGGAGCTGACCGCGCTGACATGCGGGTACGTGCCCTTATGGGACTGTACGGGTCGCCTTCCACGGCGGTCCTCTCCTTTCTTACGGCGGTTTGGCTTGAATATGCCCAACACTTCCGTACCCATATCATAAGCCTTGGCTTTCCTTCTGTCAACGCATGGATTCAAAAATTATTTTTGATTGTACACATGCTGAAAAAGCTAGCAATATCAACAACGCACACAATATATAGTTTTTCATGTTAGAAAATTGACCATATATGGTATTGACAGCCGGATACGGACGCTCTATAATGACAATGCTCTTTCGACTGCATGCTTTCCTGGAAAAAGAAAGCAGATCAGTTTTCGGATACGATCACATCCCATGAATCGTAAGCATGGATTAATGTATGTAAATGAAGCAGTCCCAGCGTAGATTCGCAGGGATTGGCTTTTTGTTCCGAAAAACACGAAAGAATGAAAGGCAGGAGGCAGTGTAAATGATTACTTCCATCAAAAAGCGGGACGGGCGGACAATGCCCTTTGACATCACCAAGATTGAGCGTGCGATCTTGAAGGCCTTTGAGGCCAGCGGCAGCGCAAAAGGAATCGAAACCGCCAAGGTTCTGGCTCAGCAGGTGATTGAGGAAGTGGAGGGCAGCGAAGCCATTGCTGGTACCCCTACGGTGGAAGAAGTCCAGGATGTTGTTGAGCGGGTTTTAATTGAGAAAGGTTTTGTGCGTTCCGCCAAGGCCTATATCCTTTATCGTGCTGAGCGCAGCCGTGTGCGGGAAATGAATACCCGCCTGATGAAAATATTCGAAGACATTGCCTATAAAGATGCGGCAGATTCCGACATCAAGCGTGAGAATGCCAATATCAACGGTGATACTGCCATGGGATCCATGCTCAAGTTTGGCTCCGAAGGTGCCAAGCAGTTTTATGACATGTATGTCATCAATCCCAAGCATGCTCAGGCTCACCGGGATGGGGATATTCATATTCACGATATGGATTTTTACACCCTGACCACCACCTGCTGCCAGATCGATCTGATCAACCTGTTTAAAAACGGTTTTAGCACTGGCCATGGCGTATTGCGTGAGCCCAACGATATTTACAGCTATTCGGCGCTGGCCTGTATCGCCATTCAGGCCAATCAAAATGACCAACACGGCGGGCAAAGCGTCGTCAATTTTGACTACGGCATGTCGCCCGGTGTGAAAAAGACCTTTATCAAACGCTACCGTGATAACCTCTCTCGTGCCCTGGAGCTGCTTTGCGGCATGGAAGAGCCGGATCAAACAGCGCGTGAGTGGATCGAGGAACTCAAGGAAAAGGGACTTACTCCGGAACTGCAGTTAAGTGATGCGTTCCGTTGTGCACTGAAAGAAAAGCTTGCCGCCCATGGCGATGACAAGCTGCAGGAGCAAATCCTGGAGTTTGTCATGAGCAAGGCTGTCAAGGAAACCGACAAGGCTACTTATCAGGCCATGGAAGCATTGATCCATAACCTGAATACCATGAACAGCCGTGCCGGCGCTCAGGTACCCTTCTCTTCCATCAACTACGGTATGGATACATCTCCCGAAGGCCGCATGGTGGTGCGCAACCTTCTGCTGGCAACAGAGTCTGGCTTAGGTCATGGCGAAACGCCCATTTTCCCCATCCAGATTTTCCGGGTCAAGGAAGGTGTTTCCTTCAATCCCGGCGATCCTAATTATGATCTGTACCGCCTGGCCATCCGTACCAGCGCTAAGCGTTTATTCCCCAACTTCTCCTTTCTGGATGCGCCATTTAACAAAAAGTACTACAAAGAAGGCCATCCGGAAACAGAAATCGCCTACATGGGCTGCCGCACCCGGGTAATGGGCAATATGCATGATCCGGAGCGTGAAACAGCGCCCCGCCGCGGCAACCTGTCCTTCACCTCTATTAATCTACCCCGTATCGCCATTAAGTCCAATGGTGATCTGCAATGGTTCTTTGAAGAGCTGGAGCGGAAGATGGCCCTTGCTGTGGAACAGATGGACGAGCGTTTGGAGATCATCTCCCGCAAGCGCGTTCGAAACTTTCCCTTCTTAATGGGCGAGGGCGTCTGGATTGATTCTGAAAAGCTGGGCTGGAATGATGAGATTCGCGAAGTCTTAAAGCATGGCACCTTATCCCTGGGCTTTATTGGCCTTGCGGAAACCTTAAAGATGCTTCGCGGCGCCCACCATGGCGAGAGTGAGGAAAGCCAGAATCTGGGCCTTGAGATCATTGGTTCCATGCGTTCCTATCTGGATAAACTAAGCCGTGAGCGCAAGATGAACTATACGCTGCTGGCCACCCCCGCCGAGGGCCTTTCTGGCCGGTTTGTCCGCATGGACCGCGAGCGGTTCGGCATCATCCCCGGGGTGACTGACCGCCATTATTACACCAATAGCTTCCATGTGCCTGTGTATTTCCCCATCAACGCCTTTGATAAGATCAGCATCGAAGCCCCGTATCATGAGCTGACCAATGCTGGCCATATCAGCTACGTGGAAATGGACGGCGATCCGCTTCAAAACCTGGATGCCTTTGAAAAAGTCGTCCGTTTCATGCACGACAAAGGCGTAGGTTATGGTTCCATCAATCATCCCATCGACCGGGACCCGGTGTGCGGCTATAACGGTATCATCGGCGATAGCTGCCCCAACTGCGGCCGTGAAGAAAATAGCCACCCCTTTGAGCGCATCCGCCGCATCACCGGATACTTGGTGGGTACCCTCAACCGCTTCAACAATGCCAAGCGGGAAGAAGAGCACGACAGGGTTAAGCATAACATGTGAGGATATAGGGTCGCTTTGCGGGGGGATGTCTTTTGAGGAAGGCATCCCCCGCAGCCTCTTTCCGGAAAGGAACTTTTATGCGCATAGCTGGCCTGGTCAGCGATTCCATTGTAGATGGCCCCGGCATACGACTCGCGGTGTTTGCCCAGGGCTGCCCCCACCATTGCCCCGGCTGCCATAATCCCAACAGTCACGACCCATCAGGCGGCAGCGAAATGGCGGTTACCGAGATTCTTCAAAAGATGGCTAAAAACCCGCTGCTGGATGGGGTAACCTTAAGCGGCGGTGAGCCCTTTTCTCAAGCGGAGGAATGCGCAGCCATCGCACAAGCCGCTCATCAAAAGGGCCTCAATGTGTGGACCTATACCGGTTACACCTATGAATATCTTCTTGCCAAACAAAGCGAGCATCCTGGCTGGCAGGCGCTTCTGAATGAAACAGATGTTCTGGTGGACGGTCCCTTTTTACTTCAAGAAAGGTCATTAGAACTGAAATTTTGTGGCAGCCGCAACCAGCGGCTCATTGATATGCAAAAAACTAGAGCCTCCGGCCAGGTTGTTTTGTGGCAGCCACCTGTGTGGTAATAAGGTTATAAAGTAGCATCCGGCTGGGCTCCGCTTATTTCACAATGCTCCCTTGCATTTCTTGACAAAATAGGCTCTCCCGGCTATGATGATACGGTATAAAGACGCGGAGGGGATCATCATGGCAGCGCTGACTATGGATAAGCTGGTAGCCCTGTGCAAAGGCAGGGGCTTTATTTTTGCTGGATCAGAAATTTACGGCGGTCTGGCCAATTCCTGGGATTACGGCCCGTTGGGTGTTGAGTTCAAAAACAATGTGAAGCGCGCCTGGTGGCGCAAGTTTGTTCAGGAGAGCAAATACAATGTGGGTCTGGACAGCGCCATCCTGATGAACCGCAATGTCTGGGTAGCCTCCGGCCATGTTGGTAACTTTAACGATCCGCTTATGGATTGCAAAGCCTGCAAGGCACGCTTTCGCGCTGATAAGCTGATTGAGGACTACGCAGCCTCCAAGGGTGAAGAGCTGCAAGCTGACGGTTGGAGCAACGACAAGCTGGAAGCTTATATCGCCGAGAACAAGCTGCCCTGTCCGACCTGCGGCAAGACTGATTTTACAGGCATCCGCAAGTTTAACATGATGTTCAAAACCTTCCAGGGCGTGACGGATGATTCCGCCAACGAAATCTACCTACGCCCGGAAACAGCTCAGGGCATCTTTGTCAACTTCAAGAATATTGTCCGCACCACCCGCCGCAAGCTCCCCATGGGCGTTGCCCAGGTGGGTAAATCCTTCCGCAATGAAATCACGCCCGGCAACTTTGTTTTTCGTACCCGTGAGTTTGAGCAGATGGAAATGGAGTTCTTCTGCAAACCCGGCGAGGATTTGGAGTGGTTCCAGTACTGGCGCAGCTTTTGCCGGGACTGGCTGCTATCCTTGGGTATGAAAGAAGAAAGCCTGCGGCTTCGGGATCATAAGCCGGAGGAACTGAGCCACTATTCCAAAGCCACCACCGATTTTGAGTTCCTGTTCCCCTTTGGCTGGGGTGAACTGTGGGGCATTGCCGATCGTACGGACTTTGACCTAAAGGCCCATCAGTCCGTCAGCGGTGAAAACATGGAATATATCGACCCCGTTACCAACGAGCGGTATGTTCCTTATGTGGTGGAGCCGGCTCTGGGTGCAGATCGCGCTGCTCTGGCATTCCTTTGTGATTCCTATGAGGAGCAGGAGCTGGAAGGCGGCGATGTCCGCACGGTGCTGCACCTGCATCCCTTCCTGGCCCCCTTTAAAGCAGCCGTTCTGCCATTGCAGAAGAACAAACTGGGCGGCCTGGCATCTGAAGTTCAACAGGAGCTGAGCAAGTACTTCATGGTGGATTATGATGAGTCCGGCTCCATCGGCAAGCGCTACCGCCGGCAGGATGAAATCGGCACCCCCATGTGCATCACCGTGGATTTTGATACGCTGGAAAACAACACCGTTACCATCCGCGACCGTGATACCATGGCCCAAGATCGAGTAGCCATTGCAGACTTGAAAGAGTACATCGAAAAGCGACTGGTGTTTTGATTTATTAAGCAAAAAAGAGGGAACAGTTTACACAACTGTTTCCCTCTTTTTATTTGCCCTCCTGTAGGTAGGTGTCACCCAAAGGGTGACGGATGGAGGTGCATTAACTGCAGCTCTCTCCACACAGGCATTGTTTCAAATATTTATCAGGCTCCCCTTGCCCCAATGCCCACATCAGTTTGGTGACGGCTGCCTCTGTTGTCATGTCACGGCCCGAAAACACATGGCTGGAAAGGATTCGGCTGCCCACCTCATACACAGTGAAATCTGCCTTTTCATACAGGCATTGGGTGACCACAAGGGCATACAGCCCCTTTTCCGCCAGCATGTGCAGCTTATCCACCAGGTTCCGTCGTATGTAATGCAGTCCGCCCAGGCCAAAGGCTTCAATGACCACGCCTTTATATCCGGCAGATACAATCCAGTCAAACACATCCGGTAGGGTGCCAGGCATCAGTTTCAGCAAAAACACCCGTGGGTCGATTTCGTCCCGGAGTTGATATCCTTCAGCACAGGGCTGGGGACTAGTAAAGTGTACGCCATCCCCGTCTACAAAACCGGCCAGGGGGGCGTTAACGCTATCGAAGGCATCAAAGCTTGTGGTACGTGTCTTAACTGCGCGTGTACCGGAAATAATTTTTTGATGAAAGGTAACATACGTTCCTGCTACGCCTGTCAGTGCTGCGGCAAAGGCGCAATGCATATTGGGGATGGCGTCAGACAAGGGATGGGTGATGGGAAGCTGAGCGCCTGTAAAAATAACAGGCTTGTCGTGGCCTAGCAGCATGTAAGACAGTGCAGCGGCAGAATAGGCCATGGTGTCAGTACCGTGGGTGATGACAACACCATCACAATGCATCAGCGCATCATGGGCGGCCTTTGCTAAAATGCGCCACTCTTCCGGTTGTATATTACTGGAGTCCATAGAGAACACATCCACGCTGACGATTTGGCAAAGGCTATCAACGCCAGAAAGCCGTACAAGCTCCTGGGCAGGAAGTGTCGGGGCAAGACCATCCTTGGTGGGGGAGCTGGCGATGGTTCCGCCTGTGGCCAGCAGGGCAATGGTTTTCATGGAATATCCTCCATTTGTGATCTTCAAAAAGTATAGCACATTCCGACCAAATGAAAAGCCCCTTTCCTCAGCACATTAGGCCTGCCCATTAAAATGCTTTATCGTGAGTTCAAACTCCTGAAT
>JAEYQQ010000177.1 GCA_023409955.1 Bacillota bacterium | reverse complement strand
TTTAGGACAGTTTCAATTTCTTCATCATTTCTGATTACTACAAATATGGTGTTATCTCCTGCCAAAGTACCCAATATTTCTGGCCAGTGAAGATTATCCACCGCTTCAGCAGCTACGTTAGCACTGCCGGATAATGTTTTGATAACAATGAGGTTGCCGGAATGTGCCATGCTCAATACCGATTCAGCAAACATCCGTATAAACCTGTCGGATAGACCATGCTCGGCTTTATCAGCTGTTGCATATTTGTATGCGCCACTGGCTGAAAGGACTTTTAGCAGACGCAGTTCTTTTATATCACGTGAAACAGTTGCTTGTGTAACCACAATCCCCTGTCTCTTTAGTTCATCTGCCAACTCTTCCTGCGTCTCTATATCCCTACTTCCAATAATATCCAGTATTGCCATCTGGCGCACTGTCTTCATGGTATATCCTCCTTGGCAAATTCTAATGATTTATCGGCTCCATTGGGTCAGTTTTTCTCGTACAAGTGTGAAAAAGTGTGGCTTTTTTAAACGAATAAGTTTGCCCGTTGTTTCTGCACATGTTATGTAAATGGTATCTCCACCTTCAAGCGGCACTGTGGTTTGCCCATCAATGGATAGATATGTGCCAGGAATATCCTCGCTGTCAAGCTCTAGCCGAATCGTTTCCTGTGGTGACACCACCACAGGTCGATGATGTAGCGTATGAGGGCAAATGGGAGATACAACCATGCATTTCACATCAGGACTGATGATGGGTCCTCCGGCTGAAAGTGAATATCCTGTCGAACCGGTCGGACTGGAAACAATTACACCATCAGCAACATATCGGCCAATCAGGTCATCAGATATGTACGCACTGACTGCTATGAGTCGTGAGCCTCTATTAATGACAGCATCATTGAGCGCCAAAAGTGGATTCCTACCTTGGTTGACCATCACAGCTAGGAGCATGCGCTCTTCAATAAAATAAGATCCCTCGCATAACATTTGAACTGACTGTTCTAGTTCAGCTGGCTCAATTTCAGTAAGAAAACCCACTCTGCCCATATTGACACCGAATATAGGTATATCTGCTTTGGCAGCATACTGCATGGCCCTCAGAAGCGTACCGTCGCCTCCTAATGACACTACTGCGTCACAACCCTGCATGTCCCTGATTGGATTAATCAAAGAGACTTGCATATGCAGTGCGCTATTCACACCTAATTCCATGCATACAGATATGCCAGCGCTTTCAAACACATCTATCGTCTGTCTAAGAATAATTGAATCAAGCGGTTTGGAAGGGTGCATAGTAAGAAGGACTTTTTTCATACTTAAATAAACCCCTCCGTTCTGTGATAGTTTAGTATAACATCTTATGTATAATCATGCAATGCAGCAATTTTATCTTTTCAAGACGCTATGTGCTTCATCTACAATTTTTCTGATTAAATGACGATCAATTAAAAAGGTTGCGTATTTACTTGGAGCAATATTTGCCAAAAATTCAATATTTCCTTCTGGTCCTGTAATCGGAGAAAATGTCAGTCCCTCAACCTGGTATCCAAAAGTTGGGCAAAAGTCAACGATTTCTTCTATAACTGCCTGATGTACTTCGGGATCACGCACGACACCCTTTTTTCCAACGCGGTCCTTACCTGCCTCAAACTGTGGTTTTATCAATGTGTAAAATCGACCATTATCCCCCATGATTTCTGCAGCCACCGGTAGGATTAGTCGTATGGATATAAAGGATACATCCATCACAGTAAGCGATGGATGTTTATTAACTTGCTCTTTGGTAAGATATCTGGCATTGGTCCGCTCCATAACGGTAACATGCGGATGATTTCTTAGCTCCCAATCCAGCTGCCCATATCCTACATCTATGGCATAAACGTGAGCTGCACCACGCTTTAAAAGAACATCCGTAAAACCACCAGTGGCAGCTCCTATATCCATGGCCACTATATTGCTTACATTGGCGCCAAAGAAATCCAACGCCTTTTCCAGCTTTAAGCCTCCGCGGCTGACAAAGGGCTGTGGGCTGCCTTTAACTGACAACACTTCCTCTTCGCCAACAGCATCCGACGGCTTATTGATTTTTCGAAGGTTGGCAAAAACAAGGCCAGCCATAATCAGAGCTTGTGCCTTTTCTCTGCTTTCAGTCATTCCCTGTCTAACCAATGCTACATCCGCACGTTCCTTTTTACTCATGGCTTAGCCTTTCCCGTACTGGCCAAGGTGTTCTTTACTTTAGCAGCAATCTGCTCGGGTACCAAGCCCAGAGAAGATAGTAAATCATCCTTGTTGCCATGATGGATTACTTTATCTGGTATGCCAAACATGGCAGCAGGGACTTGTTGCTGCTCCGTTATGCAAAATTCCGCTACAGCACTGCCAAAACCGCATGTTAACACGTGCTCCTCAAGAGTAAATACGGGGTAATCTTTCATCGCTCTTAGCATGCTGTGATCAAGCGGCTTGATGGTAGAGGCATTGACAACCCTGGCGTTGATATTCAATCTCGATAGGTGCTTTGCTGTTTCAAGAGCGATGGGTACCATAGCTCCAACGGCTAGCAATGCACAATCCTTGCCCTCTTGCATAATCTCCCATCGGCCTGCTGAAAAATTACCAAGTGGGAAATCCTCCATTCGTATGGATTTTCGTGGGTATCGAATGGCGCAAGGACCAGCATAATTTCTTGTCCATTCCATCATTGCGCAAAGCTCTTGCTCATCACGCGGAGCAAGCACAGTCATATTTGGCATATGCCGAAGGTATGCAATATCATAGATGCCGTGGTGAGTCGCACCGTCCTCACCCGCCAATCCTGCTCTGTCCAATAAAAAGCATACAGGAAGGTTTTGAAGGCAGACATCATGCAATGTCTGGTCATATCCTCGTTGTAGGAAAGAAGCATATACAGCAAAATATGGCCGCATACCACCTGAGGCAAGGCCGGCGGCCAATGTTACTGCATGCTGCTCCGCAATTCCGACATCAAGCATACGTTTGGGAAACGCTTTAGCAAACAAGTGCAATCCAGTACCTGCGGGCATAGCAGCGGTAATGGCAATGGTTTTTTCCTCTTGCGAAGCAAACTTAATAAGCTCTCGGGCAGCAATCTCACCATAAGATGGCCTCGAAGATTGAGACCTTGCATCTCCACTATCCATAAAGAAAGGAGGTGTTCCATGAAATACTTCTGGCCTTTTTTCAGCCTGTTGATATCCATGCCCTTTTTTAGTGATGCAGTGTATTAATACCGGCTCATCAAACTCTTTGGCCTGGGCGATAGTATATTCAAGATTTTGCAGGTTATGGCCATCAATAGGACCAAGGTAGTGGAATCCTAATGCGGCAAAGAAACCTTCATCCACAACAAGCCCTTTAATAGAGTTTTTTATGGTTGATAAAACCCGCTGAATCTTTGGTCCAGCTACCGGTAGTCTACTTAAACTGTTTTCAATTGTTCTTTTGACCTTGTTCCATCCGCGACTTGCACGCAGATTGGTAAGGTGGGTTGCCAAAGCCCCAACATTTCGAGCAATAGACATTTCGTTATCATTCAAGATTATTATAAGCTTAGTCTTATCATTGCCTGCATCATTCATCGCTTCATAGCAGAGCCCGCCTGTTAAGGCTCCATCTCCTACGATGGCAAGAACATGATGATCCTGATGCTGCATATCCCTTGCTCTTGCAAAACCAAGGGCGGCTGATATGGCTGTGGATGCATGTCCAGTTTCAAAGCAATCATAAACGCTTTCGTCCCGCTTTGGAAAGCCGCTGATCCCTTCATTTTGGCGAAGCTTCGAAAAAGATGCATATCTTCCAGTAAGCAGCTTATGAACATAGCACTGATGTCCTACATCGAATAGGATTTTATCCTCTGGCGCATTGAACATTCTGTGCACCGCTAGGGTAAGCTCTACTACACCAAGATTAGACGCCAGATGACCTCCGGTTCTTGAAACCGTCATTACAATTTCCCGTCTGATTTCAGCAGCCAGTTGGTCAAGTTCATCATAACTGCACAGCTTAATATCTGCAGGTTTCTGTATCTGAGAAAGATGTACCATAGTACTCCTTGTTTTCCGTTAATGACCATTTTCTATTTCAGTATAACATAGTTTTATAAGCGGTGCAAACCGGCATAAAAAAGCCGGCATCGTTTACCTGCCGGCTATTTGTACCGCTTACTCAAATCTGCGTATATATTCACCAATGAGCGGAAGTTGATAAGCAAAACCTCTATAGGCATTGATCATCATCTGAATCTTAAGATATATACAAGCAACCAATACTGATGCAAATAGCAGCCAAAAGATAACTGAAAACACAATGCCAAGAATCGGAATAATGCTAAATAATGTGCCCACTATCCACAAAATAATAGATACACTTAAAAACACGCTGGTAAGGGCAATGGACTGAACAGAAATCCGCCTCACCGCATCGCTTCGCCGGTCTGCAATATACTAAAAGAATGCAAAGAATCCTCTTAAGGTTGCGAATGTACAGGTCTAATTAATTGCTTGACTTGTGGAGACGACTTCAGACCTTTGTCCTCCTTCACCATAAGTTGGTTCCTCATCATAATTTTGTTCTTCCTGAAAACCATAATGTGATTCTTCAGGATAAACCTCCAGCTCGTCCCCTTCATGAGGCGGCTCCTGCCGCCCATATGTTTGATAATTCACCTGAGACGAATATTTGTTTCGTTCTGTTCGACGCATAATACTCTCACTTTCTGCCCGACCAAGCAGGTGTTTTTCCACCTACCTTAGCTCCTGTTTTTCCGCCAAGCTGAATATTTCTCAGGATGTCGGATGTATAGGCATAATTGTTATCATTCTTTTCCTGATGGGCCTTCATAGCACACTCTACCATCTTGTCAATTAATGATGTATATGATATGCCCGACTCTTCCCATAGGTAGTATGCCATGGAACCAGGAATTGTATTTATTTCAGTGATATACAGATTCTCAGTTCTTGTATCAAACATATAGTCAATTCGAACTACGCCTTTTAAGTCCAACTCCCGGAATATCTCCTTTGAAAGAGTCTGTATCCGATTCTTAATGCTGTCT
>JAEYQQ010000149.1 GCA_023409955.1 Bacillota bacterium | reverse complement strand
ATACTGTACTTTGGCCTGTTGGCCGGGGCGACCCTGGGTGGCAACCTAACGCCCATTGGCGCATCAGCCAATATTACAGCCCTTGGTATTTTGCGTAAGGAAGGCCATGAGGTCTCCACTGGTACATTCATGAAGATTAGCGTGCCCTTTACCCTGGCTGCTGTCGTGACGGGGTACTTGCTGATATGGTGGATCTATTAACTTAGAGTCTAAAAGCAAAAATCCCGGAAGCGCAGTTTTGAACTGTGCCTCCGGGATTTTTTGATCATTTTACTTGATCAGGGAGGAAGCCAGGAACATGGCCGCGGTCAGGGAAGAAATCAAGGAGACCACGGTAACCTGGGTGTTGATGGAGGGACCGGCCGTATCCTTGAAAGGATCGCCAACGGTGTCGCCGATAACCGCTGCCTTGTGGGCATCGGAGCCCTTGCCGCCGCAGTTTCCGGCTTCAATATACTTCTTGGCATTGTCCCACAGGCCGCCAGCGTTGCTCATCAAAAGAGCAAGCAGCAATCCGGCAGTGATGTTGCCGGTTAAGTAGCCGCTGATGGCGTTGACGCCGCCTACAAAGCCTACCACCAAGGTTACCAGAATCGCAAACAGACCGGCGGGGATCAGCTCTTTCAGGGCGCCTTTGGTGGCGATATCAATACACTTCTCATACTCGGGATGTACACCAGGCTTGCCTTCACGCAGGCCTTTGATTTCTTTGAACTGGCGGTGAATCTCTTCTACCATACGCTGAGCATTGCGGTTTACGCCCATCATCAGCATGGCGGAGAATACGGCGGGAACAGCTACACCAACCATCAGGCCGAAGAACACGGTGGGATTCATCAGGTCAAAGATAACCTCTAATCCAGGTGCTGCCTGCTGAACAATCTCCTGGAAAGCGCCCAGCAGGGCGATGACGGTAAGACCGGCAGCGCCTATGGCAAAGCCCTTGGTGATGGCCTTGGCGGTATTGCCGGCGGCGTCCAGCTCATCGGTGATTTCCAGCACCTTATCGCCCAGGCCGCCCATTTCAGCTACACCGCGGGCGTTATCCACAATGGGGCCGTAAGCGTCGTTAGAGATGATCATGCCAACAACTGACAGCATGCCGATGGCACTAAAGGAGATTCCCAACATGGCATAGCCAGGACCAATGGGTGCGCACAGATGATAAGACAGCAGCGCTGCCAGACCAATGCCGCACAGAGAGGGGAAAGCAGAGATAAAGCCGTAGCTGATACCGCTGAGGATGGTAAAGGCGGGGCCGCTCTTGCAAGCTTCGGCTACCTTGGCCACAGGCTTTTTGTCATCGCCGGTAAAGAATTCACTGGTAAAACCAATGACCACACCGGCAACCATGCCTAGCATGGCGGCGCCCCAAAGGCGCATATCATAACCATTGGCAGTGCCGCCAATTAGGAAGGCTGCCAGGGTGAGCACCGCAAAGATGCCGCAGGTAAGGTACGTGCCGTTGTTTAGTGCTTTGCCGGGATTGCCGTCTTTGCCTACCCTGGATACAAAAACACCGATAATAGAGGCCAAAAGGCCTAATGCACCAAAGCAGAAAATCAAGTTTAGATTGTTCTTGCCAAGGCTCAATGCGATAACCATGGCGGCGGCAATGGAGGCCACCTGGGAATCGAACAGGTCGGCACCCATGCCGGCCACGTCACCTACGTTGTCACCAACATTGTCCGCAATGACGGCAGGGTTGCGGGGGTCATCCTCGGGGATACCAAGCTCTACCTTGCCAGTGAGGTCTGCTGCAATGTCGGCGGTTTTGGTAAAGATGCCGCCGCCGGCTTTGGCAAACAGTGCCAGAGAGCTGGCACCGAAAGAGAAGGCCAGCACCACGTCATGGTTACCAGGAAAAAGAATGGATAAGAGTGCTGAACCGGCCAAGGCAGTGCCAACAACAGCCATGCCCATGACAGCACCGCCGCGGAAACCGGCCATGAAGGAAGGGGCCAGGCCTTCGCGGGCAGCGGTGGCTGCCTTTACGTTGGCAATTGTGGCAATGGATATACCTACCCAGCCAGCAAGGGCAGACAGCACTGAACCTGCTATGTAGGCAACGACCATCCATATATTTTGCACAACGCTGCCTTCAGGGCTCCATATGGGATTCGGGAAGAACAGGAACAGCAAAACGGATACAGCTGCCATAAAGACGGCAAGAATTTTGTATTCCCGCTTCAGGAAAGTAAATGCTCCATTGCGGATCAGCTTTCCAATTCCCTCCATAGGTCCTTCGGCGGTAGGCAGTTTTTCCACCCAGCGGTAGAAATAATAGGCCACGACAAATGAAATAACAGATACGGCCAGAGCGATCCATGCCCAACTCATAGCGATCCCACTCCTTGTCTTGTATTTGGCTGTAAACCAGAATCAATAAGCCATGGAAACATGGTACATGCCAAGTCGGCCAGGCTGGCATGCCCAAACCTAAACATATGTGATTCCAGGCGGCGCATGCCCTCCAGTCCGGGTGGCCAATTCACTTAGCGGCCTTGTATGTATCAAGCAGCGATCCGCCTGACAGGCCGTTGCATCCAGGCTGGGCAGACCGGGTACCTTTGCTGGTTGGAGGATAGGATATGCATCTTCCAGCAGTGATTCTCCGGGCTGCGCAGGCGTCATGCCCCCTTGGGAATATGCTTTCTGGATTAAGCCATGAACGCTTTTCCCTGGCGCTTGCTGCCCTGCCTGTTGGTTTATGGTTGACGTTGGAGAATATTCAGCTTGACCGCTTGCCATGTCAAAAGGCAAGCAGCATGATACAAACAAAAGAACCGCAAGCAGGATCATAAACCGTTTCCTGCATGAGGCTGTTTGCTGCCGCATGTGCATTCTCCTCAAAAATTAGTCCAATTATATCATATATCATACGAAATGTAATGTCAAATCATAGAAACCAAAAAACAAATTTCATACGATATGATGCATTGTCAATATATAGAGCATGTAATCAAAGGGTTCGTAGAATGTGCAATGCAAGAAAAAGCACTGCAATGAGCAGCGCTTTTCAATAGTCATTTTTCAGTCATACCTTAAGACTTTTTGCTGCCCCTGATCAGAATGATAATTAGCACAACCATATAGGCAAAAGCAAGGCCTAAAGTCAAAAGCAGCATAGGTACAGATTTGGCAGCAAGGCCGATGAGTATCAGCAACGGCGCGCCAAGGACAATGCCAAAGCTGGAACCGGTAATCAGGTTGTTGGCGGCGGGTGTCTTGAAGGTGGGGTCCAATTGCCGCAGCAGGATGACACCGGAGCTGATGGTGCCTGTCAGCATACCGTACATGGAGACAAAGGCTTCATCCTCATACCCGGGGTACACCACTTTGCACAGCCACCGAAGATAATAAAATGTGGTGACGCCGCCAGTAACGGCCATCAGTAAAAATGGAACCCACAAGCCGGAAAGTTCAGAAAAGTTAATGGAGGAAATGCCCGAAACAATCATCAGATCAAAGGCCAGGCCGGAGATACGGCTTAATAAATAATTGTTTTGATACTGTCGGGTCATGATTTTGGATTTGCGCAGTGCTTTTAAGATCATCCGGATCAAAAGCGCCAGCATGGAGCCGATGATAAAATTGAACCCCCACAATAGCGGTGACAGCATGCTGCCGGCGCTTGGAGATACAGCGCTGATCAATTGGGTCAAACCAATGGTTACAAGATAAGTAAACAGGTAGGTAAGCAGCACCAGGCACATTTGTATGGATAATCTGTCCACCGATTCGGAAAGGGGAGCCTCTCCTTTATCCTCAAAGGTATCCACGGTAATGGAACCGGATATATAATCGTTATCGCTGCTGACCTTTCGTCCCTTTTTGGCCAGCACATTCAGGTAGATCACACCCACCACGCAGGCGCAAAGATAACCGGCTGCCGCCAGGGATAAACCAAAGGATTGTCCTCCGGCAAACCCTAAAGCCTCATAGGTGCCGCCTACGTTGTTGGCTTGACCGGCGCCTTGTCCGTAGCCCATGGGCAAAAGAATGCCGGAAGCCTTGAACAGGCCCGGCATAAAGGTATAACTCAGCCCCAGGGAAAGGATAAGACCGGCTA
The DNA here is from genome assembly GCA_023409955.1 of Bacillota bacterium. Taxonomy (GTDB): domain Bacteria; phylum Bacillota; class Clostridia; order Christensenellales; family Aristaeellaceae; genus JAEWAH01. The sequence goes on along the minus strand of JAEYQQ010000149.1, from coordinate 5,691 downwards.
CCGCCTGCATCATGTAGGTGCTGATAATCAATGCACCGGATAAAAAGCCCTTGCCCTGGCTTGTGTCTCCTTCCGCCGTGCTGCGTAGGGATAGAGCGATAAAGCCGATGGCGATACCGTGATAAGTGACCATTTCTAAAAAGTCCGTGGGAATGTATAGGATACCAAGATTGCGAAATGCCAACAGCAAAAAACCGGCCAGCACTGCTGTGGGCATATAGGTTTTTCGGATGAAAGTACTTTTGCGTAACAGCACGTTGGAAACAAGCAGCGCACTGGCCAAAATGCCCATGTAAATAAAAAAATTCCATAGATTTGTGTTGGCACCTGAATAATCCACAATGTTCCCTTCTTTCCTAATTGCTGAGGCTATAGTCCATTAATAATGCGGTACACATCCAGGTATTTTAATCCGCTGCGCTCTGTTTGAGAGAGCAGGCGGTAATGGTTTCCTAAAGCGTCTGAGAATACAACACGATTTTTGCCATACACCTCCATGCCCATCACTTGGCTCCAGGGCAGAGAGAAGGCACCAAGCTTAATGGATTGTCTATCAACGGTGAGCGTTCCCTTTGCAATAAGGGACTCTGCCTTTATTGAATGAATTTGAAAAAGCGTTTGACCTTCGTCTGAAAACAGTTCCCTTTCTGAACAATCCGCAATACGTTCAGTAAGCTGGTCTTTTTGCCACTTTCCCCATGCATCCACGGAGGTAAAGGCACCGCCATGAAGATATCCCATTTTATCGATCATCGTCGTCATACCGCATGTGCAGGTGAATTGATTGCCGATGCCCTTGAGTGAACCGATTTTCTTACATTCCGGACACATATACAGAGCGTTTTGCAGCCCTTGCGCCAAACGCTTTCCCAGGTAGGGAATGTGTTCACTTTCCTGGCGATGATATGCATCCTCACCAATATCCCTTGCGATGGCTTCGTTAATCTCCTCAGGAGTCATGCTGCTTAATTGGGCTGGAGAATACACGTTTACCGGATAGCCCTTCATCCTGCCTTTTCGGAATGTATGGGCCCAGCGAGGACTGGTAAAATAGCCACCTTCCAGACGATAGGTGATAAGAGAAGCACCCGAGGCTCTCACTAGACTGCCCGTTGCTGGGACAACCGGACAGGGCTTGCCGTGAAAGGATTTGCTGCCCTCGGCAAAAAGGCCGATATTAAGGCCTTGCTTTATCCTGCGAATCATCTTCATGGCGGTGGAAACATCCGCACCCCCCTTTTGCTTAGGGATGGGATCTAAGTATCGGACCAGTAGTCGACTCAGAATTGTAGAACGGAAGATGTGCTCGCTGGCAACAAAGTACATTTGCTTTGGAAAGCTCATGGCAACAAATAAGGCATCCAGGTCTGTGGTGTGGTTGGAAATGACAATATACGGCCCATCCACCTGGGGGGCCAGTTGTGCCTCAAAGCGAAAAAGACGCCTTAAAAAGGGACTTAATATAAGCCTGGCACCCTTATAAAACCTGTCATGACGTTTGTATGGATACATGAATATCCTCGTTTCTATTTTCACATAAATAGGATATTTAAACAGTATAAAAATATAACATATTATTTGATTTTCCGCCAGTGGATTTCATAGCGAATTTTCAAAGCTCATGCAATATTTTCGGCAACTTTTGAAACAAATTGCTGTCAGGTATGAAAAGTGAAAGCGAAATGGGAACTTCTAATCATATAGCGCAATAGATGAATCAAAGATGAAACACCGAAAGAATGCCTGAGAAGGAATTCTTCTCAGGCACAGGTGCAAATTATTTTTTTTTCGCAGTTATAATGGTGGTACTGTCCCACTTATGTACGATACGGACATCTGAAAAGCCAGCCGCAAGGAGCAGCTTCGTCTCTGTTTCAGCTGTGAAGGGGGTATCGTAATGGCAGCTGCCTTGGTAAAGCCCCGCTTCCTCATTGCGTTTGGCACTTTCGGCCAGATAATGGTCTTCCTCCTGTAATGTCTTCACGGTGTAATCCCCCAGGATAAAGGCTCCTGCCGGTCGTAGCGCCCTGCATATCTTTGTGTATAGCTCCTGCTTTTGCTCCCTGGTAAAGTGGTGCAAGGAGTAGGTTGATATAGCACAATCATAGCACGCTTCCCCCAAAGGCACATCGAAATAGGAGCCACAGATGAGGTTTAGATTTTTATTGGGGAATTTATTTTGCATAAGATCCAACATCCCCTGAGAAAGATCAACGCCTGTCACCTGCAACTGCGGAAATTGCTCAAACAGCCTTTCAAGCTCAAGTCCAGTTCCACAGCCCAGATCCAGCAGTGTTTTCGGGGACGGTAAGCGCTGAAATTCAGCAGCGATCTCTTTATAAAAAGGATCCAGGCCCAGATCGTTTAGCATGTGGTGGTCATAGATTTCTGCCCGGGTGTTGAAAAATGCGTCCATTTTTTCCAGTGGTGACACAGGAAAACACCTACCTTTGTGAGTAATTTTAAGGCTCAGCCCATGTACTCCCACCAGGTCTCCGTATGAATAGGCGCAAAGCCAATGCTGTAGTAAAACTGTTGGCTTGAACCTACCAACGCCTGCTTGGCACCCAGTTTGCTGCAGCGGGTTACTGCTTCCAGCACTGCAGCGCGGCCCAACCCAAGACGGCGGTAATCGGGATCAGTGGCCACAGGCTCCACCAGCGCATAGGTTTCACCGGGTATATACCATGTACCGCAGTGAGATACGAAGTTGCCGTTAGGTGCCTTTACGCAGATCACGGTATGCGGGTTTACGCCGGGGCCAGATAGCATTTGCTTACGCAAGGCCAGCGATTCTTCAGACCCATCCGGCTCGCCGGGATGGTTAAACCCACGCCATAGGCAGCGGCGGTACTGGTTCCAGTCCCAGCCATCCGCCATGCTGACGATAGAAAAACCCTCTGGTAATCGATAATTCAAGCTTCCATCTAGATCAATGGCGGCCAAGTGTTCCCTCTCCTGGATGGGGCAATAGCCCATTTTCCTGGCAATGCGTTGGAACTCCCAGTCGTTGTCATCGATGATGGCTCGGAACTTGCCATCCTTATTCTGGCTCTTTTGTGCAAAGGTTAGCATATCGGCCTTCAGGTATGAATAACGCTCATCCAGGCAGAAAAAGCCGTCTCCCAGCTCGCTTTCATAGGTGGCAAGGCCCACCACTTCGCCATCATCTTCCCAAATGCCAATGCGGTCCAAGTATCTGTCATCCAGACAGATGTGGCCGATCATCCATTCCCAGCGGCCCCAGGGAAAGTTGGGGGATACCAGCTTTGTCTTATTCAGGCGGTAGAGAAAATCACGAATCTTCATGTAGTCTTTATTGGCATACAGCTTTTCTTGGGGGTAGTTACGCAGCGTTACAGGCATATCTGTACCTCACTTTCTATGAATGATCTCATTCATCTTGCATAGCCAATAGGCTCTTCAGTCTATATGACCTCAATGGCCAGTATCGCAAAGGGCAGTTTGGGGTTATGCCTATGGGGACCTTGAAGAATTATAGGTACATTTTCCTTTCACATGGGAATAAAAAATCCTTCCCGTTTTGCCGGAAAGGATTATGCGTGCAAAAACAGCCGGAGCTTTTGCTCCACTGCGCGATGCATCCGATCCAATTCCAACAAAACCAAGACCCTCGCGGGCCTTGCGCCTTTTGCTGTGATCAGATCAGTAAATCATCACGACACCCCTTTGATTTGATGGTTCCATTATAGATGAAAAATCTGGAAAATGCAATATTTTTTAATGCCGAAAAACAAGGAGGATTCGGCTTTGTTTACAAGTGTAAAATAAGAAAATAATGGATGATTTTGATGTTTTGTGTAGAATTGTTATGCTGATTGTGTTACGTAGAAGGGAGTCCCATGAAATGAAAAAGCGCTTTCTTTTGTTAAGCCTTTTGTTTGCTATGGCTTTTTTTATTGCTGCCCCAGCGGCGCAGGCGGCAAAGCAGTTCCAGGTATATGCCACCGTGACGGATACCTTTGAGCAAGTTGATGGAGAGAAACACCCCGCAGCCATCCGGTGGTGGTATTCCAGCAAAGCAAAGGCCTATCACCTTTTTTTGCCCAGCAGTTCCAAAACGTTATATTTATGGTTTGAGGGTGCTGATAGCGTTACGGTGAATGGTAAAACCATGAATCATGGAGATGAAGCAGCCTTTTTGCTAAGCGGTGAGACGTTTACTCTCAATGCTGGGAAAAAGGCGTATGATATCAAGGTGATGCGCTCTGCCAACGTTCCGGCCATGTTTATGACCACCCAGTCCGGATCCATGGATTACATACACAGGCGAAAAGAAAATCAGGAAACCGGCACGCTGTACATGGTGGATGGTAGTGGAAGCACTTTGTATGATGGCAAACTTGCACAGATCAAAGGCCGGGGAAACGCTACCTTTGTCCTGAACAAAAAGCCATACCAAATCAAACTAGACAAGGGTACAGACTTGTGCGGCATGGGCAAGGCGAAAACATGGATTCTTCTGGCGGACTATCGTGATAATTCTCTTTTGCGAAACAAGGTTGCCTTTGATCTGGCGCGGTCTGTCGGGCTTGCGTATACGTCACTTTCACAAACGGTGGATGTGTATCTCAACAATGATTATATGGGTGCGTATCTTTTATGCGAAAAAGTGGAGACTGGAGAAACACGCATCAATATCACCGATCTAGAAAAAGAAACGGAAGCGGTCAATGATTTGGAGCTTGATGCCTACAAGCGTTTTGGTAGCAGCAAGTATAAGTCCGCAACCCAAAAGGGCTTTGACATTCCCAATGATCCTGAGGACATTACCGGTGGCTATCTGTTGGAGCTGGATTACAAAATGCGTTATTCAAACGAGCCCAGCGGATTTGTAACCCAAAAGGGGCAGGCAGTGGTCCTCAAGGAACCGGAGGCTGCATCAAAAAAGCAGGTGGAATACATTTCCACATTCTTTCAAGGCTTTGAAAACGCCATTCGTTCTGAAAGTGGCATTGATCCTGTAAGCGGCAAGCACTACTCCGAGTTTGTAGATATGGACTCCCTAGTCAAAAAATATCTGCTGGAGGAGATTGTAAAAAATCGGGACGCAAATCGTTCCAGCCTGTATTTTTACAAGCCTGCAGACAGCGACAGCCAGGTGGCTTTTATGGGCCCTGCATGGGATTACGATGCCTCTCAAGGAAACCACGCTGCCCGGGAAGGTGACAAGGTGGTTTTGCCGGAGCATTTTATCGTCAACAGGGACAGCGGCGAATCTTTTTATGTTTTCCCTGCGCTCTACAAACATGCAGATTTTCAAAAGGCAATTATCGCCGCATATCATGAGGCCTTTGTACCGGCGCTGAATGTGCTGCTGGGCCATGAGCAGGACCAGACAGGAACGCTTAAATCCCTACAGGAATATGCGAATGAAATAATGGATTGCGCCGCCATGAATTTTGTACGCTGGCCCGTGTTCAATAGCGAATCCCGCCTTGTGAAAACAGGGGCCAATTATCAGGAGAATATAGATTACCTGGTCACATTTTTTGAAAGGCGTATGGTATTTCTCCATGGGCAATGGCCCGAGCCGTGATGGGTCCAGAGCCTGCATGAACCAAAATCACACCTTGCTTATATTACCGCCCGCCAAAAGATAACGGGTTTGGCATATGGCGGCTACATTTTTATCATGTGTGATAAGGATCATGGACATAGTGTAGGCGC
>JAEYQQ010000118.1 GCA_023409955.1 Bacillota bacterium | reverse complement strand
ACGCCGTCCCGGGCCAGATTCTTAATTTCGGAAGAATGCACCGGGAAGACTGCGGGCAGCACATCACTGCCGGCCACATTCGCTGCCAGGACCTTCTGCTGAATTTCTGCAACGCGGCCCTGATATTCTACCAGCACTTTAATGTCGGGATTTTCCACCATAAACTGATCGACAAGCTTGTTGAAATCATCGCGGTACATTTCTTCCAGCGTATGCCACAGGGTAATGGTTACCGGTTCCGCGGTCTGCGATTGCGCCATAGCGGGCAGCGAACCCGCTGACAGAAGCATCAGCATGACCATTAAGAGAGATATGAGCCTTTTTTTCACCGATGGGCACCTCCGATTTTTTGACTTTGATTGAAACAAAATCCAAACCCGGTATATCACTTCCGAAACAATACATCTGGGTTTTGTTTCAAAACATCTATACGCATTATAGACAATTAAAAGGGATATTGCAATACTTTTTTGTCGTAATATGTACATTTTTGCCGTAATATTTTAGCATGGGAAAATGTCTATACTTTCGTTCTACTATGCGATTCAATACATATAAGCATGATATGCAGGTAAAGCATGGCAAGCAGATAAGCTCACACGCCTCTTTTACACCGGCCATTATGGCTGCCAGGCCGCAAAAATTCCTCCCATTTCGCCGCATAAAAAGCCCCGCCATCTGCGGCGGGGCTTTTGCATGATGCTACTTAGCCAATCGTAAGATCCAACTGAATAGCAGCCTCCTGACCAGCGCCCACGCTTCTCATTCATTTTCCTCGTTCCCATAGAAGTCCTTTCCCTGGGGCCGCCCCTGTGCTATACTTGAACAGAATACCGCTCCTTCTTTGTGCCTGTTCTATGGCGGTTCATACTGACCACTTAATTTACCACTAAGGCCTTTTCCTGCTATTATATTTAATTGGATGAAAAGAGTAAAAACCCAAGGAAATAAACTGCTTTCCAAAATAGTGTTTATCACCACTTAACTGCATTATACGGCTGTAAGCGAATTCGAATCCCGTCGGGGGTGCCATGAGAAAAGCCAGGAAACGCAAGTGGTTCCGGGCTTTTTTGTTGCTTCAAAATTGCATTTACCCTTTAGTTTGGCTTTTGTTAAGTGAAAGGATAATGAATGCAAGTTGAATACGAGCGCTCATATGAGAACAATCGCGAAAACCAAAGGCAACCGTTTGATGGTTTTGATGGTGTTACAGAAAACATTGCTGTCGAATTGAAGGTTTCTTCGAAGCATTTGTCCAAAGTGTATTAGCAGCCATATGAGTGATTAATCGACTATGACCCGTGTTCTGAATACCAGACAACTGCGTTCTGACAGAGTTATATACCTTTATGGGGTCATGATCATACCGCTGTAATGGCATCTAAATCAGTGATACAAATGAACTCATATTACGAAGGAGTATGCCTGTATGTTGACATTGGAAGAACGCCTGCGCCTCTTACGTGCACCCGAAGGACAGATCGAAATGGTTTTGGATACGGATGCTTATAATGAAGTTGATGATCAGTTCGCCATCGCTTATGCACTGCGTGCCCAGCGCGTTATCCTGCATGCTTTATATGCCGCACCGTTTCATAACGCACGGTCAACAGGGCCGGAAGATGGCATGGAAAAAAGCTACGATGAAATTGACAAGCTGTTAAAACTGGCCAATGCCGATATCCCGCTTTTTAAGGGCTCGCCACGTTATCTCCAAAACGAAACGACACCTGTTGAATCGCCTGCCGCACGGGACCTTGCAGCCCGCGCCATGACCTATTCAACCAGCAATCCGCTTTATGTTGTTGCCATAGGCGCTATTACCAATGTCGCATCCGCATTGCTGATGGCACCCGAGATTGCAGACCGTATTGTGGTTGTCTGGTTGGGCGGCCATGCTGTGGAATGGCCGGACACTGCTGAATTTAATTTACAGCAGGATGTAGCCGCTGCACGTGTCGTGTTCTCCTCAGGTGCACCGCTGGTTATTTTGCCATGCAATGGAGTGGTCAGTGCATTTACCACAACAGGTCCAGAGTTGGAGCATTGGCTGCTTGGTCACAATGCCTTGGCCGATTACCTTGTCCGGCAAACAGTGGAGGAGGCGAACAGCTACGCTGCAGGCCGCGTGTGGAGCCGTGTCATATGGGATGTAACCGTTATGGGCTGGCTGTTGGGCGGTAACGATCGTTTTGTAAAAACACGTTTTATTCCTACTCCCATACCCGAGTATGATCACCATTATGCCTTTGATCCCCGCCGGCCATTTTGCGCTTATGTATATCACATCCATCGAGACGCACTGATGGGCGATTTGTTTGCCACCCTCACCCAATAACATCGGGAGGCTATTTACATATCGAGCAGAGCAGGTGATTAGCAATGGCAAGAATATTAAACTTTGGCTCCTTAAATCTGGATTTTGTGTATCAGGTGCCGCACTTGGTAAAGACCGGAGAGACATTGTCCGCAACAGGCTATACGTGCCATGCAGGCGGTAAGGGGTTGAACCAGTCCATCGCCTTGCGGCAGGCCGGCGCCGACATTTGTCATGCTGGAAAGATAGGCAGCGATGGCACCATGCTGGTGGACATGCTCAAGCAGTATGGAGTCAATACGCAATATATCAGGGTATGCCCAGAAAAAACAGGCCATGCAGTCATACAAGTGGACAAGCAGGGGCAAAACTGCATTTTGCTTTTTGGTGGTGCAAATCAGGCCATTGAAACAGCAGACATTAACACTGTCCTTGGAGACTTTTCAGCAGGGGACGTGCTGGTTTTGCAAAATGAGATTAACCAGATGAATGATCTGCTGCATGCTGGGCGAAAGCAAGGAATGAAAATCATACTCAATCCTTCTCCATACTCCAGTGAGATGCTTCAATATGATTTGGATATGGTGGATCTATTTGTATTAAATGAAATTGAAGGCGAAGCAATGACCGGCGTCAGCGACAGCCAAAGCATGGGACAAGCAATGCAAAAGCGCTTCCCAAAGGCGGCCATCCTATTAACGCTGGGAGAAGCAGGCTCAGAGTATCTGGCTGAAAACTGTTATGTTAGGCAGGCAGCATATTCCGTTCCTGTCGTGGATACGACAGCAGCCGGAGATACTTTTTTAGGTTATTTTGTGGCGCGTACTGCTCTGGGCGACACAGTGGAGCAAGCATTAAAACTGGCTGCTGCCGCCGCTGCCATGGCCGTCAGCACAGCTGGAGCTGCACGATCCATTCCATCACTTGCCATGGTCAAAGAAGCATTTGAAGGAAAGATTTAAGCGTCAGTATCTCAACCTCAATGGTTGTGCTAAAGGGAGAAGAAAAGCAAAGGGACAGGCTCAACGCCTGTCCCTGTTTTGTTACGAAAGAGCCTGCCAGATGCTTATCCAATAGTTATTAGAAAAGCATAGGCAGGCTTCATTGTTAAAGTTTCACTTTTGCAGGATTACAGCCCGATTGTCGATAGATACTCCCTACTCAGCTTTGCGGCTTCCAAAGGAGTCCGTTCCATGGACTGGTCCTGCTCAACGATCAGCCACTTAGCGCCGCTTTCAACGGCCGCAGCTACGATGGCGGGGAAATCCTGGCTGCCCATGCCCACAGGCTTGAAGGAGAAAGCCACATCCGCATCGGCTATCTTGTCGGTACCGATAAGTCCGTAAGGCGTTTTCCCATCCCGGCGGCCCACATAATCCTTCAAATGCACCAAGGGACAGCGGCCGGCATACTTGCGCACATATTCAGCAGGTTCAAGGCCTGCATACTTTACCCAGCAGGTATCGATCTCGGTCTGCAAAATATCGGCAGGTACAGCATCATACAAAAAGTCCAGACCATACTGGCCAGATAACTTTACAAACTCAAAATCATGGTTGTGGTACAAAAGGGTTATACCCGCTTCTTTGCACAGCCTGCCGAATTTAAAAATCACCTGGATCATAGCCGCAAAACGCGGCCCGCCGGGCCTGCTGGATTCATCCAAGAAGGGAACGGCAATGTATGGGCATCCGATGGTTTGATGATAGGCAATGGTACCGAACATATCTGCCTCGATCAATGCCATTGGCACATGGCTGGATACAGCCTGCAAGCCATGCTTTTCAAGCATTGCCTTTACATTGTCTGCCGTATGGCCGTAAAAGCCTGCAAATTCCACACCGTCATACCCGATGGCCTTGATTTGTCCAAGGGTTGCATCAAAATCACGCTGGGCATCCTCACGGGCGGAATATATCTGATACGCGATTGGAAGCTTCATATTGCACTCCTTACTATCAGTCGAAGAACACGGGCTTGCCGGTCTTGGCAGACTCGTAGATGGCCTCCAGGATCTGGGTCACAACCAGCGCCTGTTCAGGCTTTACCAACAGAGGTTGAGTATCATCCAGCACATGGCTAATCCACATTTTTGCTTCCAGATCAGCAGGAGACATGGATTCGCCGTCATAGAAGGCTGCACCACCGGCTTTCAGGTCCGGTACGGTTACAAAGGTCTTTGAGAACTTTTCGCCATTTAAGCGTAGCGCACCGTTCTCGCCCAGCATATCGGCACCGCCCTCGCTGCCACTGAGCATGGTCTTGGCTTCATGCACAAACAACGTGTTCAGCGCCCAGGAAGCTTCCACAGTAATGGTGGCTCCGTTCTTCATACGAATAAAGCCAAAGGCAGCATCTTCCACGGTGAACTTCTCGGGATCCCAAGATCCCCAGGCATTGGCAGAATTCGCTTTGGGAGCCAGCTCATGGTACTTGGTACCAACTACCATGGCTGGTTCATAGTTATCCATGCACCAGAGGGTCAAGTCCAGCGCATGAGTTCCGATATCGATGAGGGGACCGCCGCCCTGCTTTTCTTCATCCAGGAAAACGCCCCAGGTAGGCACAGCCCTGCGGCGGATGGCCAAAGCCCTGGCATAGTATACATGGCCCAGATCGCCATTCTCGCAGCATTTTTTCAGATACAGGCTATCAGCGCGGAAGCGGTTTTGATAACCGATGGTCAGCTTCATACCGGTGCGGCGGGCTGCCTCCAGCATGGATTTTGCTTCTTCTGTATTCATGGCCATGGGCTTTTCGCACATGACATGCTTACCGGATTCCAGAGCATCAATGGTGATGGGCGCATGGCTGGAGTTGGGGGTCAGCACATGCACAACATCCAGGTCCAGCTTCAGCAACTCTTGATAATTAGAGAACACCTTCGCATCAGGCGTACCGTACTTTTCAGCAGCCTCCTGGGCACGTTCGGGAATAATATCGCAGAAAGCTACCATTTCTACATTGTCCAGCTTTTTCAAACTGGGCATATGCTTGCCATTAGCAATTCCGCCACAGCCAATGATACCAATACGTACCTTATCCATAAATATATAACCCTTTCTTCATTCGCCTGATAAGGCAATTTACTATGTTCATTGTAGCGTATATGCGATATAATTGTAATGACAAACAGCACGGTTTTAGTGACATAATGTGCTGTTCTCAGGAGTTACTCTTATGCTTGAAGTTTATGAACAATACCGGGATGATATGGAACAGGCTGTATGTTTCCGCTCCAACAACAATAGCTGCCTGCCGCATTTTCATTCCAGTATTGAACTGGTCTATGTTATGGAAGGCATGATGAGCGCCATACTGGATGGACAGAGGTATGATGTACCCAAGGGAAGCCTGCTCATCACTTCCGGTTATATGGTTCACAGATATTTCACAGATGACCATTCAGATGTTTTTATCATTATTGTTCCCACTTCATTTGTACCCATCTTAGAAAAAACTTTGGCCAATAAGCGGTTTGTGCAATCTGTATACCATGATGAAAGCGGCGAGCTGGCTATTCTGATGCCGCTGATGGATAGCAGCTGGAAGACCCTAGGCATGGAGTCCCAGCGGGGATTCTGCCAGCTCTTGCTGGGGTTACTAATCGATAGGGTTGGCCTCACCGCTATGCCCATCAAGGCTCCAGCTGGCCTCATGCGCAACATGATTGCCTACCTGCAGGAAAACAGCACATCCAATATCAGCATGGATAAACTGGCCCGGCATCTTGGGTACAGCCGCAGCCGTCTTTCCCACTTGTTTCGTGACAATTTCGGATGTTCCTATTCCGACTATATTAACAGCCTGCGCTGCCGCAGGGCCGCGCAGCTGCTGGCTCAAAGTGATTTGACGCAGCTGGAAATATCCCTCATCACCGGATTTGAATGTATCCGCACCTTTTATCGCGCATTTGCAAAATGCTATGGTATGACACCCAAACAGTATATACGCTCATTAAACCAGCCGGAGAAAACATCTATACCGCATCCATGATCATTCTATGTAAATCATCAATAAAACCATAAACCCGCCCAACAGCAATTTGCCGGGCAGGTTTCCTTTAATGAATCGAATCCTCAGGACAAAAGCGCTTTAGACGCACGGGTCAGCGCATCATTCAGCACCTTTGAGGCAGCTTCATCACCTGCGCAGGTATTTACATACAGCTTGATTTTGGGCTCTGTACCGCTGGGCCTTACGCAGACCCAATGACCGCCTTTGAGCTCGTAATACAGCACATCCGATTTCGGCAGGCCCATGGGCGTTTTGTTGCCTTCCGCATCCTGCAAAAGTCCAGTCTGATAGTCACGATGGGCAACAACAGGAATCCCCGCCAATTCCTTGGGAGGATTTTTCCGAAGCCCTTCCATGATATTCTGCATTTTTTCCAAGCCATCCTTGCCTGGCAACGTTTTGGAGGCTACACTTTCCACATAGTATCCGTATTGACTGAAAATGGCCTGCATCCTGTCATACAGGGTAATTCCCTCAGCCTTGCAGGCTGCGGCTACCTCTGCCAGTAGCAAGGAGGCATTGACGCCGTCCTTGTCACGAACAAAGGTGCTGGAAAGGTAGCCATAGCTTTCTTCAAATCCGAACAGGAACGTATGGCTTCCAGTATCTTCAAACTGCTGGATCATCTCGCCGATAAACTTAAAGCCTGTCAGGGTATCGAACAACTCCACACCAAAATCCTGGCTGATGACCCTAGCCAGTTCTGTGGTAACGATGGATTTCACCACTGCACCGTTTCTAGGCAGCGTACCCAGCTTTTTGCGGGTGGAAAGAATGTAATGCAAAAGCACACAGCCGATTTGATTTCCAGTCAGCAGCTGGAATTTACCTTCTTTGTCCCGAACACCTACGCCCAAGCGGTCGCAGTCTGGGTCCGTACCAAAGATGACGTCCGCCCCCACCTGATTGGCCAGTTCCATGGCAAGCTTAAAGGCCGCCGGGTCTTCGGGGTTGGGCACGGCAATGGTGGAAAAATTGGGGTCAGGCAGTTCCTGCTCCTTCACCACAGCTACGTTGGTAATTCCCACTTCTTTCAAAATCCTGCGCACCGGTACATTCCCGGAGCCGTGCAGCGGCGTGTAGACAATGGAGAGCTTTCCGCCTTCCGTCCGCATCAAGTCGGGCTGCACACAAAGTCCCTTCACACGGCGGATATACACATCATCCACTTGCACATTTCCAATGATATGAAGCAGGCCCTTTTCCAGCGCCTCGCCTTCATCCATGGGCAAAGACTCCTGATAATTTGTTTCATGAATACACTGGGTTACGCCTTGTGCTGCTTCAGGACCCAGCTGTGCACCATCCTCCCCATACACCTTGTAACCGTTATACTGGGGTGGGTTATGGCTTGCAGTGATGGCAACCCCTGCAATGCAGTTTAAGTGCCGCACAGCAAAGGACAACACCGGCACCGGACGAAGCGCATCAAACAAGAAGGCTGGCACACCACTTTGGCAAAGCACAAGCGCAGTCTCCTTGGCAAACTCCGGGCTCATACGGCGGCTGTCATAGGCGATGGCAACACCCCGGACAGCACTTTCCGGGTCTTTCAATAGATATTTTGCCAGGCCTTTGGTAGCCCTGCGAACATTGTATACGTTCATCCTGTTCAGACCAGCACCCAGGACACCGCGCATGCCGGCCGTTCCAAAGGACAGTTCCTTATAGAAGCGGTCCTCCAACTCTTTTTCATTCCCGGCGATTTGATCAAGTTCCGCCATCATCGTTTTATCCAAAGCAAAATCCCTGCACCAGCTTGCATAGGATTCGCGGTAGTTCATTGTGTTCAGCCTCCTTAATTGCAAGTCGCCTGTCAATTCATTATAGGAAATTACTATACATTTGGCAAACAGAATCTTTTTTCACATTTTTATGCATAGGCTATAGCCAAGATCACCGTCAAAGGGGAGGAAGTGCTGTGGGACGACGGCTTGCCATCCTTGTGTTTTTGTGTCTCACGCTCTTGCTGGGCTTTTTCTTTCCGGATGTATGGGAACGTGCAGTCAGCCGTAATGATTCGCTGCCGCCCGGTATCCAAGCGCCGCAAAAGCAGCTGTTACGCATATGGATCATGGATGACAAAGTGTCATCCACTCCATGGCTAAAGCGCCAGGCCACCGCATTTGAAAAAGAGCAAAGCGGCGTATCGGTTTACATCCGAACAGCTCTTGCCCAGGAGCTAACAAAAGAGGATACTGTCCTGCCAGACCTGATCTTCTTTTCTCCCGGCTTGATCAAAGCGCCAGAAAACGTATTTCTACCCATAACAGGCCAGTTCCCAATATCTGATGGTGCACTTAGGTCTGGACGTTGGCAGGGAATGCAATATGCCCTTCCTGTCTGCCTGGACGGCTATGCCCTGGCCTACGATCCGGCGCTGACGGGTTCCACAGCGGCAACCCCGGCGCCCACACCGCTGTTGGGTATTGGAGCTGCGCCCTCCAGCACGCCTGAACCTCAAAAGGGCTCGACCTTTCAAGAATTTCGCACATCCCTTACATCCATCCCCAAGGGCAAAAATGTAACCACCGATATCCAGTGTTCCCCCGGGATGCCACTTTTATTGTTTTCCGTCATGTCCGGCGGAAAGGAAGACCTACCTGCGTCCATTTTGCATACAGGCTTTGGCTCAGCACCAAAAGAAACGGCCTTAAGCGAGTTTGCTGCTGGTCGAAGCCGGTCAGCAATGCTTACCGCCGTCCAGCTGCGAAGCCTCTTAAGACAGGGCAGGGCATTTTCGATTTTTGCCTCACCGATTCCGGCCTCCGATCTATACTTGGCTGCAGGCATTGTCAATGGATCTGGCAAGGATCTGGCGATGGCGTTTGTACAAAAGCTTCTCTCCGACAGCGGACAAAAGGACCTTGTGCTAAGTGGTCTCATGTCCGTCAATCCATCCATACAGCTATATGGAGGTGATCCCGTATTTGGCATAGTAGAACAAAGCATGCTAGGCGATGTTTTGCTGCCCAATGCGTTTTCATATGATGCACAGCAGATAAAGAATGTTTCACAAAGCATGTTTACAAACGGCGGCGCGATTATAAACTATTTTGAATCTATTCGGTGACACTTTTTCGTATATCGCTGCCGGAGCGTGTGCATACTATGTACTGACTAACCCGTTAAGTGGAGGGATGAGAGAATGGAACAGGCTTTACATAGGAGCTCCCGCACCGGCTGGCGCGACGAGGAATCAAACACCTTATTCAGCGCCGTCCGGGAAGCGTCCCGTCAAGGCACGCCTTTGCGCAGCGTGTTTGAACAGGTGGCTTCCTCACTGGGCCGCAAACCCAACAGTATCCGCAATTACTATTACGCACAGCTGCGTCAGCGACCGGAGACGGGCCTGAACAGGGCGGCACCCTTTCAGACCTTTACGGATGATGAGGTGCGGGAGCTTCTGCGTACAGTTCTGGCTGCCAGAGGACAGGGCGTATCCGTCCGGGCCTGCGTCATGCGCATGGCAGGAGGTGACAGAAGCCTCATGCTTCGCTATCAGAACAAGTACCGTTCCATTTTGAAAAACCGTCCGCAACTTCTATCTGAAATTGCAGAAGATCTGCGCCGGGATGGCATTGCTGTTCCAGACAATGCGGAATCCGCTTATCTGCAGGATGCTCCCTCTCGCACTGCCGTACAGTTTGCACGTGCGCAGCAGCTTTCCCAAGCATTGGGTGACCCTGCTGTATCGCAGATGATGGAAGGCCTCAATATCCTGCTGCAACGTGCCCTTACCTTCCGGGGCCGCGACAGGACCACAGATCTGGACCGGCTTCAAATCACCTATGATCTAGCCCGGATGCGCTGGGAGGATGAGCAGAACAAACTGCAAGAAGCGGTCAACGACATGCTCAATCGCTGCCGTGAGTTTCTGGGCATGACCATGGATCGCCGGCAGGAAGGCCTGGAAGATTTCTCCGGTCTCCTGGCCCAACAGATCTCCAATGTGGAAAACATTATGGCCAAAAGTGAGTAATACCGCAGAAGGTATGTAAATACAGCCTGGCAAACGATGCCAGGCTGTATTATTAGGCGATCCTTACTTTCCGCGGCTTTTGTAGCTGGAGCACAGGCTTTCTTCCGGCTGACCGGAACAGCAGCCCGGTCTGGCAGAAACCTGAATATCCGCTAAGGAACACATGTTCTGCCGTTCATTGTACTGACAGCTACCTACCGTACAATGGATGCTTTGGCCTTGGGCATGATGAGACATTCCGCATACCTCCCCGCATCGATCAGGACTTGCCTGCTTAAAGGAAAAACTCCTTTAGCAGGCCTATTTTGCACATACGCTCTTGTTGCTATGCCGGGGCTAGTGTGGTATATTCTTCAAAGCAAAAGATGAAAGTGGGGCTTTTTAATGAAAAATTCATTCTTCTCGCCCAAAGGCCTGGCAGTAAGCGCCGTTGTAGCGGCTATTTACGCCGCATTGACATATGCGCTGGCACCCATCAGCTATGGCGCTGTCCAATTCCGTATTTCTGAAGCATTGACTCTGCTTCCGATCCTTATCCCCCAAGCCATCCCCGGCCTGTTTGTTGGATGTCTCCTGGCCAATTTACTGGGCGGATTTGGTCCTGCTGATGTGATTTTCGGCAGCCTCGCCACATTGACTGCAGCCATATGTACCTATCTGCTTAGAAAGAACCGTTATGTGGCGGCACTTCCGCCTGTTATCATCAATGCCATCGTAGTCGGCATTATGCTTAATGTAATTAATGGATTAGAGCTTTGGTCCTCCATGGGCTATGTAGCTTTGGGTCAAATAGGTGCGGTATATGTTCTGGGTCTTCCGCTATTAAAAGCACTGGAAAAAATTGATTTAAGTAAAATCCAGTAAAGCCTCCATACCAAATATTATGTATGCAAAAACTAATCTATAAGAAAAGCGCCATCGATTGCTCGATGGCGCTCCTTTAAATTCTCTTAGTAGCGGCTCTGACGCTGGGTGTCAAAGCACTCGCGGCAGTATACGGGCCGATCACCACGGGGCTGGAAGGGCACCTGGGTGGTGCGGCCGCAGCCATCGCAGATTACTTCGTACATCTGGCGCTCGCCAGTGCTGCGGGGGCCGCCCTGAGAAGCGCGGCGATTTGCGCGGCAGGCGTGGCAGCGGCTGGGCTCGTTCTGAAAGCCCTTCTCAGCGAAGAAGGCCTGTTCAGAGCCAGAGAATACGAATTCGGCGCCGCACTCACGGCAGGTTAAGGTTTTGTCCTGATACATGATGGGTTACCTCCAAAGTTAAAATTTACCCAAACCTATGTGCCATGCCGTCGCTCCCGTGGATCCCAAGCATCGGTTTTGGGCTTTGAACGAGGAGGAATGACCCGGATGCATACCTGGCTGGGCTAACGAAAATATTATAGCATGCGAATGTTTCTTTGTACACCCCTTACAAACATTTTTATGGGAGACGATTCCACTTGTCATACATGAGCATCGTTTATGTAAATCAGAAAAATGTTACTTCTTATGGTGCAGAATAATGCTTATGTGTTATTTTCAATTCATGCATAATTCGTTATCCTCAAGTGAAACATACAGTACGTGGGAGGTGTTTGTCCCATGGATTATGCCTTGCTTGGGGCACGCATCCGCCAGGCCAGAACTCTGCATGGATGGACTCAAGATCAGCTTGCGGAAAAAGCGAATATTTCCTTATCCTTCTTAGGGCATATCGAACGTGGTACGCGAAAGCCCAGTCTGGAGACGTTGGTGACGCTTGCAAGCATATTGGAAGTGAGCTTT
Organism: Bacillota bacterium; assembly: GCA_023409955.1. Lineage (GTDB taxonomy): Bacteria > Bacillota > Clostridia > Christensenellales > Aristaeellaceae > JAEWAH01. The sequence continues at coordinate 34,929 of JAEYQQ010000118.1, read as the reverse complement.
GACTCGCTTTTATCTGACAACTTGACAACCAAATTCAAAGGTGACAACATGCACGTAAACACCAAAAAGCAGGTTGTGCTAAAGGAAATCATGCGGATTGTGGAGGAAGCTCTGGACACATGGACAGATGAGCCCTGACATCCCCGCCAAGCGCAAAGCAAACGCCGCCGGTTCATTGAACCGGCGGCGTTTGAATCCTATCAGGACAAAACCAAAGATGGGGGATTATACATGCGGGCGGCCAGGTCGGCATTGAGCATGTACAGCCCTTTGGCGTCAACCCCAAAAAGGTCATAACGCTTAATGAGCTCATCCGCATTCTTCTCTTCTTCTCCCTGCTCGGTAACAAACCAGTTCAGGAAGTTGACAGTGCGGAAATCACCGGCCGTTTGAGCTGCTGCATAGATGGCATAAATGCTCTTTGTAACAAAGCGCTCATGCTCCAAAGAAGCTGTTAAGGGAGCACGGAAGGAATCGAAAGCGCCTTTGGGTGCATCAATGGCAGCCAACGCAACCTCCTCGCCCTCATTGATCAAATACTGGCGGAACAGCATCGCGTGATCCTGCTCCTCTTTGGCTTGCACAAGAAACCAGTTTTCAAAGCCATTCAAATTCTTATCAGCATAGTAGTTGGCAATGGCCAGATACAGATATGCAGAGTAAAACTCTTTGTTGACTTGCTCGGTGAGAAGCTTTTTGACCTCAGGGTTAAGCATATTTTTATTCCTCCTTCATATAATCAGGCCTCAGGCCGGATTTTAAACTGAATCCGTAAATACAACGGCGACTTTTATATATGGATGCATCCGCATTGTCCGCCATTGGGTTCGGCCTTTTTTTCAGCCGGGAATGCTTGGATTTCTGTTCTAAGGATACCCTGGATCCAAGTCCCTGAAACATATGTTTTTCTATGCCTTTCCAGGTGCATCTATGAAGTCATGCAGGCATGGGGAACATGGCCTGGGATTCAGCATATAACCTGTCTGCCGGATGGCTTCCTCCACCCTTTACCGGGTCTCCTCACGCACAGCTTTTTTCCCTGAGCACATGAGATACGGTGGCGATAGATACCTTCGCCAGGCGGCTATCTGCTTCACATTAGCCAAAACATGCCTCTTTTCAGATAATCGATTACATCCTATCACGCACCGTAAAACGTGTCAAGAATGACAGCCTTTCGCTTCCTTGACACAGCATAAGGTACATGCTATCATTTGCGAGGCGCAGTGCATGTGCCAGTGAGGTAAACATGGCTGTTTTCATAAAGAAACTTCTATCCCATCCCCTGATTGATACCCTGATTCACGCCAAAGGAAATGAGCGCGCCTGTCTGTGGATGGAGCCGCTTTGGGGGATTCCCTATAACCTGTATCTCCCTTTCGTTTCCGTATACATGGTCGCACTTGGGATGGAACCATTGATGATTGGCTTAAATGCCACGATATCTCTTATATCCCAAATGATTTGGGCATTGCTCAGCGGCCCGCTGACAGATAAGCTGGGACGCAGGCGATGTACATTCATCTTCGATATTTTAAGCTGGAGTGTTCCAGCGCTTTTATGGATGTCTGCCCAAAATGAGTACTGGTTTTACCTGGCTTCCGCATTTAACGGGATGTACCGCATTACCGAAAACTCTTGGACGCTTTTGTTTGTTGAGGATTCGCCGGATGATAAGCTGGTGAACTTATATTCCCTGACCAGCATCGCCGGGCTTCTGGCCGGCTTTATCGTTCCGCTTTCATTTCTGTTTGTGGAAAAATACAGCGTTGTTCCTACCATGCGTTTTTTATATGGGTTAACCTTTGTGATGATGACCGCCAAATTCATCCTTTTATATCACAAGACCCAGGAAACAACCATTGGACAACGCCGCATGGAAGAATACCGGCTTCACAGCATGAAAGACCACCTGCTGGGTAGCTTGCAGGTATTGCTGACCATGCTGAAAAACCGCCGCATTATGCTGACCGTTGCCTTGCTTGCATGCTATGGCGCTACCAGAAGCGTGTATGACAACTTCTGGCCCATTTTTGTTACTGACAAAATGGGCATTGAAGAAAAGTACCTTTCCCTGTTTTCCACCATTCGTTCTATTGTATTGATGGCATCCTACTTTGTTATCGTGCCTCGGCTGAACGTGCGCCGCTTTATGAAGCCAGTAACATCAGCTTTTGCCGCTTTAGCATTTATCCTGATCCCGCTGCTTTTACTGAAAAGCGGGAATGCTGTGCTGCTGTCCCTGGGAGTTTTTATAGAAGCCCTATCTTATTCCGTGCTGATGCCGCTGGTATCTTCATTGCAAATGCTGAATGTGAGCCGTGAAGAGCGGGCCCGAATGAACGGACTGCTGATATCCATGTGCCTGCTGATCACATCGCCGGTGGGGCTGGCCGCCGGTGCCTTGTCGGAGATCGACCGTGCCTTGCCTTTTGTTTTGATCATTGCATTCTGCGGGCTGTCCATGTACCTTGCACTGAAGATTTGGCATGACAACGCTGCAGTAAAGCAAATGCAAAGCAGTGATCATACGGCTGTAATGTAAGAAACACCCGATAAAAGGCAAGAACCATCCGCAAGGCTCGCACAGCAAGTGCAGCATCTGACGGATGGTTTTTCTCTTAAGGGTATATGGTGACCTGATCCATACATTGCACAGCATCATAAAGCAAAGCCATATCCTCATCCTGCAAAGCAATACAGCCGGCGGTCCAATCATACGCACCGCCGCCATGCAAATATATTTCACCACCCAGCGCTGTTCCCCAAGGCGGGCGCCTTGTCTCCCGCATGGCCGATTCAATGGCCAGCAATGCATCGTTTGTAATTCTTCCAAGATCGTAGGCAGCTTTGGCATCCTGCTCATTTGGATAACTGATGCCAAGGGCCCTTCCATATTTCCCCGTATCGCGTTTTACGCAAATGTAATATGTCCCTTCAGGCGTTTTTCCGTCACCCTCCATCTCCTTCTTGCCCAAGGGGGAAAAACCAAGGCCTACCGGGCAGCGCATTAGACACTCATTGTTTGCATTAAACACGGCAAGACATCGTTCCTTTTTATAGATCAAAATCCGCTTCAACGCTCTGCACTCATTTCCTATAAAGAAATTGGCCCATATGATTTATTGTAGCATTGGCAAGAACAAGAATACAATCCTCTGCAAGCTGATCTATATGCGTTTCGCTTCTTTCATTTCCGCCATTACCGTTATGAAAAATCCATTGTTTTAAACACCGTCCATTGATTTCCATGCGAATGAATGAAACAAAAAAATATCTATTTTCGTCTTATGAAAGCATTTGCGCATGCAATGCCGGCATTCTGCAAACAAGGCGCAACCCCTGACGGAAATATGGTCATTCGTCAAAAAATGAACAGAGTGTAACTTTTTGATTTTTTGCGTCATTTGCTTGCAGACATACACAAGCCTATGCCATAATGAGTATAACATTCCGGCGTCGGAGCCGGACACAAAGAAAGGAAAAAGTGATTCCATGAAGAAATCTACCCGTTTTTTTGCGCTCTGCCTGGCGCTGACCATGTGCGCTACCATGGCTATGACTGGGGCACTCAGCGAAGCGCCAACGCCGACTGCTGAAGCAACGGCCGAGGCAGGGATCACGCCTGTACCGTCAGAGTCTGTCGCTCCCACTGCCACCCCCGCACCGGATGCCATGGTGGCAACCGTCAATGGCGAAATCATTACCTATGAAAAAATGCGTACCGTATACGATAGCCTTTATACTTCATATACCAGCCAAGGGTATGACTTAACCGGTCAGGAAGCCCTTTTGGAATCCATCGCCATCGAGTACGCAATCCAGGAAGCCCTCTTCAATCAAAAGGCTGCCGAAATGAAGGCAGACCAATTCACCAAAGAAGAAGAAGATGGCTTTTTGACTGAAGCCCAAGCCACTTGGGACAGTTACATAGAGCAGATGGCTGCTTCCTTTTTGACTTCCCAAGAACCGACAGAGGAAGAAAAGGCTGCTGCCAGGGCCCAGGTCAATGACACCCTCGCGCAAATGGACTTTACTGCAGAGCAAGCCATTGATGAACTCGTAACCAGTTTAAAATACCAGAAAACAGTCGAACGCATGACAGACCTGTTGCTAAGCGAACTTCCCGCCATCACGGATGAAGATGTTCAGAATGAATATCAAACCCGCGTGGATGCCGATACAGCATCTTTTGGTAGCGATGTCGGCAACTATGAATATGCCACTCAATACGGCGGACAGCAGGCATTTTACATTCCGGAAGGCATGCGCGGCATTACCCATATTCTCTTGACTGTGGATGACACGCTACTGGAAAACTACAACGCCATTCTGGCCCAGCTGGAAGAGGGCCACGATGATCTTGAAGCAACAGAAGCCGGAGAAGCCACAGTCGATCCCTCCGCTACTGCAACCCCCACCCCTGTTACTCAGGCTGACCTGGAAGCAGCCGAAGCGGCCATTTTGGAATCCATTAAAGAAACGACGGATGCCATCTATGCACGCCTAGACAGCGGCGAAGACTTTGATGCGCTGGTAGCCGAGTTTGGCACAGATCCCGGCATGACACAAGAACCCAATAAAACAGAAGGCTACAGCGTACATTCCGCCTCTATTTTGTATGACCCCGCTTTTGTCGCTGGTTCATTCTCTGAACAAATGCAGAAGGTCGGCGATGTCAGCCAGCCGGTGGTATCCAGCTTTGGTGTGCACATTCTTTGCTACAAAAGGGATGTACCCGGCGGCGCAGTTTCCTTGACAGAGGATCTGAAAGCAACCCTGAAATCTGAAATGGAAATGGACCGGCAGAACAATGCTTTGTCCAATGCCATGGAGGAATGGATGGCAGCAGCCACCATCGAGTATGCCAATCAGACAGCCCAAACGCCTGAGCAGTAACGCAAAATTACAGCACCTTATGTTCCAGCAGCCGTTCAGCCAGTCTGGCTGAACGGCTTGTCTTTTCAGTACAGTATATGATATAATTAATAACATCCTAAGGAAAAAGGTGTCCGATAATGATAAAATCATTTACATCCCTTTTGGCAGCGGTGCTGCTTTTCTTTGTTCCCGCCAGCGGCTTGGGGTCCCCACAAAAAAAGACGGTAGTCACATCCTTTTACCCCATATACATTCTGGCCAGCAACCTGACTGTGGGCATCAGCGATATCACACTGCTAAACCTGGCCGCACCTGATACTGGCTGCCTGCATGACTATCAGCTACTTACTGGGGATATGCGTACCCTCTCCCAAGCGCAGGTCCTCTTAATCAATGGTGCCGGAATGGAAGGCTTCCTCAACACAGTAGTTGAACAGTTTCCAAACCTGTCCATTGTTGATTCATCCAGCAACATACCGTTGCTGACCTTAGAAGGCGGAGAAGAGCACCTCCATGAGGAGGAAATGGATGAAGACCATGACCACGTCCACGACCACGACCACGATCATGAGGATAATGCGCACATATGGTTGAACGCTCAAAATGCAATTGTAATGGTAAAAAATCTGAGCGCCGGCCTCATTGCTTCATTCCCGGAACATGTCGATACGATCACAAAAAATGCGGAGGCTTATATTCTCCGCCTGAAGGCCCTGGATGCCGAACTGACACAAGGCCTTGAAAACTTGAAAAGCACGGATATCATCACCTTCCATGAAGCTTTTCCCTACTTTGCCAAGGCATACGGCCTGAATGTGGCAGCCGTTGTCAATCGTGACCCCGGTGAAGCGTTAAGCCCCGCTCAGCTAGCTGAACTGGTTGTACAGGTGCGTACACTGAATACGCCCCCCCTGTTCACAGAGCCCCAATATCCTGATCTGGCTGCCCGGACCCTGGCCGCTGAAACCGGCGCTCAGGTATACGAACTCGATCCCCTGGTGACGGGTCCTGTGGATGAACGTGCATTGACTGCTTATGAAGACGGCATGCGTAAAAATATGCAGATACTCATTGAGGCGCTGGGAGTCAACTGATGCATCGGCTTTTGTATGGCACCGGCAATCCGGCAAAATTAATCTCCATGCGCCAAATGCTATCCTCATTGCCTTTTATCATTGATGGATTGGATGAGGATGCACCGCCAGCATCGGAGGATGGCAATACGCCATTGGCAAATGCTCGTCAAAAAGCACTTTGCTATTATCAGGCATATCACCGTCCCGTTTTCTCCTGCGATTCCGGCATGGAGCTACTGGGGGTCCCTGAAGACAAAAAACCAGGTGTTCATTTGCGCAGACCCGAAGGTAGATCGCTATCTGATGAAGAAATGATCGAGCACTACACAAGCCTTGTACGCGCATACGGCAACGGCGGCTGCCTTCAAGCCCGTTACCAAAACGCCATATGCCTTATCAAGGGCGATGGCACCCTATGGGAATATGACGGGGATGACATCTGTTCCAACTACTTTTTGCTGACGGATAAGCCACATATTAAACGAACGCCTGGCTGGCCGCTGGATTCCCTCTCCCTTTCATTGCCCGCAAGAGCGTACTGGTTTGACATGACAGAATCGGAGAAGCTTGCAAGCCATAAAAGCCTGCAGCCTGGCTTTGAAGGTTTTTTCAAAAGAGTAATGCTCTTATCCGATTAAAAGCCGCGATAAGTCATGGTCCATAGAGAACTCTAAGGCTGGACACAAAAAAATATAGGTACAGTAAAGCCGGCGGCAGGATGAAATCCTTGCCGCCGGCTTGCTTGTATCTACTTGCTTATTCGCCGATCTTCAGTGCAGGCTGACGGTTGGCATAAGCCTTTTCGATGGCTTCCAGAATAAGGCCATGGGAGTCAGAAAGGCTTATGGTCGCCTGAGAGGTCACGTCTTCCAGCATAGCCAGCTCTTCGGGAGACATTTCGGCAATGGCCTTTTTGTCGTCTTCGTTCTCGGAGTTGAGCTTGATGGGACGGCCATTGCGGGTGGATGTGTACTTGCCAAACCATTCGCGAACTTCTTCAACGGTCCAGCCGGTGAACATGCTCTCGTAAGCATCCATCTGCTTATACCATTCGTTCTGGGGGTTCATGTGATAAGTGTCGCCGCGCTCACGCTTGGTCAGCCAGCCATTGATCTCGGTTGCAGCCAGCTCTTCGGTGTTTTCAGAGACGCCGGATACAGCTTCAGTGGCATGATCAAATACGTTGTAGCCTTCCTTGGCCGGCCAGCCAGAGAAGTGAGGCATGCTCTCACCATCATAGTTGGGGGTGCTGATCTCATAGATGTCAACTGTCAGATCCAAAATGCGGCCTTCCTCATCAAAGAGAGCAGAGGCCATGGTAACGTTGAAGGAATATACCTGGGTCTCCGTCGGGTCTTTGCCAGGGCCTACACGGAAGTTCGGCACAGAGCCAAAGCCCATGTATACAGTGCCGGCTTCTGCTGTTGTGGGTTCGACTGCAACTTCCTCAACCTCTGCAGCAGGCAGGGTCACAGTGGCGCCGGCCTGGCTCAAGGCGTTGGCAACGGCGGTGATCATGCCCATGGAGGAGTAGGTGGCGCCGGCTTTCACGTCCACACCGGTTACGGTGTTGGCAGCGATGATAGCAGGCAGCACGCTGTCCGTGGCTTGGTTATAGATACCTTCGGTGTCTGAAGTCTCAAGGAGCTTAATGTCTTTGATTGCGCCGCCTTCAATGGTGACTTCCACCTTCAGCAGACCGTTAAATCCTTCTGCTTCACCAACGTAAACACCGTCAGTATAAGCGCCTTCTGACGTGATGCCCGTTGCCATGGCCAAAATGGGGAGGGTGCAGATCAAAATAGCCAGCAGAACAAGCAGGGTCTTTTTCATGTATGTTCCTCCTAACAATTCATCTCTATAAGAGAATGCATGTATTATAACAAACCATTTTCTACATCGTCAATAGGATGATATGCAAATTCCCCCTTACCTCCCTGTTACTTTCCAATTTCTTCTAGCATTGGATTCTTTTGATCTTCATATGCAAGAATGCCTAAACATTACCATCACTTGATCGTTTATCCCTTTTGGTTTAAAGATTTCTTAACTCAACGCTTACAAATTGCCAACGGTCCCCCGTTGACATCTATTCTGCAATTTGCTATACTGCTCTTGTAATTTCTGCCAGGAGGATTTTTGATGTCGGTCTTGTCTGTAAAGGGATCTCATAACTGAATCCATGAGGGAATGGAGGCAGTAGACAGGCGCAGCCTGTTTGTTTACCTACCATCCCGCATCTGCCCTTTACAGACTGCTTCCTGACTTCCCTGGCAATAGGAAACGACAGAGGGCGCGCCGCAAGGCCGCTAATCCGATCGCTCTTTGATTGTGCATATTCATGTACGATGAGTAAGAGCATCCGATTTAGCGGCATGCGGTGAACATCTGTCGTTGTTTTTTTGCCTTCAGCCCGCAGGAGCATTCTGCCTACAGAATAGGGACAGATGCTGCTGCGGGTTTTTGCATTGATTAAAACAGGAGGAATCAACCTTGGCACAACATGAAATGACACTGGAATTTGATAAAATCAAGAATATGCTTTGCTTACTGGCCAACACACAAAATGGAAAAGGAAGGCTGTTAGCCTTATCTCCCTCACTAAATGAAAAAGAATGTCGGGCGAACCTTTGCCAAACCAGCGAGGCTCGGCAACTTTTAGATGTGCTTGGCTCTCCGCCCACCAGCACCATGGAATCACTGGAAAAGCTGCTGCCTCTATTAAAGGCTGGATCCATGCTCGGCCCTGAGGATTTTTTAGGTATAGCCCAATTCCTTTCTTCCTGCCGCCGGATGAAATCCTACCTCAAGCGCGGGGAATACCTGGGATCAGATCTAGCCTTCTATGGCCGGGCTTTTCTTGATGCAGAAGATCTGGAGCGCGAAATTGAGCGCTGTATCCGAGGCGATACAGTGGACAGCAATGCATCCTCCGACCTGCGTGACGCACGCAGAAAAATTGAACAGCTCACAACCCAAATCAAAGCTAAGCTAAACAGCCTACTGCAAAGCAACCGTTCTTATTTTTCCGACAGCTTTGTGACGGTGAGAGGCGGCCGGCAGACACTACCGGTAAAACGAGAACACAGAAGCCAAATTCCTGGAACAGTGGTGGATATGTCTTCCTCTGGCGGCACTGTGTTTATTGAGCCCGCCTCTGTCAGCAAGCTTCAGGAAGCGCTGAACCTGATGAAAATACAGGAGGAAAACGAGGTCCGCCGTGTGCTGTATACCCTGACAGCACTTGCCGAGAGCCATCTCACCGCCCTGGAAAGAAATCGTGAAGTCTTTGAAACCCTGGATTTCGCTTTTGCCAAAGGGGCATTAAGTGCCATGATGGATGGGTTGGAACCAGATATTACACTGGAGCGCCAAATCAGCATACAAAAGGGCCGCCACCCCCTCATCGACAAGGAGCGCTGTGTGCCCCTTGATTTTCAGCTGGGGGGCGATGTTAGGGGCATGGTTATCACCGGCCCCAACACAGGCGGCAAAACAGTGGCGCTAAAAACCGTAGGCCTACTCACACTGATGGCTCAAAGCGGACTGCATGTTCCTGCGGAAAAGGGCACCTGCCTTTGCATGATGGCCAATGTGCTATGCGATATTGGCGACGGCCAAAGCATATCGCAAAATCTTTCAACCTTCTCCTCCCACATGACCAACGTACTGGCGATTTTAAGGGATACGAGCAGGGAGAGCCTGGTGCTGCTGGATGAACTGGGTTCTGGCACAGACCCCATGGAGGGTATGGGTATTGCTGTGGCCATACTGGATGTGCTCAGGCAGCGGAACTGCCTGTTTGTTGCCACCACCCATTACCCAGAGGTAAAGGAATATGCTTATACCGCAGCCGGGCTGCAAAACGCAAGGATGGCCTTTGACAAGGAAAGCCTTGCTCCCCTGTACCGGCTTGAAATGGGGGAAGCAGGGGAAAGCTGCGCGCTGTATATCGTCAAGCGGCTTGGCTTTCCGGAATCTATGATCCAAAGGGCTAGGGAAGCCGCATATGGCAGGCAGGATCACAAGGCGCTTGCACAAATCCAACCTGAAAAAGAACCTCTTTTGATAGATCAAAAGGCTGCACCACAGCCCCGCATCCAATATGATCAAGCCACAAAACCCATTTCCGCCCGTGCGGCTCAATTTCAATTGGGTGACAGTGTGTTTGTATATCCCGGCAGGGAAATTGGCCTGGTATACGCCCCGGCAGATGAGATGGGCCTGGTAGGCGTGCAGGTCAAGGGCATCAAACGCCGCATTCCCCATAAGCGGCTAAAGCGTCATGTGGCTGCCAAGGACATGTACCCGGAGGGCTATGATTTTTCTATCGTTTTTGATACGGTTGAAAACAGAAAGGCCCGCCACAAAATGGACACAGGGCATCGGCCTAACATGATGATCAAATATGAAAAGGAGCCCGAGCATGTCATTGATTGAAACAGAAAATCTTTCTAAGGTATTCCGCCGCTTTGAAAAGAAACCAGGTCTGAAAGGCAGCATTGCCGGCCTCTTTCACAGATCGTATGTAGAGAAAATAGCTCTTTCGGATTTTGACCTTTCCATTTCCGAAGGGGAATTTGTGGGCCTCATCGGCCCCAATGGCGCAGGCAAAACAACCCTGGTAAAATTGCTGACCGGCATCATCGCTCCTACCTCTGGCAGCTTATCCGTTATGGGCTATACGCCTAACAAACTAGAGGACAGCTTTAAAAGCCAGTACGCCGTGGTCATGGGGCAAAAAAGCCAGTTATTCTTTGACCTGACCCCAAAGGATACCTTCCGCCTTTTCAAGGAAATTTACGGCATCCAAGACAGTGACTATAAGCGGAACATTGCATACTTTACAGAACTGTTCGGCATCGGGGATTTAATGCAGGTACAGGTCCGCACACTGTCTTTGGGCGAACGTATGAAAATGGAACTTATCGCCGCTTTGCTGCACAGCCCTCGCATCCTGTTTCTGGATGAGCCCACCATCGGCCTGGACGCCTTAGCTCAGCATCAAATGCGAGCCTTTCTAAGAGAGGTGAACAAGAACCATGGCACCACCATTCTGCTTACCTCCCACTATATGGAGGATATTTTGAGCCTTTGCAAGCGGAGCGTGGTCATAAGCAATGGGGTAAAGATTTGCGATGGGCCAACGGAAGCGTTGTTTGCACAACATCAAACTTTTCGAAAGATGACGTTGGTCCTGGAGGGAGAATGCACGGTGGAACTACCTAAGGATTGCCTGGAGGTGACACAGGAGCACCTGAAACTGTCCTTTTTGCTGCCCAAAGCCAATGCCACGCCCCTTTTGCAATCCTTACTGGCCCGTTATCCCATTCGGGATATCATGGTGGAGGAAGAGGATATTGGCAGCGTGGTATCCAGGCTTTATGGAAGCCAGGAGGAAACTGCCCTATGAAAAAGTATTGGAGGGCATTTTTGACCGCCTTCAAAACACAAACCGTTTACCGATTCGACACAGCCATGCAGGTGTTATCCGGCGTAGCACGGGTACTGTTCGCCTGGCTTTTATGGTCTTCCATCTTTCAAGGCAGGACGGAGGTAGCAGGCTTCAACTTAGGTACCATGCTGCTGTACTACTTAATCCAGTCCTTCTTTGCCCAAATGGACAATACAGGCCGCATTGCCGATGAATTAAGCTCCCATATAAGAGCAGGTACTTTTTCCAAGTTCCTGGTGCTTCCCATCAAGGTGCAAACCTATCTCTTCACCCAATCCCTGGGAGGGGCTGTGTATATGGCAGTATTCAGCCTTGGTGCAAGTCTGCTATGCCTTTTTGTATTCCCAATAGCCCACAGCATTTCCTTTCAGCTGGCAAACTGGGCAAAGGCAGCCGCTTTGCTGCTGCTAAGCCGGATATTCCTATCTCAGCTCCACTTTTATTTGGGAATACTCACTTTTCGTTATCAAGATATCTGGCTGTTTCTGATGATCAAAAACAATTTACTGGCCTTTTTGACAGGTACACTCGTTCCCCTGACGCTGATTCCTGAGCCCTATCTTGTAGTATTGAAGCTCACGCCCTTTTACCATGCGGCTCACCTGCCTGCCATGCTTTTATTAGGCCAGGGAAGCGGTGAAGCCTTAACCGGTGCAGCCGTTTTAATAGTTTGGATTGCTGCATTTTTTCTTCTGAACAAAAGGACCTATGCGCAGCTGCGAATGCGTTATGACGGGGTGGGCATATGAAACGAAACTTGAATCTCCTTTGGAGCCTGGCTAAACTGCGCTTAAGCCATTTGATGGTGTTCCGCCTATCCTTCTTTGGCGCTTTCTTTGTGGATGGCAGTATGTTTGCCATCCAGCTTTTACTCTTTGACGTGCTCTATGGTCAAGTTGAATCCATTGGCGGCTGGCAGCAAGGGGAAATGATGATTTTTGTTGGCACTTTTTCCATGATCAACGCCCTGAACATGTGTACGTTTTTCTTTGGTTTGATTTCCATACCAGAAAAAATTCGCACCGGTGCTTTAGACCATTATGTAACCAAGCCCCAAAGCCCGCTATTGCGTCTGTCCTTTGAGTCCATGAATCCTGGCTCGCTGCCCCTGGTTGCCTTGAGTTTTGTCATTTTGCTGCGCGGTGTTTCCCTTCTATCCACCCCACCCTCCATCGGGGCCATTGTCGGGTATATCTTACTGGTGCTGCTCATGACCCTTTTGTGGTATGACCTGATGCTGATCTTGCGCACCGTTCCTTTCTTCTTTACCTCTGCGGCTACGGTGCACCAACTAGAGGAATCACTCTTGGAACTCAGCATGAAAGTACCAGGTGTGGTGTTGGAAGGCGTGTGGAAAATGTTATTTCAGGTAGTTCTGCCCTATGGGCTGATAGCAACGCTGCCTGCGCAGATGCTCACAGGCACCCTGTCTGCCATTGGCCTCCTTTGGGGCTGCGGTGTTGCCGCCTTCTTCACACTACTGTCGCTAAAGCTATGGAAGTTCGGCCTTACTCGGTATAAAAGCGCAAGCAGCTAATAGCTCCAAGATACCATGTGCATGATTTTGAATAATTACCACGAATTATATCGAATATTGCAGATTTGCTGTCTTGTTGATGAGGCTATCTTCTGATAAAATGGTTGATATTGGCAGTATAAAAACTGCATACCATCGATTATAGGGAGTTATACCGTGCGTATTAAATTATATGACTTAATGCTATCTCTATCCAACGCCATGGACCTGGTATCTCCCAACCTGCATAATCATCACCAGCAAGTAGCGTATTTGTCTTATCATCTGTCCAGGGAAATGGGGCTGGAGACTGAAGACTCCCTGCATCTATTGCTGGCTGGCATTGTACATGACATCGGCTCTTTATCTTTGATGGAGAGAATGACCCTTATTCGGGATGAATCCAAAGAGATAAGCAGCCATGCACTCCGCGGCGCGGTGCTGCTGGCAAAATACACGCCTTTTACAACCCTAGCAGAAATCATCCGCTGTCATCACTTGCCATGGAAGCATGGGGAAGGCGCCGCACATCAAGGAAAGCCCGTGCCTTTGGGCAGCCATGTTCTTCAGCTGGCAGATCGTGCCTGCGCATTGTTCACCGGCGGCAAACATACATTGCTGCAATTACCAGAGGTTATGGAGCGTATCCGCCCTGATGATGGAAAACGATTTTTACCCGCAGCGGTTGATGCCTTAAACCGCTTGGCAGTGAAAGAGTATATCTGGCTGGAGCTGAATGATAAAGATCCGCTGCGCAAAATACGAAAAAATGCCACTTTGTCATCCATGGAACTCAATCTGGATCAGATACTGCAAATATCCGAAATATTTTCCCATGTCATTGACTTTCGCAGCCGCTTTACCGCCACCCATTCAGCTGGCGTGGCTCATACGGCCAGGCTGCTGGGGGAGCTTAGCGGCATGTCCTCCTCTGAATGCGATATGCTGCTGATTGCGGGATATCTGCATGACTTGGGCAAGATCACCATTGATAATGCCATACTTGAAAAGCCGAATCAGCTGAATGTCAAGGAGTACAGGATCATCCGCTCCCATACCTATTACACCTACCAGCTTTTATCCAGCATACCAGGCTTTGAGACCATCGCACAATGGGCAGCTTATCATCACGAAAGGCTTAATGGAAACGGATACCCCTTTCACTTAACGGAAAAAGAGCTTCCCTACGGCGCCAGAATTATGGCTGTAGCGGACATTTTTACCGCCATTACGGAAAAAAGGCCATACCGTGACGGTATGGCAAGGGAGCAGGCTGAAAAAGCCCTTCGGTCAATGGTGGACAACAGAACCATCAGCCGAGAAATTGCAGCGCTGCTTATTGATCATTATGATCATTTCTTGCAAGTGCGGGAAGAAAGTCAAAGGCATGCCTACCATGCCTATGAGGATTTTTTTCGCCTGTCGGACCAAACACTCCCTGCATGATATTTTTCCATTCCAGATTAGATACTGCAATACCCCGTAGAATAACATGTCATCTTTACCCTAAGCTTAAAGCGTTCACCTCTTGTGGTGGCGCTTTTTTGTTCTCCAGATCAATATCTGGCCAGTCACCACCAGAATGATATGAAAAAATGATACATTATAACGTCCACCGTTATTTCAAAAGACGTACACACTTTTCTTTCAGCTTCAAGCAATCATTCAAATGCCCCATCTGATGTCGGGTGGTAGGCATCATCAATATACCGGCAACATTCTTTTTCCCCCAGAAATTCAACAGCCAAACAGATTGAGGATGACTGGTGACGCCCCCCTCCTGAAAGATACGGTCAATCTGATCTTTTGAAAACTTTCGCTTTACGTCCTGCGGCGAAAGTCCCCCTATAATTTCCCTGGTTCTTTGTCCCACTGCGTTGCGGTATTCCTTCAGGGCCGTCAGCTTTACCGCTTTGCTGAATGAAAGAATTTCATCATCCGTCATGGCGTTACCGGTATCCTTAACAGGGGTATGAAGATGCATCTGCCAGCCATCATCCAACACCTGTCCCTGATTTGCCAACAGGATACTGCTTGTCAAATCCTCAATGCGGGTTATATGCCAAACATTCCAAGCTACCGTTACATCATCCGCCGTGGGCATGGTGCAAAACACTTCCTCCGTAAGGCCATCCCATACCTCGTCCATTAAGGTAGGTTCCCTCAATCCTGATACTTCCTTTACGTGCAGCATGGCATGCATATTTAATAGAAGGTCTTTCGCCGCTTCAAAGGCCCCGCCTTTCGTCAGCAACTGGCGCAGCTGCGCCTGCAGGGGATTCCATTGTGTGCCAACTGAAAACATGAAAGTTCTCCCTTCTTACGTATCTCATCAACCTTTATGCTTTGATTGTAGCATAATTCAAATGGCGAACAAATTCTTTTTTTAAAGCATTGACAACAATCCTTCGCAGTATTATACTTAGTTGCATGAGTGTTTAACCACTTAACCAAAGGAGGTGGCAACATGAAACTGGATTTTTCCAGCGATTTGCCTCTTTATCTTCAAATCACCGACCAGGTAGAGGATGCCATCTTCTCCTGCGCTTTTCCGGAAGAGACGCAGGTGCCCTCCACCACCGAAATTTCTGCTTCGCTGCAGATAAACCCGGCCACAGTTCTCAAAGGGATGAATCTTTTAGTAGAAGAAGGGCTGCTGTACAAAAAAAGAGGATTGGGCCTGTTTGTAATGGAAGGTGCGGTAGAGAAGATCAGACAAAAGCGGCAGCGACAATTTTATGAAAAATATGTTCTAAGCCTTGTTACAGAAGCCAGAAAGCTAAGGCTCAGCAAAGAAGAAATCATGGCATTGATAGAAAGGGGCTTTGCATTATGAACGACCTAGTGGTCAAAAACATTACCAAAAAATTTGGGCAGTTGACCGCCCTTGACAATGTATCCCTGACATTGGAGGTTGGCAAGATCTATGGCCTTTTAGGCCGCAACGGTGCTGGTAAATCAACGCTGCTAAACATCATTACCAATCGCATATTCCCAGATTCAGGCGAAGTATTGGTAAGTGGTCAGCCAGCCAGGGAAAACGATGGGGCTCAGCAGCAGTTGTATATGATGAGCGAAAAAAGCTATTATCCTGAATCCATGCGGGTTTTGGAAGCATTTAAGTGCACCAAAAGTTTTTACGGCAGCTTTGATCAGGATTATGCCGAAAAGCTCTGTGATCTCTTCGGACTCAATCCACGCAAAAAGGTAAAGGAACTGTCCACCGGCTACAGCTCCATTTTTAAGCTGATCATTGCACTGAGTGTAAACGTGCCCTTTGTACTGCTGGATGAACCAGTATTGGGACTGGATGCCAACCACCGTGAGCTTTTGTATAAGGTGCTGCTGGATACCTATACTCAAAGACCCCGGACCATTGTCATCTCTACCCACCTGATTGAGGAGATTTCCGGTTTGATTGAAGAGGTGATCATCATCAAAAAGGGAAAGGTCATCCGTCAGCAGCCTACCGAAGAGCTATTGTCCATGGGGTATACCATCTCTGGCCCTGCCGCCAGGGTAGATGAGTTTATCATAGGCAAAGATGTACTTGGCGAAGATTCTCTTGGTGGGCTGAAAACGGCTTATCTGCTGGGTAAACCAGAACATCATGAATTGCCAGAATACCTGCAGGTTAGTAAGTTGGATTTACAAAAGCTGTTCATCCGGCTGACCAATGCATAAAGGAGAGAAATATATGAAGCTGAAATCTGCTGTTCGGTTTTATTTAGACGATTTTAAAAAGCCAGTCATCATATTTTATGGTGTTCTGCTTGTATTGTTTGCGCTGGAAGTGATCTTAATGAACCTTCTGAATGAAACAGGATCTACCAGCGGTATGGGGTCTGCCACCAGCATCTTCATGTTTGTCATTGGACTGAACGCATTCAAAACACAATTCCGGTTATTTTTGCAAAATGGCCTCTCCAGAAAAACCATGTTCTCTGGTTTTATTTTAGGAATCGCACTGCTGTCTGCCGCTATGACGCTCATCGACCTGGCTTTTGGCAGATTCCAGGGCCTTTTCCTAACCTACGAATCGGTCTATATGTCACGGTTTGGCAGCCTGTATACAAATAGTTCAGCCGACCTTATGGATGAGCTTCTCTGGACCTTCCTCTCCTATTTAACTGCTGGGTTGACCGGCTATGCAATTACATGCCTGTACTACCGAATGAATAAGGGCTTGAAGCTTGCTGTCTCCATTGGCATTCCCGCACTGGTTATTATTGTCATCCCGCTGATTGATGGTCTGTATACCAATGGTGTCATCACCGCATTCTTTCTGAACATTGTTGCATTTGCACTAGGCTATGGCATCACATTGGATGCCTCCAATGGATTGCTTGAAGGGGTCATCAGCCAATTTTTTGGACTTCAAAATGGCGTGCCCCTATACCCCTACCGTGCCATTTTGTTCAGTGTCATCAGCATAACCCTCACAGGCGCCTTCAGCTTCCTGTGCATCCGCCGCGCCACTATAAAAGATTGATAGCAGGGCAACATTGACAAATTAATATCAATTTGCATCTTGCATGCACTTCTGCTACAATGCGTTATGTTCGTTAAAACGAATGTAACGCATTATTTAAGGAAGTATGTAAGTATGAGCCACTATCAAAACAACCTCTCAGAAGGAAGCGTCTTCAAAAAGTTATTACGGTTTTCTATCCCTTTTCTGATTTCTAACATTGTCCAATCGTTATACAATGTGGCAGATATGTGGGTCGTTGGCCAGTTCAGCGGTACTGCCAGCATAGCAGGTGTCAATATCGGCGGCCAGGTAACTTATATCCTGACCAATCTGATTTTGGGCCTATGCACCGGGGGCACCGTTTTAATTGCCCAATACATAGGCAGCGGTAACCACGAGAAGCTGAAGAAAACCGTTTCAACGCTATTTACAGGCCTAATGGTGGCAGCAGTATTTATCACGGCAGTCATGCTTGCGTTAAAGAACCCGCTGCTAAGGTTAATGGGCACCCCCGAAAGCGCATTTTCTGAAGCCAGCAATTATTTACTAGTCACCGTCCTTGGTATTGCGTTCATCTTTGGATACAATGCCTTAAGCGCTGTCCTTCGCGGCATGGGCGATAGCAAGCGCCCGCTGATGTTTATAACCATTGCCTGCATCACCAATGTCGTGCTGGATATTATATTTGTATGGCCTTTGAATATGGGTGCATTGGGTGCAGCAATTGCAACAGTCATCTCCCAAGGCCTCTCCCTTTTCTTATGCATCCGATATTTGAAACGGAAGGATTTCGTATTTGACTTTAAGCTTAGTTCCTTCCGTATTGATAAGCAGCAGCTCGCGGCAATCTTAAAGATCGGCACACCAGCTGCCATACAAAATACAATCGTAGGCATATCCTTCCTGTTCATAACGGCCATGGCAAATCTCATTGGTGGCGGAGATGCAACAGCTACGGCAGCAGTAGGCATTGTTGGAAAATTTAATAGCTTTGCCATTTTGCCTGCCATTGGCATGAGCGCCGCTATATCCACCATGGCGGCACAGAACATCGGCGCCAACAAATGGGACCGGGCACTGAAGTCCGCACAGATCGGCATGGTTATCGCATTGGGCTTCAGCCTGCTGGGCTTTACCGTAGCCCAGCTATTCCCAGAAGCTATCATCCGTTTTTTCGACGCAAGCCCCGATACCGTCGCTGCCGGCGTGGCGTATATCCGCTCTTTCAGCTTTGATTATCTGGTGGTACCCTTTGTGTTCTGTTTAAATGGTTTATATATTGGTGCGGGGCACACCACCTTTTCCTTGATCACCGGCACCCTCTCATCCCTGCTAGGCAGAATCCCCGCCTCATACCTTTTTGGCAAGGTATTAGGCTGGGGTCTTTCCGGCTTGGGCTTGGGCGCCCCTGTAGCTTCCTTCGTATCTTTGATGATCATATTGGGATTCTTCATATCAGGCCGATGGAAGGTGAATGTGGCGGACAAGCTTGTCGCCGGAGACATAATATAAAAAACGAGGCTGCGAAATAGTACGCAGCCTCATTTTTTCTTTACACTTCTATATCGCAGCATCGGCCCAGCTTTTTAATCGCACTGCATCAACAGCAGCCTTCAATACATCCATAGCCTCTGTAAAGTCATTTTGGTTGTTATCAAAAGATTCTTCTTTTAATATACCAAATCCCGCCATATGATACATGCCAATGGCCTTGTGGCTCCAGGTCTGGGTATGAAGATACACGGGATAGGCATTGATTTCCTCAAAATACTGCATCACCTTGCCTAAAAGCGCCTTTCCAATGCCAAGCCCCTGATACTCCGGGCGGACGCCAAACCAGTGTACAACACCTGTTTGCCCATCTTCCCGCATCATATACCAAGCGGTACAGGTGCCGGCATATGTTCCGTCTTGAGCTATGGCAAAAAAGCAGCGGCGCTCAAGCTCCTGCGAATAGGGGATATATGTCTTTTGGAAATAATCTTCCGCCTCAACTTGGGTATCAAATTCGCCAACCGATGTTTCAATGGCTGCCCAGTGCATTTCGTCCCCAGCTTCATATGGCTTGATGGAAAAGCCCTCCGGGAGCCTTACGGTAAAGCCTTTTAAAAAGGCATCGGCTCTCATGATGATGTTTTTATACGCAATGGTTTTATCTAGCATTATGCGCTCCTTTGCATGTATACGTATGCCGCCGGCCTGAAGGAACACCGTACCTCCAGGCGATGTTATTTCCCGGACAGATACTCGTGTATATCCTTGGCCGCCTTTTTGCCGGCGCCCATGGCCAAAATGACGGTAGCCGCACCAGTAACAGCATCACCGCCAGCCCATACCCCTTCAACGCTGGTACGTCCTGTATCTTCATCGGCGACTATGCCGCCCCACTTGTACGTTTCAAGGCCGGGAGTAGTCTTTTTAATCAAGGGGTTGGGACTGTTGCCAATGGCTACAATCACCGTATCTACAGCCATCACAAAGGAACTGCCGGGCTTGGGCACAGGGCGGCGTCGGCCAGATGTATCCGGTTCGCCCAGCTCCATTTCCACACAGGTCATGGCTGTCACGTTACCCTTTTCATCGCCCGTTATTCCAACAGGGTTGGTCAACACGCGGAAGATGATGCCTTCCTCTTTGGCGTGATGAATCTCCTCCTGCCGGGCCGGCATTTCATTTTCACTGCGGCGGTATACGATGGATACCTCACCAGCACCTGCTCGAAGGGCGCTGCGAGCAGCATCCATAGCGACGTTGCCGCCTCCGATTACCGCTACACGGCTGCCCACTTTGACCGGGGTATCGTGATTAGGATAATCATAAGCCTTCATCAGGTTGATACGCGTCAAGAACTCATTGGCGGAATAGACCCCATTGAGGTTTTCACCAGGAATGTTTTGAAAGTTGGGCAGCCCTGCGCCGCTGCCAACAAACACAGCGTCAAAGTGCTCTTCCTTCAGCAGCTCTTCCAAAGTAAAAGATCGGCCCACCACACGGTTGGTAACGATGTTGACACCAAGCTCCGTGATCTGATCAATCTCCTTTTGAACCAGTGCCTTAGGCAGGCGGAATTCCGGTATACCGTACATTAAAACACCGCCCGGGATATGCAGCGCTTCAAAGACAGTCACCTCATAGCCAAGTTTTGCAAGATCCCCTGCACAGGTTAGGCTGGCAGGACCAGAGCCTACCACAGCCACCTTTTTCCCGTTTTTTTGCGAAGGCTCCTGCATTATTTCGCCATGTGCCATGGCCCAATCTGCCGCAAAACGCTCCAGACGGCCAATGGCAACAGGTTCACCCTTGACACCCCGCACGCACTTTTCTTCGCATTGTGTCTCCTGGGGGCATACCCGGCCGCAGATGGCCGGAAGGGCGTTGGTCATACGGATGACCTCATATGCACCTTGAAAATCCCCCCGCTGAATATGAGCAATGAATTCTGGAATCCTGACGTTCACCGGGCATCCGGCCACACAGGGCTTATGCCTGCAACCCAAGCACCGCTTTGCTTCATCTATGGCCATCTCTTCCGAATATCCCAGAGCCACTTCCTGAAAGTTTTTCGCACGTATTTCGGGTTCCTGCTCCGGCATGGGATTTTTCGTGTTTCGCATGTTCGGCATCAACGGTTTCCTCCCGTCAGGCGGCAAAAATGCTGTTCTTCTTCCCTATACATCCGAGAACGGGCCATGGCTCCGTCAAAATCCACTAGATGGCCGTCAAAATCAGGCCCGTCCACACAGGCAAACTTTGTTTCCCCACCAACGGTGACCCTGCAGCCGCCGCACATACCGGTGCCATCGATCATGATGGGATTCATGCTTACAATGGTCCTGATCCCAAAGGGCCTGGTCAGCTCCGCTACAGCCTTCATCATGGGCAGCGGGCCAATGGCCACCACAGCATCATACTTGACGCCTTCTTCTATTTGCTTTTTAAGTGCATCAGTCACAAAACCCTGATTGCCGTTGGATCCATCATCCGTCATCAGATACAGGTTCTCACAGGCAGCCCGCATCTCATCCTCCAAAATAATCAGCGCCTTATTTCGGAATCCCATGATTCCATCCACCTTGGCACCGCTATCAAACAACGCCTTAGCTTGGGGGTAAGCAATTGCCACGCCAAGACCTCCACCAACAACTGCTGCCCGTGTGATGCCAACAAGATGTGAAGGTTCGCCAAGGGGCCCTACAAAATCACGGATGAAGTCGCCCTCCGGCTGCTCGTCCAAATGACGGGTAGAAAAGCCTACCTTTTGAAAAATGATGGTGACTGTTCCTTTCTCCCGGTCATAGCCCGCAATCGTTAAAGGAACGCGCTCGCCCTTTTCATCCACCCGGAAAATAATAAACTGTCCGGGCTCTGCCTTTTTCGCCACATGAGGCGCATGGACCTCCATCAAAGTGACGGTATCGTTTAGTGACCTTTTTTTTACGATTTGATACAAGAGCAATTCCTCCTTTTCCGGATTACAGCGTCTCCAGCGGAGCAACCCAATCTCCATTGATAACAGGAGAGCCCTCAAAGATTGGCGCTGCCCACCTCAGGGCATTGGTAATCACCTGCTGCACCTGAGGGTGATGATAAATAGGGTGAGTTTCATGGCCTGGCTGAAAATAAAAAATGCGCCCATAGCCACGAGTAAAGCAGCAGCCACTGCGGAAAACTTCCCCAGTCTGAAACCAGCTTATAAGCACCAGTTCATCCGGTGCAGGGATGTCAAACCGCTCCCCATACATTTCCTCATGGTGGATTTCAAAATAAGGCGGAAGCCCACGGGCTATGGGGTGTTGGGGGTTTATCACCCATACGCGTTCCTTTTCTGCCACCTCATGCCATCGAAGGGTACAGCTTGTGCCCATGAGCTTGCGGAACACTTTGGACATGTGACCGGAATGGAGTACATTAAGCCCCATCCCCTTTTGCACTCGGCTGCAAACCCGCTCTACTACCTGGTCCGATACCTGCTCATGCTTTACATGTCCCCACCAAATGAGAACATCTGTCTGATCAAGTACTTCTTGGCAAAGGCCATGCTCCGGCTCATCCAGTGTTGCGGTACGGATGGAGAAATCATCCTCTTTTGCAAGAAACCCTGCAATCGTCTGATGGATTCCATCAGGATAGATTGCGGCAACCTCTTTTTCCGTTTTTTCATGGTGATACTCATTCCACACAGTAACACGGATCATATCATTCATAGCCTTTCAACCCTTTAAATACTTCCGCATTAACAGTATGCAGCCTAGGCCATACCACCATGCTACTTTTTAAGCAGGCTTGCAAGATTAAACTTCCCTGCATAGTATGATAGCGCGTTTTTCCCTATTTGCAAGCTTTTTTGAAGGAAAAGGCGTTTGCAGGTTGCATTTTATGTGTATATAAATCAGCGATCCATACATTCTACAAGTATAGAAAATATTTTTATGCATTATAATGCAACGAAATGAGAAAACTCGTTACACAAAGCAAAAGGCTAATTATTTGCACGGCAGTGTTGAAATAAGCGATATGCTATTGATTTTACCTTGATTTCCGTATTGCAACATTACGAGAAACGGGTGTATTTTAGGTGCTGATGTTTATTTTTTTAGGGTTTATCTGCGGCATCCTATTTGGTTGGCTCCAATATCGCTTGTTGTCCTGGATACTCAAGCGCCAGGGCTGGGTGCGCCTTCCGCTGATCCTGCTGAAGCTGGTAGCTTGGGCTGGAATCATGGTGCTTCTGGCCATTTGGTCCATACCAGTGCTGCTGCTTTTTGTGGCAGGTTCTACCGTTTCAATGATTGGATCTGTTATCCGGGTTTATCAACGCGCAAAGGAGGTGTCTTAAATGGACCTGAAGATCAGCCTGTATCAGGAGCATTTTTATGTGCTTGGTATCAATGTAGGTGTTTCCGTCATCATCGCTTGGAGTGTGCTGGGCATTTTAATCGCCGGGCTACTGCTCATTCGGTTATTTGTTATCCCTCGCTTCAAACCAGTTCCCAAAGGTTTTCAAAATGTATTGGAAATGGCCATTGATGGCGTTCATCAATTTACCGCCAGCAAGGTCGGCCATCATGCGGCTGATACCGTAGCACCCGTGGCACTCACATTTATTACCTATGTGTTTTTTACCACTGTTGTGGAATTATTCGGCATCCCCCCTGCCACAGAGGATCTGAATTGCACCGTCGCCCTTGGCCTCTTTTCCTTTGTAATGGTAAACATACTTGCTGTTAGACTGGCTGGACTCCGAGGACGTATCAAGAATCTGGCTAGCCCCATGGCCGTAATAGCGCCCATTCGCATCATAACAGATTGCATTGCGCCTGTATCCATGGGCATCCGGCTCTTTTCCAACGTACTGGTGGGCGGTGTCATCATGCAATTAATATATGCCATTGTGCCTGTGATACTGCCTGCCGCTGTAGCATCATACTTTAGTGTACTCCACGTTGGCATCCAAACCTTTGTGTTCAGTCTGCTATTTCTGATTTATGTCAGCGAAGCAGTTGGCGAAGAGGCTGAATGAATACCCTGCAAAATTAAAGGAGGATACACATATGTCTACTCTTGGAATTATCGCCATCGGCGCCGGTATTGCAGCACTATGCGGTGCGGGGGCTGCAATCGGCATGGGCAACGCCACTGGACGCGCAACAGAAGCTATTGCCCGGCAGCCTGAAGCTGCTGGTAAAATCAACTCCTCGCTGCTTTTCGGCCTGATCATGATGGAGACCTGCGCCATCTATGCGCTTCTTGTATCCATTCTGATTATCTTTATTCTGGGCGGCAAGGTGGTTGCCTAAGGCTTCTTAACTGGCGTTTAGCAGATCATTTCTGCCGATCTTGCCAAAGGTAAAACGGAGGAATTCTTGTGGAAGAGATTTTTAACCCAGTAACGATACTCCTTCATTTCATCAATGCCGCCATCCTATTGTGCGCGCTGTATTTTCTATTGTATAAACCCGTGCGTACGTATACAACCGACCGGGCAACAATGATTGAAAAACAGCTGCTAAATGCCAAGGATATAGAAGAAACAGCACGCCAGCATGCTGTTGCATCGGAGCAAAAACTAAAGGATGCTGACAGGGAAGCTCAAAACATCATTTCCAATGGTGCTCAGCGGGCTCACGAGCAGGTTCAGCAGATCCTGGCATCCGTACAAAAAGAAACAGATGATATGATGGCAAAAGCCCGGCAGGATATGGATAGCATGATGGTCACAGCCCATGAAACCATAGCGGATGAAGCCGCTGCATTGGCTGTGGATATCGCCTCCAAGATGCTGGCACGGGAAGTGAAACTGGAAGACCATAAGCAGCTGGTCAACGATTTCGTAATGAAGGTAGGCTGAAGTCATGCTCAAAGGATTGCTTCTGTCCGCCCTGCCTTTGACGGATGAACAAATACAAATTATCCAAGGGCGCTTTTCTGCCGCGCTGGGGGAGCCTGTTTCCCTGGAAGTAAAGGTGGATGAAAGTCTGTTGGGCGGTGTCCGTGTGGAACTGGGCGGCCGCATATTTGATGACAGTCTGAAAAACCAGCTCAAGGATGTACTGGCCGCCTACAAGACTCATAATGTCAGCAGCCATGAGGACACACAACCTCATGATACAGCCCGAGGCGTATTGGACGGTATTCCTCTTACAGATACCCAGGGCAAGCAAAATATTCCATCCTACCAGCCCGATACTGAAAATCGACGGCTGCTTGATTGGAAAACTGTCGGCCAAGAGCTGAAAAGCAGGCTGAAAAGCTATACACGCCAAATGGATATCAAAGGCGCCGGCACAACGCTCACAGCCGGCGACGGTGTCGTTACCTTATCCGGGCTGACAGGCTGTCAACTGGGTGAACTCATAGAGTTTGAATCCGGCGGATTTGGCATCCTCATGAGCTTGGAGGAAGAAACCGTCGGTGCTGTGCTTTTAGGCAACGATGCAGATGTTTCTGTAGGTACCAAGGCTTATGGTACGGGCCAGGTTCTTTCTATTCCAGTAGGCGAAGACCTATTAGGCCGTGTCGTCAACCCCCTGGGCCAGCCTCTGGACGGAGCAGGCCGCATCCACAGCACCCAAATGCGCCCCATTGAATCTGCCGCACCAAGCATTTTGGATCGCAAGCCCGTATCCAAGCCCATGCAGACAGGCCTAATGGCAGTCGACGCCATGGTTCCCATCGGCCGAGGCCAGCGCGAACTGATTATCGGTGACCGGCAAACCGGCAAGTCATCCGTGGCTATCGATACAATCTTGAATCAAAAAGGCAAGAATGTTGCCTGCTTTTATATCGCCATCGGGCAAAAAGCCTCTAGTGTGGCGCAGATTGTAGCAAAACTTAAATCATCCGGGGCCATGGACTATACAACAGTTGTATGCTCCACTGCCAGCGATTCTGCGACAATGCAGTATATTGCTCCCTATTGCGGCTGCGCCATGGCGGAATGGTTTATGTATAACGGACGGGATGCCCTGGTGGTATATGACGATTTGAGCAAGCATGCCGTCGCATACCGTGCCATGTCCCTTTTGCTTCGCAGGCCACCAGGCCGCGAGGCATATCCAGGTGATGTCTTCTATCTCCACTCCCGTTTGCTGGAAAGGGCCGCAAGCCTTAGCGAAAGATTGGGCGGCGGTTCACTTACCGCTCTGCCCATTGTAGAAACTTTGGCTGGAGATATATCTGCCTATATTCCCACCAACGTAATCTCCATCACCGATGGTCAAATCTTCCTGGATACGGAACTTTTCCGTGAAGGCATCCGCCCCGCAGTAAACGGAGGTCTTTCTGTCAGCCGTGTTGGTGGAGCCGCCCAGACCAAAGCCATGCGCAAGGTGGCAGGTCAATTACGCCTGGAGCTTGCCCAATACCGGGAACTGCAGATTTTCGCCCAATTCTCCTCCGACATGGACAACACAACCCAGGATATGCTCAAGTACGGCTCTCTCCTGATGGAGCTTTTGAAGCAACCCAACAATGCACCCCTGGACATGGGCATTCAAATCGCTCTTTTATATGCAATCACCCGGGGCGTATTGCCCCATGACACCCAGATTCATACCCTTAAAGCTTTTAAAACAACTTTTCCAACCTTCCTACGGCAGCGGTTTCCCCATGTGCTAAGCGGAATTGAAAAGGAAGGGATATTCGATGAGTCCCTGGAACAGGACCTCTCTCAGGCCGTGAAAACATGGCTGTATGAGCATGAGGCGGTGGATGATCAATGAGCTCCATCGCCGAGGTCCGTCATCACATCAATGTGGTTCGGGACATCAACAAGATCACACGGGCCATGTATCTAATCTCATCCGCCAAAATGAAAAAGGCCATGCGTATGCATGACCAGAACCTAATCTATTTTACCCGAGTACGCTCCGATATCCGTTTTATAATGGAAAACGTGAAAAGCTCCCTTGCAAACTCCTTTTTCCGTGAACATGGTAAAAAAACCGGATACGTGGTCATCGCGGGGGATAAAGGCCTGTGCGGCGGCTATAACAGCGAAGTGCTGAAGCTTGCCAAACGAACCATACAAGACGGCGTTCATGATCAGCGCCGTCTATTCACCATCGGCCATATGGCCAGCGAGTACTTCAGCCGCTTGGGCATGAATCCAGATGTAAATTTTCTGCATGTCATACAGGATCCCAGCCTGGAAAATGCACGGCAGATAACTTCGTCCCTATGCAAGCTGTATCGAGACAAGGAACTGGACGAAGTCTATGTCATCTATACGGTGCTGGAAAAGGTTGGGCAACTGAAACCCACGGTGCTCAGGCTGCTACCGGTGCTCAATGAAGACTTTATGGATGCCCCCATCCTGCACGCTCCCACCAGCCCGCTAACATTCCTGCCATCTGCATCGGAAGTGCTAGAAGCCATGGTACCTCATTACCTGGTGGGCTTGGTCTATTCTGCTTTGGCGCAATCCTACGCCAGCGAGCACAGTGCCAGGATGACCGCCATGGAGGCCGCAACGCGCAATGCTGATGAAATGCTGGGCCGATTAAGCCTAGAGCTTAACCATGCCCGGCAAGCCGTCATTACCCAGGAGATCTCGGAGATTATTTCCGGGAGCCCTGACCAAGGAGCGATATCATGACGAATGGAACAGTCGTCCGCATCATAGGGCCGGTGCTGGACATTCGCTTTCCCAAGGATGAAGTTCCGCCAATTCATACTTTGCTGTTTGTATTGGATGGCGAGCGTAAGGTGGCAGTGGAGGTCAGCCAGCATTTGAAGGATGCTGTACGCTGCATCGCACTGGAAGCCACCGAAGGCTTATCCCGCGGCTTGCCAGTGGAAAACACCGGCGGTCCCATCCGGGTTAAAGTAGGCCGTGGTGTTTTATCCCGAACTGTAAACGTACTGGGGGAGCCAATTGACGGCAAGGGCGAAATCCCGGTGAAGGAAACGCTGCCCATCCATCGGCCAGCGCCATCCTTTGAAGAGCAATACCCTGTTACCCAGGTTTTCGAAACCGGCATCAAGGTTATCGATTTACTGGCCCCTTATGCCCGGGGCGGAAAAATCGGCTTGTTTGGCGGTGCTGGCGTAGGCAAAACGGTATTGATACTGGAACTCATCCACAACATAGCCACTGAGCATGGCGGCTTCTCTGTGTTCACAGGCGTGGGAGAGCGCAGCCGTGAAGGCAACGACCTGCTGCTGGAAATGAACCAATCTGGTGTAATTGATAAAACAGCCCTGGTGTTTGGTCAAATGAATGAACCGCCAGGGGCCCGTATGCGGGTCGCCTTGACAGGCCTTACGCTGGCGGAACACTTTCGAGACCAAGAAAAGCAGGATGTTCTGCTGTTCATCGACAACATCTTCCGCTATATCCAAGCCGGCAGTGAGGTATCTGCACTGCTGGGCCGCATGCCTTCTGCAGTAGGCTATCAGCCCACTCTGGCTACAGAGGTCGGTGCACTGGAGGAGCGGATTGCATCCACTTCCCAGGGCTCTATCACCTCGGTTCAAGCCATTTATGTGCCTGCGGATGACCTTACCGATCCTGCTCCCTCCGCCATCTTTTCGCATTTGGATGCAACCACTGTTCTATCCAGGCAAGTGTCTGAAATGGGCATCTATCCTGCGGTAAGCCCGCTGGATTCCTCCTCCCGTATACTGGATCCCAGTATTGTTGGCCAAGAGCATTATCAAGTGGCCATGCGGGTTCAGGAAGCGCTTCAGCGCTACCGGGAGCTTCAGGACATCATCGCCATACTGGGCATGGATGAGCTTTCCGAGGATGACCGCCAAACGGTATACCGAGCCCGCAAGATTCAACGGTTCCTCTCCCAGCCCATGTCTGTGGCGGAAGTGTTTACGGGTATTCCAGGCCGCTATGTGAAGCTTGCCGATACCATCGCCTCCTTTAAGGCCATTGTCAATGGCGATGTGGATGATTTGCCGGAGGCGGCGTTCTTTATGGCCGGAGATTTGGAGGATGTCCGCCGCCAGGCAAAAAACCTGGAGGTGAAATAACCATGGGAAAAACCTTTCATCTATCCATCATCACGCCGGAGCATTCCTTCTATGACGGGGATGCAGAAATGTTGATACTGGAAAGCAGCGATGGCAGTGTGGGCATTATGGCTGGCCATGCACCAACCGTTCTATCCACCGTGGAAAGCGAGCTTCGCATACTGGCAGATGGCAAGTGGCGCTGGGCAGCCGCATCGGCAGGGTTTGCCACCATCACCCAGGACCAGGTCCTGGTCATGCTGCAGACGGCAGAATGGCCGGAGGAGATCGATATCAAGCGGGCCGAAAGGGCACAGCGAGCTGCCCAGGAACATCTTCGTCAAAAACGTAGTTTGGAGGAATATCACATGGCTCGTTCCATGCTGGCAAGGGCCATGACCCGGCTGCGAGTCTCCAACCGCCACAACTACAACAACTAACTTTCATAAATGCACGCATCCGCACTGCCACGCTTCATTAAGAAGACAGTGCGGATATTTTTTATACACAGGATGATCCTCCGCCAACAGGCTTCCACCCACCATCATGAACTTACATAAAAAACCTCTGCCAGCATATATGCGGCAGAGGAAAACAGGTACACCTGGGTCTTGCTTATTCCAGCACGGTACCATCGGCGTTAAACAGAGGCAGCGGTTCCAGATAAATGATGTCATCCCGCTTACGGGCTACACCTTCAGCAAGGATGGCCATACGCCCTGCGATTTCACCGCCGGCAGCCCGAACCAGCTCTTCCACTGCATACAGGGACTGCCCGGTGGAAATCACATCATCCACAACCAGCACCCTTTTTCCTTTGATGAGAGCGGCGTCATCCGCATCCAGAAAGAGCTGCTGCACATTGGTTGTGGTAATGGATTTTACCGATACGGAAAACACATCACGCATGTATAACTTGGCCGACTTGCGTGCCAGCAGGTATTTATTCTGACCACTTTGCCGGGCCATTTCATATACCAGAGGGATGCCTTTGGATTCGGCGGTGATCATGTAATCATACTCCGGTGCCTTCTCCAGCAGCGCTCTGGCAGCGGCAATGGTAAGCTCCACATCTCCGAAGATGACAAATGCGCCGATATACAAGGAATCATTCACACGGCATATGGGCAGCTCGCGCTTGACCCCTGCAATTTCAATGGGATACGTAAGCATCATGCTTCTCTCCAATTCAATCGATTGGCTGAAAGTACAGCCTTTTCACAAAAACCATTATAAGTCAACCGAAAAAAAAGTCAATGAAGGCTTTTGTAGAAACTTATACGGATTCCTTCATTTTCATCGGTCATGCTTGATCTTTGCGTAAAAATGTCTTTTAAAAAAGCGATGAAGCTTAAGCACTTCCCCATTCAGGATTGTTCAGCACATTTCTGCAAAGGTACAGTATGCCAGGGGATATCAGCAGGTTCACCAGTGTTAAAACAGCAAGTATGGTTATTGTCTCCGATACCAAAATTATGCTGCTGCTGGCAAGTACAGCGGCCAGAACAATGCCCGGTAGCGATAACACAATCATAGTCAGAAAATAGAGCATGATCAGCAACACCTTGATCTTCATGCCTGCAAACAGCTTTTCCAGCAGCAGATTGCCCGCTACAAACAAAAGCGAAAAGCTGATGCGCGCAATGACCGCTGCCACGATCTCCACCGGTGAGAGCGTGAAGATTAGCCCCATGGGCACCATCAGCAGCACGGCTTCCACCACATACCCCAGCATGGATTCCCCTAGGCAATAGATCAGCTTGCGATATGAGCTATCCGGCATCATGTAGACATACGGCCGGGTCAGTTCCTTTACCCAGCGACCAGAAGATATACTGAACAGCTGCATGTAGGTGGCAAAGGAGAATCCTACTGCAAAGCCCTGTCCCCGCATAATAAATGCAAACAACAGCGAGGATGCAAGCATGACCAGGGACATGGTATCCAGTATGAACCGCTTTGCCCTCCGGCTTTCCAGCCTGTGCTTGTAGAAGAGAACCGAAGCGCCGCTTCCACCGCCAATCCCCGTTTTTCCAACCTTTATGTTTTCCGGCAGCACTTCCTGCAAATTGCCCTGTTTTCTGGCGGTAAGCGTTTGGTACTGCGTTTCGGTAGTCTTAATAACATCCTCATAAAAATCCGTCTTTTGCCTGCCCAGCAGCATAAACCCAGCGTAAGCAAAGGCTGCAGCAGCAAAAAGTGCCCATAAAACTTGAGTGATTCGACCCTCAAATATGCCTTCCACCAGCCCACGCATCCAACCGCCCACCGGGAACAGCAGCATTGGCAGCCTGGACAACTGCTTGGCACCTGTCTGCGTCCACATGGTTGTATCGCGCAGCACTGGCAGCAGCACATACGCAGCCCCCGCACCGCACAAACCCAGGATTACCTGTTTAATAACCCTTCTTTTTTTCTCGCTGGCATGCGTTAGGCTGTACAGTGTCATGGCTGCCAGCTGGCCCAGAAACAGCGTAAGACCATAGCCTACCAGCACCACAATCAAAAAGGTCATGGAGACGCCGTACTGCTGGCGTACCCAGGAATACTGAAAAAGCAGAAAAAAACCAACCATTAGCGATGTCCCCATTTGCTTGATCATACCATACAGCAAAATTTTCTGGGGGCGCAGCGGCGCTGGAAACAGCAAATGGATATCCGCCAGGGTATAAAGTGTAGCGCCTTTATGCACGCCGTTGTAGGCAACCAGTACAAACATTGCTATGTACAGCAGTGAAACAATGGCGTACAGTTCACTCATCGGCCGATACAAGCTTCTTACCTCTAAACCGCCGGAAAACACAACCAAGCCCAACAAGGCTGCCATTACAAGGGTGGCAATCCAGTTTGCAGGCTTTTGAAAAAAGGAGCGGATCCTATTTTTCAGCGTAGTCAAAAACAAATATGGCAGCGCACTCATTCCTTGCGGCCCCCTCCCTCTGTTATATCAAAAAACAGCTCCGCCAGGGATTTATCATTTTCTGTACGTCCCGCATTTTCTGTGGTAGCCGCAAAAGTACCGTTCATCATAATATGGGCTACATCCCAGTCATTCTCTACGCTGTCCAGCATATGGGTGCTGATCAACACCGAAACCCCCTGCTCCTTTAGTTCCCTGATCATCACCTTTAGTTCCTTGATGGCATGGGGATCAAGGCCTACCATGGGCTCATCAAATATGACCACCCTAGGCCGTGTTATCAAAGCGCATGCGATACTCACCTTCTGCTGCATACCCTTGGAAAGCTCCCTGCCAAGCTTATCCTGCTTGTCTGAAAGCTCCAGTCTTTCAAGCAGTATCTTTGCATCTTCTTCCCAATCACTTAACCGGTAAGCACGGGCCATCATTTCCAGATGCTCTTTTACCGTCAGCAGATCATAAATGGCCGGCATTTCCGGAACATAGCTCAAAATACGTTTTGCATCCATGGATTTGTTGGGATGGCCATTTATCATAATTTCGCCTTCATGGCGCAAAAGCCCCGCAATACACTTGATCATGGTGGACTTGCCTGCGCCATTGGGGCCCAGCAGTACAGCAATCTGCCCATCCCCTACCTGAAAACTGATATCCCGATTGGCCACCGTTTTGCCGTACTTCTTGGTAACATGCGAAATCGACAGCATAATAAAACCTCTTTTCCTTTTCTCAAATGACATGCTAATCGCTATGGATGTTTTTGTCAACGCATACGGTCCAAATGCCACATCCATGCATTTCAACGCATCAGAATCGTGCATCAATATTCTTAAATTTGCGGCACTGCAAACCACAAGCAAAACCAAATATCAACCAAAAAGAAGGAATTATATAATACAAAGTCGAATGATTTGGCAACACCTCTGTCTGCAGGTGCCGAAAAGGGATCTGCTGCAAGGAAAAAGATTTTCTTTTCGTTTATATACATGTATGGATGCAAGCCCTATGGGGTAACCTATCCCTGGAAGAAGAGGATGATAAAATGAGCAGAAACAAAAAGAAAAACGATCCGTTCCGCACATTGATCCGGGGTGCGGCCATCCTGGCAGCGGCAGCAGCCGTCTGTGCCTTAATTTTCTTTGGCTTAAACGCTGTGGAAGGCCGTGTGCTGGACCAGAAAATCAAGGATACGCAGACCCTGAATCAAAATCGTGAGCAGCAGTATAACGCAGCCCTGGCGGAATATCAAAGCGCTACCCAGAAAGGGCAAAATATCAACTGGCCTGAGGCAAAGAAAGAGGGCTGGGACATTCTCGACCTGAGCACCTATGCTATTGATAATGCAAAGACCGATCAAGTGGATCGTAAAACGCTTCTGACTAGCGGCTTGATGCTAATCAACCAGTGGCACGCTTTGCCTACAGATTATTATGAGCATCTTGCAGATGCCAAAAGCGTAATGACCGAATCAGGAAAAACCGTCGCTGCTGCTGATGGGAACGTTATGTTGTTTACGCCTGCTATCAGGGCACTGGAGTCTATGTTCAAGGATGCTGCTTCTGCGGGCCTGAACAACGTTTTTGTGGCTGCCGGCTTACGCACCCTGGAACGTCAGACAGAAATGTTTGAAAACAAAAAGGCACAGCTGGAGAACAGTTTTAGCGGCGACATGCTGATTGAGAAAACCAAGGAGCAAGTTAACGCTCCAGGCACCAGTGATTATCACAGCGGATTTTCATTTGATCTTAGCTTGTACCCCAACCCCGATCAGCTTTCTTTTCAAAATACAGATCAAGGAAAATGGGTCACGGAAAACAGCTGGCGATACGGTATCATTTTCCGCTTTCCTACCCAAGACTTCCCCAACTCCTCTTGGGTCGACAAATCTTATAAAACCGGTGTATCCACCAAACTCAATCTATACCGTTGGGTAGGCACGCCCCATGCAGCCGTAATGAAGCAGCTGGATCTATGCCTTGAAGAGTATATCGAATACCTCATGGCGCATCCTCACCTGGCCGTTTATGAAAACGGGGATCTAAAATATGAAATATACCGCCAGCCAGCCACCAATGCAGAAGTTGAAACTATTCAAGTTCCTCTGGCCGCAACGAGCTATATTACTTCTCTGGATAACATGGGCGGTATTGTAACAGCCTTCTTTTTTGATTGATAGCATAAACACAAACAATAAATCCGCCGTCATCGACGGCGGATTTATTGTCTGTGTTCATAACACGGAACGTTATGCCATTTTAAGCCTGTAGCCAAGTTTGTACACTGTTTCGATGCGGTCGACGCCCAGCTTTTTGCGAAGCCGCTGCACATGTACATCCACGGTACGGGTTTCCCCAATGCCCTGATAGCCCCATGCCGTACGCAGAAGATGCTCCCTGGATAATGCTGTATCCGGACTTTCCATTAAGGCCTGCAGCAGAGCGAACTCCTGGGCTGTCAGCGTCAAGGGTTCACCGGCCAGGCGGACCGCCTTGTCCTCCAGGTCGATTTCCAAGCTGCCCAATGTAAGGCGGCTTTCCGCTTCCTTTAGCAAATCCTCTGCCTGCATCGCCAACTCCTTGTCATCAAAAGGCCTGACCAGCACCCTGCTTGGGCCTGCATACAATGCCCGCAGGTGTTCTTTTGTATTCAATTCGCGGGTAATAAACAGCACCGGAAATCTGCGCCGAGATAGAGTGGCCAGAAATTGGTGGCTGTCCGTCCAGGGAAGACGGGCATTCATAACCACCAGGCCGTTAGCCAGTACCGTTATGTACTCTCCCGCTTGGGCCGGGCTTTCTACCGCCCAGCACCTGTGACCCTCCCGGGTCAAAACTTGCACCATCTGCTGGGACAACTGTCCATCCTTTTCGATGATGAGCACTTCAGCCATGCATTTCACCTCATGTATCCAACGTTCCAACAATGGGAATTCATGCCGTACTTCAAACAATATTATGAATAAATTGTTAAGAAAATTGATGCGCGATAAAATTGTTACCAGCGGCGACGGTTTTTCATCACCTCGCCAAGGCCAAGCCCCGCAAAAATCCAGCCAAGAGGTCCGCAGCCCTTACAACCGCCGTACCTATACTTACGCTTGCGGGAGCCAAAGATCAGTGAAAACAGAATGAAGAGTATAAATAG
>JAEYQQ010000109.1 GCA_023409955.1 Bacillota bacterium | reverse complement strand
CATGCAGCTTCATTGGATCAGGCTTATCATGAACCCGGTAAAGGATCGGCAGATCGGCATGCCGGGCCAGTTCTGCTATGGTTTCATTGGCCGCTAGCATAAAATCCTCAATCAGCTTTTCTGCCTCGCCTCGCTCCCGGGGGTGTACATCTAATGGTGTGTTGTCAGGCCCTAAGGTAAAGCCTGTCTCCTTAAGGTCAAAATCAATGCTGCCCCGGCGGCGGCGGGTGTTCCGCAGTTCGTGGGATAAGGAGAGCATTTGGCCAAGTATGGTATGCAGTTCCGGTGGGATTTCGTTTTCTTTTCCATCAAACAGGAGGTTAACCTGTGTATAGGTTAATCGGGCTTTGGAATGAATGACAGAAGGATAAAGCTCATGGTCAATGATTTTTCCTTTTTGCACCTTCATCAAAAGGCTCATGGCCAATCGATCCGCTTGAGGCTTTAGCGAACATAGGTTATCAGACAGGGCGTGGGGCAGCATGGGTAGGGTCAGGCCAGGAAGGTACAGCGAAGTGGCACGGTGAAGTGCCTCCACATCCAGTGGATTGCCTACCTGCACATAATGGGATACATCAGCAATATGTACGCCAAGCAGCCAAATACCATTTTCCATTGGCAACAATGATACTGCGTCATCAAAGTCCTTGGCATCTTCGCCATCGATGGTAAACAGGATGAGATCGCGAAGGTCCTTTCGGCCTTGTAGATCTTCAGGTCGCACACTGGTTGGATAGCTTGACGCCAGATGCTCCACTTCATTGCTGAAGGAGCTGGCAAAGCCGTGATCCTCCGCAATGGCCAGCAGCTGAACCGGCAGCAGCTCTGCCCTGCCCATGACACGTATCACTTTGGCAATGAGCGGTTTTTCATATTCCGGCCAGGATATGGCTTGCAATACAACCATGTCGCCTGTTTCGGCGCTTTGCAGGCTGGATGCATCCACTTGCACCTGACAGGTGATGCGCTGATCGTAAGGCATTGCGGATATCATGGCCTTAACGGGCTGCGCTCCCTGCTTTTTTTTCTTTTTTGGCGTGCGGAGCTTTTGATAAGCGTTGGGATTTCCACCTTCTGTCAATATGGCACTGAAGGTTTCGTGTGCCCTTTTGACGATGGAATGAAGACTGCACCACCTTGTTCCGCTGTTATCGTATTCTTCCGCCCGAACATAGGCAAGGTCGTCATGCAGTGCCACAAGACGCTTTTGGGCTTTTACCTTCATCATGTCACCGCCGCCTATTGGGCGTGCAGTCAGTTTGCCGTTTCGTTGCGATGCAATACGCACATGGATAAGGCCAAGTGCTTTGGGAACTCCATAATTCCCCTTTTTTGTATGGATAATAACGCCTTCGTTTACCAGTTGATCCAGCGCATCATAGGTATCTGTCTCTGGAACATCCAGTAGTAAGGCAATTTCATCCGGTCTGAATGTTGTTTCTTTCTCTGCCATCAGAGACAGGATTTTTTCTTTCATAGGCACTTCCTGCGTTTTCTTAAAGTATGACCAAATAGCTGGTTTATCATTAGTCATAGCATGGATTGGTCTGCGAGTCAAGTAAATGTACTGTACAGCAAAATACAATAAGTGTTGACATATACACAATGGCTGTGTATGATTTTACATATAATGAAGTTAATTCCATATATTGTCCATGGAGAGAAGCGCGGGGATTCTATGCGTCTTATTCAGCAAAAAACGTATCAATAATCTGAATAATGATTAAATCTATTTTATCATGGCATGATTTAGGGTTTAGCTGATATGAATATGATGAAAAGCATGTACTAGCAACACATGGCCAAGAGAAAAGCAACACATAGCATGAGTATGTAATTTTTTCATTCATCATTTTAATATTGAAAGGCTTTGAGCATTGTGTGGACAGAGCCGGAAGGAGCCCATGTGAGGAAAAGAGTGATCTTGGGAATACTGCTGGTGCTTATGATTGGTAGCCTATTGATGCCATTTTATACGCTGTATCCTCACAAAGATTTACCGGCAGATGTGGCGGCAGCATTTCCAAGCAGCGTATCCGGTATCCGTTTGATTTTTGAGGGATCATCTGTATTGCCTGTTGAACACATGCCTGAATTGTCATCTGTCGCATTTCGGGAAGGTTTGCTGGCAGCAGCAGCTCTTTTATCTTTGGCAGGCGGCTTACTGGCCATGCTTAAGCGTAAGATTGCCGCCCATGCAGCGGTGTTTTTTGGCGCGGCCGGTGCACTTATAATGCTCTTGTTTGTTTTTTATACACAGCAGTTGGACAAGAGCATCCTATTTAGCATAATGCTTACTGCCAAGTGGTACATCTGGCTTGGTTTTGCGCTCTTTTGCGGGCTGCTTACCATGGAGGTTCTTCAGCTAAAAGGCATGGAGCCTTTAGCACTTAAGGATGCAGGGTGGCGAAAGGTATCTGCAGGGTTCAGTTTATTGGCGCTTGTTATGCTTTTTCTACCATTTATCAATACGTATGTATCTGCGGGGATTTTTGCTTCTCCAAGGGAAGATGCTCTTGTTTCCCGCTCAGTATCCGGTATAGATTGGTTGGTTGCAAAAGAACCGATGCTCCAACAGCTCGCCGCGCAATCGGGTGATTTTGCCGAACCCCTGTCCGGCGGTGCAATATCCAGCCTTGCGATGCTGAGCGCCAGCGGAAAAGACATACGAAATCTTTTCATGATTCCCACCAATAACAGCAGCATTCGGCTGACTGCTATCATCGCTTGTGCATTACTGCTTATTGGCATGGTGATGCAGCTTATTAAAAAGGTTGACAAGTGGGTTCCGGCTTGCATACTTTTTGCTGCGTCTTTGATTTTTGCCGCCGAGGTCTTTGGCAGCCTGATGGTAGATGACCGCAGCCAGTTTGCAGGGGCAGCCTATCAGCTTATGCATCTAGGGCTTGGCGGATATACGCCAGTGCCACTGCTGATAGCAGGGGCAGCCGCAGCATCAGCCATCAGCGCAGCGTTTGCCATCCATCGTGCCAATGAGCCTTACTTTGTAAACCCCATTCCCCAAAAGAAAAGAATGCTGGCAGTAAGCATCCTGCTGGCCGGCGTTTCTGTAGTTCTACTGCTGTTGCCCATCTATCAGGTGAGCTTGTATACGCCGGGAAAGATTAATACAGGCAATCCTGCCGTGGCTCAACCTGTGTCCGGCTTGAGCCTGATTACACTATCAAAACCAGCTCAGCTGCTATACCCGGCAAACAACAGGGGCCGTGCTTTGTATACCCAAGAGGCCGCCAGCAATGGATTTACCATCACGGATATTCAATCCATGGTCAGCAACAACCTGAGTAAAATGTCGGCAGCGACCATGGTCTCCCTTCTTTTTGTACTTGGTGCTTTGTATTTGATGTTCCGGCAAGGCAGACAGAAGAAAACCATTGTCGCCGTTTTGCTAACCGGCGCTGTCATCCAGGTCGCATCAACTCTTATGCCTATTGGTATGATCCCCAATAGTGTCGGCCGTATATCATCATCTGGTCCGCTGTATGCATCCATCGGCACTACTGTGTTTTCTGCTTTTTTTGCAGCTTTTATGGACAAGGAGGAGCTACCAAAAAAATACAAACTCTTTCTGCTCATGCTGCCTTTCCTTGTGGCGGTATTCCTGTTCAGCTATCTGCCGCTGTATGGCTGGAGCTATGCGCTGTACAATTTCAAGTTTGGCGTTCCCATGGATCAGCAGGAGTTTGTCGGTCTGAAATGGTTTACTGAACTGGTAACAAATGTAGGACATCGAAATAATATTGCTCGGGTAATGTCCAATACCTTTGCATTGAGCGGTTTGAACATAGCTACCAGCTGGTTGCCGATGGTCCTGGCAATCCTTCTTAACGAGGTCAGCCGTACAAGATTCAAGAAGTTTGTGCAGATATTCACCACCTTGCCCAACTTTATCTCATGGACATTGGTTTTCAGCTTTGCCCTTGCGATGTTTGCCATGGATACTGGAATTTACAGCAAATTTATGCTTGGTACAGGTTTTATCAGCGAGCCGGTTGCCTGGCTAAACAGCGGTGAAAATATCTGGATCAAAATGTGGGCTTGGAGCACATGGAAGGGCCTGGGATGGGGGGCTATCATGTACCTTGCCGCCATCGCAGGCATTGATCAGGAATTGTATGAGGCGGCCCGTGTTGACGGCGCCGGCCGTTGGAAGCAAATACGCCATATTACAATTCCGGGCCTTCTCCCAACGTTCTTTGTACTACTGCTGCTGTCCATCTCCAATATCGTAAACAATGGCATGGAGCAGTATCTCGTATTCCAAAACAGTATGAATAAAAGCACCATAGAGGTCTTGGACCTATACGTTTACAACATCACCATTGCATCAACCAGCAGCAACATGTACTCCTTCGGTACAGCCATCGGCATTCTCAAGACGCTCTTTAGCGTTATGCTATTGTTTACTGCCAATTTCGCCTCCAAAATGCTGCGCGGTGAATCAATCATTTAGGGAGGTGTGGGAATGAGCGTGCAAGTTTTACCCCGGCACAACCGCAACAAAGTGAAGCTCAGTAAGTTGGATATCGCTTTTAACATCATCAACTACAGCCTTCTGGTACTTCTTACATTGGCTTGTATATTTCCGTTCTACTATCTATTTATTAACACCATATCCTCCAATGAATTGGTACGCTTAGGTCGCGTTCAACTTTTTCCTAGGGAAATTCACCTGGAGAACTATGTACAGGTATTTAAACTCAGTGGTATTGCAGATGGCTTGGTGATAAGTGTTTCACGGACAGTGCTGGGAACGTTATGGACAGTAACCGGCTGTGCATTTCTGGGCTATCTGGTAACCAAACGGGAAATGTGGCTTCGAACCCTTTGGTACAGGCTCATTATCATCACCATGTACTTTAGCGCAGGGTTGATTCCATGGTATATGAACCTAAAGAATTTAGGGTTTCTGGATAACTTCTGGGTGTATGTTATTCCTGGTTTGGTATCGCCTTACAATGTAATCCTTGTCAAGACCTTCATCGAAGGCTTGCCCGGAAGCTTAGAGGAAAGCGCCATGCTTGACGGTGCGGGTTACATTCGGCTCTTCACAAGCGTCATCGTACCGCTGATTATGCCAATTCTCGCAACGCTCTGCATCTTTTGTGCAGTGGGACAGTGGAACAGTTTTACCGATACAATGATGCTCATGCCAAGCGGAAAGTTTAATACGCTGCAATATTTGCTTTACAAATACCAGCACGAAGCACAGAGCCTGGCAGCCCTTGTGCGCACCACGCAGAGCACCGGCGCCATTGCCAACCTTGCCATTAAGCAAACCGCGCTGTCTGTGCAGATGACTGTCGCCATGGTGGTGGTCTTCCCAATCTTGTTGGTGTATCCATTCTTCCAGCGGTATTTTGTCAAAGGTATTCTCATTGGTGCTGTGAAAGGCTGATATTTCCCCGTGACAAACGGGTGAGATAAATATGAAGGGGGTAGGAATCATGAAGAAACTCTTGGCGCTGCTTTTGTGTATGACCATGTTTGTGGCAGTTTTGCCGTCCATGGCTATGGCTGAAAGCTACCGCGAACCCATCACATTGACCGTTTATAACGGCCTGGCGAACTTTTCCGGCGAGCAAATCGGTTGGTTTGCTAAAGAAATCAAAGATCGCTTCAATGTTACACTGAACTTTGTGCGTGAAGTTAGCAACCAAGGCGCTTTCAATGCTGCATTGTCTGCCGGCGAACTAGGCGACATCATTGTTTTGGGCGACCTGGACAATGAGTTTCTCAAAGCCTTTGATGCAAACCTGGTACTGGATTGGAGTGAGCTTGACCTCACCCCCTACACGAATATCAATGCTTACATGAAGGACTCCATGGCCAAGGTTACTAATTATGTAAAAGAAGCCCGCGGTGTGGATGGCATTTGGGGGTTTGGACACAACGTCGCTCTGGTGCCCGATACCTGGCAAGAAATCCAGGATCCCACCTATGCGCTGCAGATTCGCTATGACGCCTGGGAAAAAGCCGGCAAGCCCGAGCTTAACACCCTGGAAGACCTGCCTGCCTTCTTAAAGGCCTTGCAGGATGCGGTCCCCACCACTGCTGAAGGTGAAAAGGTCTATGCTTATGGCGGGTTTCCAGATTGGGAAGACTGCGTCATGAAATTCACCTGGGACCTGATGACTTATTACGGCTACAAGGAGTTTGACTTCATGGGCGTTAACTATGCGACCCGTGAGGTTGTGAATCCCTT
The DNA here is from genome assembly GCA_023409955.1 of Bacillota bacterium. Taxonomy (GTDB): domain Bacteria; phylum Bacillota; class Clostridia; order Christensenellales; family Aristaeellaceae; genus JAEWAH01. Next base: position 1,489 of record JAEYQQ010000109.1, on the reverse strand, counting down.
GGAAGAAGGCAGCCTGTACTACCGTGCCCTGAAAGTAAACAATCAGCTTTACCGCATGGGCCTTTTTGATCCTGAGTCTGTCAGCCAAAACTTCGATGCCTATTCGCAGAAGCTGGCTGGCGGTCGTTATCTCATGTGCTTGTGGGGCTGGATCATTAACAACTTCAACGGCGCTGAGAAGGCCGCCAACAATGTTGGCTATACCACCTTCTTGATCGGCGATAGCGCCCCTGCCATGGACACACTGTCCACCGAAGGCGGCAACTGGCCTTGGCTGCTTGGCGCCAACAGCAAATATCCTGAGCGCGCTTTGGAAGTAATCGACTGGCTATGCAGCGAAGAAGGCATCATGGTCGGTCAGTACGGCCCCAAGGGGTTAACCTGGGACTACAATGCCGATGGCATCCCAGAGATGACAGAATTCGGCTGGAAATGTCAGGAATTCAAGAAAGAGACTCAGATGCCTGCTGAGTACGGCGGCGGCACCTTTGAAGACGGCGAGAACAAGTTCAACAATGCTACCTTGATGGTGGAACAGTACATTCCCGGCAAGACCTATAGCTTCTCCTACAAGGGATGGCCGGGTTATGCCGACCGTTATGCCACCAGCTTGAGCAGTGCTTGGAGCACAGAATACGCCAATGGCGCCAAGAGCGGTATTGAACTTTACAAGCAGACCGGCAAGGTTTCTGTTGTTCCCGCTGCAGCCAACAGCTTTGTAAAAGCAGAATCCAGCGAAGCTTCCAAGAGCGCCCGTGGCCTGTTCGCTCCTCTAATGAAACAGTACAGCTGGAAGTGCGTATATGCAGAGACTGAAGAAGAATTCGAAAAGATTTGGAAAGAAATGGTAGATACCTGCAAGAGCTATGGATACGATGACGTCGTTGCTGAAAGGATGGTTGACATACAGCGCTGCTTTGACCATATGGATGCTGCAGTTGCAAAGTAAAAGACCATAGTATTCATTAAAGAACGGGAGCCGGAGGAATATCCTCCGTCTCCCGTTTGGTGAATTGCTTACTGTTGTTATAATTCTTCTGACAGAAAGATATTGACATGGGCTGTGTTAGGATATCCACAGTATCCCTTTCGCCCTTATTGCTGTCATCCTGCGACTTTTGAAAATCGAATGATTTTGCATTGTTTGAGCAATTTGAATTGAGTTGAACAGTCTTGTTTATGTCAAAGTTGATAGCGCCAGGGGCACTTAGGTTAAGGCTGGTTCCATTTTATAATAGGAAAGCATTTAAACACTGGTAACAAAATCAAAGAAAATGTGCTATGTTATGAATATGCAGATACAAATCAACATCTGATATGATATGCGATAGTACTTTGCAACTATGTCTGGAAAATGCATTTGATAAGGTTTTTCTTTGTATCCTCCGCACCAACCCCATGGCGTTACATACCATGAGGAGTGTAAGACTCCCGTAGCAGGGAGCAACATATAAGGAGGCATGCCTATGTCATTCTACTCCTACAAAAA
>JAEYQQ010000097.1 GCA_023409955.1 Bacillota bacterium | reverse complement strand
ATCCCCAACCCCTACGCCAGCCCCCACCCCGACACCCCAAAATCATAGTGGCTATGCTGCTACTTTGGGTGATAATGTACCCATGCGCGGCGCGGCAGATCCCAACAGCATGCTTGTGAACATGCTTGCCAAGAATGTGGTAGTTTACGTTAGCGGTCAGGATTATATGGGCGGCACAGCTTGGCATATTGTACGCTTTGGTGAGCAATGGGGTTATATCCGCGGGGACCAGCTGCGTTGGCTGAGCCAGGCAGAGACAGAGAGCTACCTTGCCTCTCTGAAAACGCCAACTCCAACCCCCGCATCCACGCCGGTTCCCATCAGCCCCTCCAGCCCCTCCAGTTACGGGTATGTCAGCGCTGCAAGCGTAAACTTCCGCAAAGCACCCGGCAATGGTACCAAGATTAAAACACTGAACCAATATGCTTTTGCTTTGATCCTTGGCAGCACCCAAGTGGACGGAAAAACCTGGTATAAGGTTAATCAGGCAGGCGTAGAAGGATATATCAGCGGTGACTTCTTCCACGTATTGACCCTTGCCGAGCTGGAAGACTTCCTGCAAAGCCCGGAATACTCCAAGGGTACAACAGGCAATAACAGTGGTGGAAACAGCAGCGATGGAAATACCGGCGGTACAGATATTGATATCTCAACCCCGGAGGATTGGAACGTTGGAACATGGACCAATCCCAACAGCGGCTTGAATGCCACCTATGAACCGTATGATCCGTATGCGACACCCGAACCCAAACCTACCGATTCCCCCACTCCAAGCCCCAGCATTGAGCCTTTTGAAACCCTCCCCCCGCCCACAGAACCGCCGGTAGAAACACAATCCGACAGTCCCAGCTTCATCTGGCTCGGATTGGGCATTACTGCATTGGCTGGCTTTGGTGGACTGTACGCTTACGCTTTGCACAAGTCCAATAAGCGCAAGGCTGCAGCAAGGGCTGCACAACGCAGAGCTGCCATGCAGCAGCAGAACGCGCAAAGCGGAGCAAGGCCTTACGCCCGTGCTACCAATGCACCCATGGTTCCCCCTGCTGCAGGCACACAGAGCAGGCAGGCTGCACCGCCCAGCGGAACACAACGGCCTCAGGCACCTGGAGCAACCTCTCCCTATGCACAGCGCCCCGCAGGTTCCCCCCAGGCACCTGCAGGAACAAGGCCTGCACAGCCTGGCAATCTTCAGACGGGTGCCAGACCAGCCCAGCAGCCCAGCGCATACGCCCGGCCGACACAGCCTGGCACGCAGGCAATAAGGCCCGAGGCACAAGGCAGCGCAAATCCTCAAGGTAGGACACAACGCAGCGGTGCACAAGAGGCCACATCCCGTCAGCCCAGGGCAGCAAGGCATACTGATACTGATGGAACACCTACAGACACCAGCGGAAACGCATAAATAACACTGCGGCCGGGGAAATCATTTCCCCGGCCGTTTTTCTACCCAATAAAAACCTTTGAAAATATTTTTGAATTCCTATTGACATGCTATGAAATCTGCTATATCATGTATTTCATACTTCTCAAATAGGAATTGAGGTGAACGGCTTGCGGTATCTGCACCCGGGTAATCCCAACCCCAGCCGCTGCATAGGCGGACGAATGTGCAGCTGTCCATGCTTTTAAGAAATCCTGGACTAGACATAAAATATGATAGAGTGCAAAGGAGCGTTATATATGAAAAAGCTGCTTTCTCTGGCCCTGGTACTGGTGCTTGCCCTATCCATCACAGTTGCATCTGCACAGCCTCTGACAAAGATCGTCATTGGCGCTACACCCACTCCCCACGCTGAAGTGCTTGAACTGGTTAAAGACGATCTGGCTGCATTGGGTTATGAGCTGGAAATCGTTGTTTTCACCGAATATCCGCTGCCCAACCCCGCCCTTGCAGCTGGCGAACTGAATGCCAACTACTTTCAGCACCTGCCTTACCTGAACGCTTACAACGTCACCGCTGCTGAAAATGAACAGCTGGTGGCAGCCATCGGCGTACATTATGAGCCCTACGCTCTGTATCCTGGAAAGACCAAGACGCTAGCGGATCTGAAAGAGGGCGGCATCATCACCATCACCAACGATCCTTCCAATGAGACCCGCGCGCTTCTCCTCTTGCAGGAAGCCGGCCTCATCACCTTGCCGGAAGGCACCACCCCTGACAGCAGCCTGACGGTGCTGGATATCGTGGAAAACCCCTTGAAGTTGGATATTAAAGAAGTAGAAGCCGCAACATTGCCTGCTACCCTGATCGATGCTGATTTTGCAGTTATCAACGGCAACTTCGCTTTGGATGCCGGTTTGAGCCCTGCCAAGGATGCAATCTATGTAGAACCGGTGGAAAGTGATGCCGGCAAGACCTATACCAATTATGTGGTTGTAAAGCTTGAAGACAAAGATGCTGATTTTGTGAAAGCCTTGGAAACGGTACTCCATACCCAGAAGGTATATGACTACCTGCTGAACAACGAAGCTTTCAAGGGCGGCGTGATTCCCACCTTTACACCTGCTCAATAATCTGATCATTAAATTTAGTGCCTGGCAAAAGCCGGGCGCTTTTTTATTAGGTCATGATATAATACATCATATGACTGCACTGATCCAAGCACACACCGGAAACACAGGTGATAATAATGCATGCCTTATCCCTGATTGTATGCCATGAAGACCATGGACTATCCCTTGAGAAGGCCATATTAATGCGCCTTAAAATCAGCAGGCGTCTGTTTGGCAGCGTCAAATTTCAAAATGGCCTGCTGGTTAATGGCATACCCACGCATACAAGCCATAGGGTTAGTGAAGGCGAGACCATCACTGTACTACTCCCTGAAGCTTCCTTTAAATCCATTCGCCAGCATCAGTCTGTGCCACTGGATGTCGCTTTTGAAGATGATGATCTGCTGATTGTAAACAAACCAGCACCGCTGCCCAGCCAGTCTTCCTTCCATCAGCCCAACGGTACATTGGAAAACCATGTAGCAGCTTATTTTGCTAATGCCCATCCCTTTGTTTATCGTCCTGTAAACCGCCTGGACAAAGGAGTCAGCGGTCTGATGGCCATCGCAAAAAACGCCTACACCCAGCACCGGATGCAGATGCTATTGCACACAGACGACTTTATTCGGGAATACCTTGCGATTACCAATGGCATTTTGCCTACCCCTTGTGGTGTGATTGACGCACCTATTGGGAAAGCATCCGCAACTGGAATAAAGCGCTGCATTTGTGCGGAAGGTAAACCCTCTGTTACACAATATGATACACTGCATGCCTTTTCGGGAAAAAGCCTCCTTAAGCTCCGCCTTCACACAGGACGCACCCATCAAATACGCGTGCATCTGCAGTCAATTGGCTGTCCCATTCTGGGGGATTTTCTCTATGGTACAGAGTCCAATGAACTGCCCGGCAGGCTTGCCCTTCACTCCTACCATATTGAGCTGAAGCATCCACTTACCGGCAATGCCATCGACCTATATTCATCCCTCCCTTATGAAATGGAACGACTTTTAAAGAGCAACTGATGTATACCAAAAATAAGCTTTAACTTCTTCCAATAAAAAACCGGCAAGCATTTTACTTCCCGGTTTTTTATGATCGCCCGTTAGTCTCAATTCTTCTGCTTAATGCGAATACCGAGCTCCACATCACCGATAAATGTTCTCACATCGATCACCGCGGTATCATTTAGACCAAAGAGAGGCTCGGATGCAGCAATAATTCTGGGCGGAAGAATATCGCAGGTAAGATTCTGCTCAGAAAAAGTAATCATAGCGTTGCCGCTGATAATGTTCGCGATTTCGCCCAAGGCTGAGGTTACAAACTCATCTACCTGATCAAACTCCATGCCGCTCATAATGTTGACCATCTTTAGCGTTGTTTCCTTGGGAAACCGATAATATATTTCTCCAGTGAGATCACCTGTAACTTCTACAGCTACACGGATATCATCCGCAGCATCTCTGCTAACCTTTGCTGCATACGGATCACTTGCGGAAGCATCCAGATCCAGCATCATCTTGAACACTTCACACGTCGCTTTTGAGAAGGGAGGGTATAAAGCGTTTAGCATCATTGATTCCCCCCTTTTTCTCTTGCGTGAATCCCTATTTTTTGGTCGGAGGCAACAACATGGTTGATAAGCCATGCCAGTAGCTTGCCGCCGAATTGCTGCACAAGCGACTCTTGGTACCCCTCACTTTCATATTTGTCAGCGAAAGCGATTACATAATTCACCATATCCTGGTGTACAGCACTGTGGCTGGCCGCCTCAGGATAGCCGATGCTCTGCTGATATGCTTCCTCATCCTGAAAGTGGACGACGACATACTCCTTCATAAAAGCTAGCGTATCATTGACTTTGGGAACCTTTTTTGACCATTCGTCGCTGGAGCGCAGTGTTTCCAGAAAGCTGCCAACCCGCCGGAACAACTCCTCGTGCTGCTCATCAATCAGCGGCACGCCGATCTTGTATTTTTCCTTCCAGATCATCGTGCAATCTCCTTTGCAAATAAGTTGAAATACACTAAATATTTCGGCAACAATCGCAAAAATTTGCATGATGAGGCTACCGAAATTTTCATTCAGCAATCACCATAATCCTTGGGTATGATTTGATATTTCTCAATTCCAATATGCCGTTGCATGCATACCAGGCAGTAAACCTTCCGGAATGCTTTGAATAGAAAGCGTAACAGGGTACTTGGTGGTATCCAGCACCGTAACACCCAAAGGACTGATCTCCTTGACGATGGCAGTAATCATAACCTCTTCTCCCAGGGCATCCACCCTTACCTGCATCATCATGCCTTCATGAACAGAGAGAATATCCATTTCATCCACATCCACAACAAGCTCCAAGGCATCTGTGGATTGGAGGGTCATCATCAACTGATCCTGCCTTACCTGTTGGCCATCCTGTACATAAATAGCAGTTACCATGCCGCTGCCAGGAGCGGTGATAGTCCCATCTTCCGGTTCATTGTGCAAGGCTGTTGCATCGTCCATGGTAAAGAGCAAATCGCCTTTGCTTACCGTTTGCCCCTCCTGAACATGAACACAGGCAATTACCCCCTGAGCCGACACCGAAATCAACGGAACCCTCTCTACCTTACCTTCGCCAACCTTATCCTTGCTGTTGTACGTATCGCCCTCACCCCGGTACAGCCGAACCTTATCTTCCAGTTCAAAAATGTTTGCCGGTATTTCTACCACATAGCCGGTGTTATCCACCATGACAACAGTGCCCATGGCATCTAGCGGATCATTGGAGTCACCGTCATATACACGCAGTGTTTCACCCAATGTAATTGACCGGTTTTTTGGCTTGTTGTAGGCGGTTGAAGTAGTGGCCCTGACCCACATGACATCCGTTCGTTCAATGTAGCATAAAGCACCGTACTGTTGAATAACCCCGGAAGCCTGATCACCCACCTCACCCTTGACAAGACGAATGACACCGCTGGCTGGAGAAAACACCTGAAGCGGCCGGATGGTGATAAGCAATGATTCTGCATCCGCTGTGTCTCCGGCAGCTATATCAAATGCCTGAACCTGCCCGCCGATAGGCGCAAATACATCCATCGTCTCAGCCGGCATAACCATCCCCTTTGCCCACCGCTGGGCAGCAAGTAAGGCTGTGTTGTTTGCAGGTTCCGCATAAGCCGTAAATACACCAAGTACCAATATCATTACAAGGCCCATCCATTTACGTTTCATCAATAACTCTCCTCTGGTTTTTTACTCAACACTTTTCAGCGCTTCTACCATATTAACACTTTTAAACCTGGCCCCTATTAGCATGTTCACAAGTTGTGCGAATAACAGCGTAAGCAGTGGTGTATAGATCCAACTTTCTTTGGCGATGTATGGAATAAACTCCAGCATGGTCGGGAACCCATATTTCAGCACCCATTCATGCAAAAACGGTCCCATATAAAGCCCCAGCGGTAACCCAATTACTGCAATGGCAATGTTTTCCCGTAGGATCAGCCGCTTTGTCTCCCGTGGATAAAATCCCAATACCATTAGCGTGGCCAGCTCCCTGATCCGCTCAAAAAAGTTCAGTTGCCCCAGCGTAAAGAGAACCACCAGCAAAAGCGCCCCCGCAAACAGCACCATCACCAGTACCACCACATCCAGCACACGAACCACCGTCTCGTTTCCGCTTCGCTCCTCAACGATGGTGCGCACCTTAGCGACACCATCCATGTCTGCGATCTTATCAAGACATATATCGCCACCACTTAGCAGCAGCGCCGTTGGCATATAGGGCATTATATCCAGCTTTCGCCATACACTTTTGCTTATGTAAACTCCTTGCCCCATTTGAATACTGATAATATCCTTCACCTGGACCTTGGCCGTATGTCCGTTTGGTGTACGTATTTCGATCTGATCGCCAATGGCTAGCCCTGTTTCCTCCGCGGTCCGTTCACTCAGCGCAACCCCATCACCTGGCAGCCATACCCGCTGGCCACCCTGCTCCAGATAAACTGCTTCATGACGGTCTTCCAGTACATGCAAGCCTTTGGTCTGCCACTTTCCATCAATGAAAAGTTCACAGCTGCTCTCCATCATTGCTTCCTGGCGCTGAGCGCCTGCCCGAAGCCTGATGGAAGATAGGTAATCATCAAAGAGCATAGGCTCCAAATCAACCCTTACATCGTAGCGCATGGTGTGTGTATAGTGGTTTTCCATCACGTACATTACCGAATCCCGCATGCCAAACCCAGTCAGCAGCAGCGCTGAACAGCCTATTACTCCAACAATGCCAATCAAAAAGCGCGATGTGTTTCTAAACATATTCCTGGTGATGAGCTTTGCGCTGAAAGACATCCTCCGCCATAAAGGCGTGATATATTCCAGTACGATCCGCTTGCCATGGGCTGGCGGCTTGGGACGCAAAAGGCTAGCCGGCATTTCTGTCAACGCCTTATTACAGCTTAAGAAGCTGGCTCCCATGGCGATCAAAACCGTCAGCAAACTGATGCCGGTCATAATACCCGGGTGCATGTATACTGTGACACCCGGCATGTTATATATGGTCTTGAGTATCCATATTATGAGGTTGCCAAGCAAAAGCCATGCTCCAATCAATCCTACAGCTGTGCCCAAGGCAGCAACCAACAACCCGTAGCCAGTATAATGCCGAATCAACTGTACCCTGCTATAGCCTAAGGAACATAACGTTCCGATCTGCATGCGCTGGTTATCCACCATCCGCTTCATGGTACTCCAGGTAATCAGCGCAGCCACCAGAAAGAATACTATTGGAAACAGCTGCCCTAACGCTCTGATTTGATCTACCTCTTCAATGGCCATTTTGATGCCGACCTTATCAAGCCTGGTCAGAACAATCATTGAAGGATCATTCAGCAGTTCCTGTATTGACAGCTTTACCTCCTCGGGGTCCACATCCCCCTTAAGCTTGACAACAGTTTCGTTATATGGCAAAAACCCCAAGCTTCCTGGGGAAACATGTACATAACCAAAGGTGGCCGGATCTGCACTGATGGAAAAACCATCCGAATACACCACATACTCTGGATTATAACCAATGGCACCTACATAAAGATCCAGCGAGACACCATCAATAGCTACTTTCAGTGTATCTCCAAGTTTAACGCCTGCTGCTTGTGCAAATCTGCTGTCCAGCACGCAAACATTCTTTTGTGCCGTAGAAAGTGCGGAGCCTTCAAATACCAGCGAACTGCTTATGCGGGGCAACCCTTCATTCATATACAATTCCATATCCGGCTCGCCAGGCAGTTTCACGCTTCCATGGGCATTCACACGGCGCTGAGCATCCAAAACACCGCTTAGGTTGGCTATGTCCTTAGCCTTGCGATCACTAATGCTACCAACAATCCAAATGTCTGCCAAATTTGACTGGGAAAACTGAGAATATAGGTTCTTTTCCATACCTCTCCACGCTGAATCTATACCCAAATACAGCATGGTGGCAAGCAAACAGATAATAAATACAGCCGCAAAGGATTTCCAGTTGCTCATAATGTCCCGCAGCATTTTGCTCCGCAAAAGGTTTGTATCCCTTTTCACCACACTATTTCCTCCATTGGGGTGGGACTTGTGTTCATCTCAACTGAATGCACCTTGCCATTTTTCATACGGATCACACGCTGTGCAGCGGGCACGATTGCGGCATTGTGGGTAATAATTACAACAGTTTTTCCCAGCTCACAGCTAACATCGCTGAGCAGCATCAGTATCATACGGCCGGTTTGAGAATCCAGGGCTCCTGTAGGCTCATCACACAGCAAAAGCTCCGGATTCTTGCATAGCGCCCTGGCGATGGCAACACGCTGCTGTTCACCGCCGGAAAGCTGGGCTGGAAAATTATCCATTCTGTCCGCAAGGCCCACACGCTCCATCATTTCTCTGGGGGATAATGGGTTGGCACACACCTGCTGTGCCAGCTCCACGTTCTCCAGTGCAGTTAAGTTTGGCATCAAGTTATAAAACTGAAAAACAAACCCCACATCCAGCCGGCGATATTCATTGAGTTCTCTTGTATTGAGCTTGACTATATCCCTGCCACCTACCATAATCCGTCCGCTGCTGGCAAGGTCCATGCCCCCCAATAGGTTCAGCACCGTTGTTTTACCAGCTCCGCTAGGCCCCAGTACCGTTGCAAATTCTCCATGTTTCACTTCAAAACTGGCATGATCCACTGCTTGGATTGTCACTTCTCCGATTTGATATGATTTACATACATTTTCAAAGATAATATCAGCCATATCGCTTCATCCACCGCCCGGTTTTACAACATTGTGTTGATTAAATTACACACTACCAGTATAATCAACATAGCGTTGGTTTACAATAAACAAATCTTTTGAAATTGTGATTTGCACAACAAAACAAGATTAGGTGTTGGTTTGCTATCAATTCTTTTACTTCTATGATTCTATCACAAGGGAGATTGTTATGAATAAAAACAAAAACGACCGCCGTATCAAATACACCAAATCAGTGCTTCAGCAAAGCCTTGTGAGGCTTTTGCAGGATAAGCACATATCAAAAATATCCATCAAGGAAATTTGCGAAACCGCCGACATTAACCGAAGCACATTTTACGCGCATTATGCTGACCAATATGATCTGCTTACGCAAATCGAGCAAGAGATACTCAAAGAGATCAATGAGTATTTGGATCGTTATAACTTTAAAGAATTTGAATCAGAATCGCTTTCGATTATTCATCGTATTTTCGAATACATCGTAGCCAATGCAGACTTATGTAAAGTGCTCTTAGGTGAAAATGGCGATTTGTCGCTGCAAAAAGAATTCATGATGATTGTTCAGCATCAAGCCATGAAAGATTGGAAAAAGAAAGGCGCTCAGTTTAGCGAAGACACGCTGGAGTATCTGTATATCTTTGGCGTAAACGGCAGTATCGGCGTCATTCAAAAATGGCTTCAGGGAGGATTAAAGCAGACGGCTGCTGAAATGGCGAGTTTAATCATCAAGCTGATCTATCAGGGGCTCACACCATTTTTGCAGCCATAATGCACTCTGATATTATATTTAATAACAATTTCCCTTCTTTTTCATTCCATAATTTGTAGTTTTACACGTGTGAAGTTGACTTTCCTTCTATGACAATGATATACTGCAAATGCTGTGCATGTATACATTTAACTATGCATGCCCTTGTTTTGAAACCAGTTAATAACCACCTGGCTATGCTCCAGAATATTCAAGGAGGCTGCTTTATGAAACGTTTTCTTTGTCTGCTGATGACACTGGTATGCTTAGGTGCCCTGATGATGACCAGTCTGGCAGAGCCCGTTGTTACATTGCTAAAGGATGAAGCGGACCGCAAGATTGCTGTAAAAGGGCTAAATAGTGACGGAAACTTTCCTGCTAACCCTGAAATAGCTGGTCAAAGCCCCACAACCGGCCTTGATTGGACCGGTACCTACATGCCCATGCTAGTGCAGATCGATAATCATGATGGCGGCCTTGGTTACCGTGCACCCTGGGGCGCTGCCGATGCGGACATCGTATATGAAACCCCTTTGCACAAAACCGGTGATACACGTATATCTTTCTTATTCAGTGACACGGTTCCCGAAAGTGTGGGACCGGTTCGTTCGGCACGTATAACCCATGCGGAGCTTAGGGAAGAATGGGATGCTGGCTTCGTTTTTTATGGCGGACAAGAATATGAAGGAACCAATATCAACGACACCTTTAAGGATACGGGGGCCAAGGATAAGGGCATTTTGTTTAGTGGTTTGGATGGCAAGGCTTGGAAGCAATATTACTCCCGTGTTGAGAACTTAAAGGCCCCTCACAATGTTGATGCCAATGTAAAAGCAATACAAGCCTTGGTTCCAGCTGATTTCAAAGCTCCTTCCAGACCCTTTCTATTTACTGATGAACTACCCGAGCTTGGGGAACTTGCAAGCACCATTTCCATTAAGCTCGTCAAGGATGCCTATTCTTCCAGCTTCTCCTATGACCCCAATGCCAATGTGTATTACCGCTTTGTCAATGGAGAGCCTTATGTTGAGAAGAACTCCGGCGATCACCTCTCTTTTTCCAACCTAATCATTCAACGCACAAAGGTTACCTTCCGAAGGTCAGACAGTCCGATAACCGTGAACATCGGTTCCGGTAATGCCGATATCTTTATGGGCGGCCGCTACATCGCAGGCTATTGGATGCGTACCGGAATGGATCAGCGAACCGTTTTCTTTGATGAAAACGGTAACGAGCTTAAGCTGCAACGTGGAAAAACCTTTATCAGCATGATCGACTACAGCACCCAAGTAACATACAGCGCCCAATAATTGAACATAGCAAAGAAACCGCAGACCTATTCGTCTGTGGTTTCTTTTTGCATTGGCAAGTATTTAATTTCTGCATAAACTAAGCCATTAATTACCCATGCTCTCCACGAGTGTCAGCAGTATCCCATTTGCATCAATCCAATCGATCAAGCCATCCAGAAGTGCTGGAGGAAGTTCAATTAACATGGGCATTGCCGCTCGTACCATGGGCCATTTCGCATCCGCAAAGAATTCATCAATGGTTACGTCGTTCATACAGAAAAAATCGATTCCTTGTAGCTCATCCCTCGATTTCATCTCTATGCTATCCTCAGTCTCCCCAAAGGAAATCGTACCGTTTACCGCGAGTATCTTTTTCTGCGTTTCAGGATGAAGGTAGCTTATCTCCCCCCGAAGAACGTCTTTCTCACCCTCATGGCTTTGGTCCCACTCAAGTCCGATAATGTGTTCCTGCCAAAGCCCAATCCCTTCACCGCCATATGCAAGCTCCAACCGTCCCTTTCCCTGCAAGAGCCTGCCATCCGGAAGATCCAAGCCCGAGAAGTTCAAATAGGCATATAGTTCATCATCTTCATAAAGGTTCACATTTAGTTTCAAAGACATACCAGTGTCTTTCGTTTCTAGTGAAAACTGAGCAGTAAGCCGGTATCCTTCCCATTCTGGGATATTTATCACCCATTCTAATATGCCGTTTTTTGAAGAAAGTGTATAAACAGTATGATCACCCAGAATCCAGTTCTCACCCTGATCTGTCACCTGAATGTTCAATCCGCCATCTTTGGCTTGATAAGCAGCCCATTCTGGCAAGGCATATGTAAACTCATTTACCAGCTCATCCAACCCTACATAGTAAAGCAATCCTCTAACCCAATGATAGAAAGCACGATTGTTCCCCTGCAAAGAATCTGCCATTTGGGTGGCTATGTTGATGGTCTCTTCTTTACTGTAAGACCGACTCTGCATACCACCTGTAAGCTCTTTCCATTTGGTAATCTGCGGCATGAAAGCGTACTGATAGGAATAGGAATCAGAGAATATGCCTATGTATTGAACCGGTATCTGAAAGTAATCATACATCTTCATCAGAAAGGGCATGTAATTGGCCATGGTTAAAAGCACAGGCTTTTCCCCAAAAAGATTGGTTGTAAGACCTAACCAGTCAGCCCAGCCCGCCAGCCTAAAATCGATGGCTGTTAAGCCATTGTAAAGAAAATCACCCTGAATATTGGCTTGTTCGTTTTGCAGAACAGCTTGACCATTAAAGTCTAATTTTTCAAGTGCCTGCTCAAGACCTATCAAGAACCTGGTAGGCTTCTCTTCCAGAGCATATGGATCGAATTGGGCCTTCAGTTGTATGTGTATGCCAAGAGCATCCGATGACTCTGCCAAACCTTTATGCATAAATGTACTTGCAAATAAAGAAATAATGACACAAACAAACGCAAGCACCCTCTTACCTTGAGTCATAGTCATTTACAATGCTCCTATATTGCTGCCAGCATATGCTGCAGCCTAAAAAATTATTGCTGATCGTTTGCTATACCTACCAATTTGGCACGGACCATGATTCGCTGGGCATTACCAACACCTTCATAGGCTTGGCAGGATAGCAGTGTCAGAGCTGGATAGCCAACATCCCTGGATACGGACCAGTCATCATTTTCAATGATGGCTACCTTCACCACCTCATACTTGAATGAACCAAGATGCGATGTATGCAGGTAAATCACATCCCCTGCTGACAACTTGTGCAGGTTCCGGAAATAATCCCTTGTACCTGTTCGATGAGCGCTGATACAGATGTTGGCGCTGGTATCGGGCTCTGGTGCCCTGGGAAACATCGCCGCTCCGCTGCGCATATTTTGATACATCTTGTTAAAGCTGCCGGACCGGTATGCCGTAACCTTCAGCTTTATGTCCGGAATCTCCAGGAGATAGGACCGTTTCACATCTCCAGAATCCTTATCAATGGGCGCATAATCGTTCTCATCACCTGAAAGTGAGGTGTTGCCGGCCAAAGCGGCCAACTCCCGATGCTGAGCCATTGCTGCATGGTAATCATCTTCTGGCAAATGGAGTGCCAGCATGGATAGATAAGATGAAAGCATATCCAGCTGGAAGGAAAGATGTCTTTCCCCTACCGTACTTGAATCGGATGTAAAAAATACTTCTGCCTGATCCTCCACTTGCTTGAGCAGTTGTTCCAGATCAGTTAAGGATGCATAGATCATATCCCTGGCAGCTGTAATGGTTTTATCTCCCCTGGTGATACCATCCACTACCTTTTGATTGGATAAGGAAG
>JAEYQQ010000151.1 GCA_023409955.1 Bacillota bacterium | reverse complement strand
AAAGGAATGCGCTATACCCGATGAGGTGCAAAGCCGTTTGATGAAGCTTCCACAGCTATACGGAGATGAAAGTGTATTGGATGAAGCCCAAGCTCTTACGAAAAATGAATTGTGCTTAAAAGCAATAGAAAACCTTAGGAGAATCATTCGTACCCTTGAAGCATACGGCTGCCGAGAATATCTGAGCATAGACCTTGGCATGGTCCATGCGGTGAATTATTATTCCGGTATGATTTTTCGCGGTATAACAGGGTATCTTGGTCAGCCGCTGCTCTCAGGAGGCCGGTATGATGGTCTTCCAAAGCGCTTTGGCAAGGATATGCCGGCCACAGGCTTTGGCTTGTCAATAGACCTTCTTATGCAGGCGCTTTTTCGGCAGGGGGAAGTATATTCCGCACAGATGCCGGATTATATCCTCGGCGTTGCGCCTGTAGGACTTAGCGCTGCGGTTGCATGGGCCAAGGAAAAGCGATTGGCAGGTCATTCGGTATCGTTCCTGTACGATATCACGAAGGAAGATCTAAAAAGATTGGTTTTAAGCGGGCATGCTCGTATGGCAGCCATGGCACTACAGGATGAGGTTGTTGTCTTATATGGGGAGGAACAGGAATGGAGATGATTACCATTGCACTGGCTAAAGGCCGCTTGGCAGAACAGGCATTTGACCTGCTGGAGGGTATGGGCATTGACTGCAGTGCTCCACGGGATCCCGGCCGCAAGCTGGTGCTGGAAAATATAGAGCAGGCAATTCAATTTATCTTGGTAAAGCCTACAGACGTACCAACGTATGTAGAGCATGGCGTGGCAGATATGGGTGTTGTGGGTAAGGATACGCTAATGGAAGAAAACAGACCGCTGTATGAACTGTTGGATTTAGGCTTTGGAAGATGCCGCCTATGCATTGCCGGCTATCCTGAATATGATCAGGCAGCTTCCTGCGCCAACGAGCGGGTAGCAACCAAGTATCCCAACATCGCAAGAAATTACTTCGCAAAAAAAGGCCGTAACATCCAAATCATCAAGCTCAATGGATCGGTGGAGCTGGGGCCGATTGTGGGGTTGAGCGATGTAATCCTGGACATTGTGGAAAGCGGTTCGACTTTACGGGCCAATGGCCTGGATGTGCTGGAGGAGATCTGCTCCGTTAGTGCCAGGCTGGTGGTTAATCGGGTATCACTAAAAACGAAGCGCACCAGAATACAGGCAATTGTGGAAGGGATCCGTGGTCAGTTGCCAAAGATGAACACATAAAGGGAGTGGAATATATGGTACCAATTATTCCTGCATCAGATCAAAAAGCGCTAAAAGAGCGGTTGATGAACAGAAGTCAACTGACGGATGAAGCAGTTTCCCAGCGCGTAAAAGAGATAGTAGCCAATGTTCGTGAATATGGCGATACAGCCCTTTTGGATTATACCGAGCGCTTTGATAAAGCGGTTATGAAGGCGCAATCGCTGAGAGTAACAAAAGAGGAGATTGAGGCGGCCTATAAAAACGCCGATGCTTCATGGCTAATTGCCATGAAGGAGGCTGCCAAACGCATTGCAGCCTTTCATGAAAAGCAAAAGCAAAAGACTTGGCTGGACATGGAGGAGGGTATACAGCTAGGGCAGTTAATCCGTCCTTTGCAATGTGTAGGTGTGTATGTCCCTGGTGGCACAGCCGCCTATCCTTCCTCTGTGCTGATGAATGTGATCCCTGCTAAGGTGGCAGGTGTGAAAAAAATTGTAATGGTAACACCGCCTGGTCCTGATGGAAAGGTATCGTATGCGCTAACATTGGTGGCAGCTGACATAGCAGGAGTGGATGAAATCTATAAAATCGGCGGAGCCCAGGCGGTAGCCGCTTTGGCCTTTGGAACGCAAACGGTACCCAGGGTAGACAAAATCGTGGGCCCAGGAAACATTTATGTTGCCAATGCCAAGCGGGAGGTTTTCGGTCATGTAGGCATTGATATGGTAGCTGGTCCCAGCGAGGTGCTGGTGATCGCTGATGATGGTGCAAATCCCTCATTTGTGGCTGCTGACCTTTTAAGCCAGGCGGAGCATGATGCCCTTGCCGCCGTGGTGTTGGTCACACCCAGCAAGAATCTTGCGCAAGCTGTGGCTCTTGAACTGGAAAAGCAGGTGGAAGCCTTAGACCGTAAAGAGATTGCTTTGGAATCCCTATTACGGTATGGTACGATTGTTGTCACAGAGGACTTGCGGGAGGCGGCCAGGGTGGCCAACGACGTTGCACCGGAACATCTTGAATTGTGCGTAGCAGACCCCTATGGTTTGCTTCCTTTGATTCATAATGCTGGGGCTATTTTCATGGGGCACTATTCACCTGAACCGCTGGGGGATTATTATGCAGGCCCTAATCATGTGCTGCCAACCAGTGGCACAGCGCGGTTTTTTTCGCCTCTTTCTGTAGATGATTTTATTAAGAAATCCAGTCTGATCTATTACACCAAAGAAGAACTGTCGAAGTCTGCGAAGGATATCATCCTGCTGGCTCGTCAAGAGGGCCTGGATGCCCATGCAAGGGCTGTTGCCATAAGGTTTGGCATAGAAATGGATGAGCTGCATGGAGGCGGTAGTGATGCGTAAAAGCGTTATACAGCGAAGCACCAGAGAAACACACATTGATTTATCCTTGATGCTGGATGGCGAAGGGATCACAGAGATAGATACCGGCATAGGGTTTTTTGATCATATGCTGGATGCCCTGGCTCGTTTCGGTTTTTTGAACTTGGCTGTAACCTGCAAGGGTGATTTAAAGGTGGATGGTCATCATACCGTGGAGGATGTTGGCATTTGTCTTGGAAAGGCCATCCGGGATGCACTGGGAGATATGAGCGGAATCAGGCGAATGGGCCAAGCGTTGGTGCCCATGGATGAGGCTTTGGCGCAGGTAACACTGGATATCTGTGGAAGATCATACTTGCACTATGAAGCGGACTTCCATTCGCCCAAATGCGGTGATTACGATACGCAGTTAACCCTGGAATTTTTTCGTGCCGTGGCTCAACATGCAGGCATGACGCTGCATATGTCCATACTCCATGGGATCAATGCTCACCATATGTCAGAGGCGCTGTACAAGGCCTTTGGCAAGGCACTGGACGAAGCGGTATCCATTGACACGCGAATAAAAGGCGTGATGTCCACCAAGGGAGCACTGACATAATGCAGAAAATGGACTTTACTGTGTATCCGGCCATCGATTTGCTGGGCG
>JAEYQQ010000145.1 GCA_023409955.1 Bacillota bacterium | reverse complement strand
CTTTAATATACTAAAGCGTTAATGTGTTGAATTATATTCCTGAGGGACTTTTTTGTCAAGTGTATTTCCTGGGAAATGTGATTTAATACTCCAATGCGGTAAACAACGCCTTTACCAGTTCCCCGGTAGTATCCTGCCCATATTCCCAAAACATTACGCGCAGCAGGTTATTTTCCTTGGCATATGCACCCTTTGCGGCAATGGACTGAGTATCTTCATAACTGATAAAGGTACTGCCATCAAACAGGTATGGTGCGCTGGCATTCACATCCCAGTAACGTGTATAATCGCCTTTTTCCAGCATATTCAAAATAGCAGGATAGCCATAGGATTTGTTGCCGCTTGTTCCAGCGTTTTGATGCAGGCCATTGTCTTGATCGCTCTGAACATCACGCCATGCACGGCCGTAAAACGCAGCTCCGAGCACCAGCTTGTCCCGCGGAATACCGGCAGCCTCAAAGGCCTGGATTGCAGCATCGCCACTGGGATATCCAGACTCGGATGGATACAACGCAGCATGATGCCCTGTAACCTTTTTGCTGCCCATGAGATCGTACGTCATAACATTGACCTGATCTACCAGAGTTGCAATTGCCAGGCAATCTAGCTTATCGGCATATTCCTTGGAACCGCCAACAGCAATGGTCAGATATCTTTTTTTGCCATCCAGACTGGTTTTTTCATCAAGCGCAGTACGCAAATCCCTTAGCAAAAGTAGCAGATTGTCTGCATCGTCAGAGCTGCTGGCTATACCCGCAACAGATGACCCGGGATACTCCCAATCTATATCAACACCCAGAAAATGATGCTTGTCCATTAGCTCCATGGTACTTTCCACAAAAGCTTTCCTGCCATTCTCTGTTGCAGCCGCCTGGGAAAAGCCGTCTGCACCCCAGCCGCCAATGGCCATGACCGGAACAATGTGCGAATTTCGGCTGATGAACGATTCAAACTCATCAATGGCTTTCCAATGATCGCCAGTGACGATGCCATTCTTTATCAAAGCAAAGGAATAGTTCATTTGCGAAAGGTATTTGGCGTCTTCTTCCCGGAAACTCAAACCTGCTTTGTCGTACACATAGGCTGAAACCATTTTTGTTAACAACCTTTCTTCTGCAATTGCCGGAGGTGAAACCGTCTCCACAGATATACTGAATCCGCTGGAGGCAAGACATACGATCATGATCACGCATACCAAACCCATCCAGACTGAGCGGGGAGACACTCCCCGTAGGAACGTTTTCAAAAGCTCGTCCTCCCGTATGATAAGATTCATCAGGCGGGGTTTCGCCACTTTTGTACAGTTAGAAAACGAATGTTTCCATGGTATGTATGATACCACACTTACATTATTTGTGGTAGTGACACATTTTGTTACAGCTGGAATAAGTAACTGTTATATAGAATAATTCGATAAACGTATCAATACCACGCATTTTCACTTGACATGCAGTTGGGTCTGCGTTATTGTTGACAAGGAATTGGAGAGGATGAAAACATGTTATTTATAGGCATATGCGGCGCCAGCGGCAGCGGAAAGAGCACCCTGGCGCAGGAGTTGAGCTGCACAATAGGCGTCAAGTGCCAGGTGATTAACCAGGATGCATATTATAGGGATCATCCGGCGCTTACTTACGAAGAGCGCTGCCTGATCAATTATGATGAGCCTCAAATTTTTGACCATGATCTTTTGCTAACAGATATTGAAGCATTGCTAAACGGTCAGCCCATCACCCGTAAGGGGTATGACTACAACCAGCATCGTCGGGCCGATTCCCAAGATATGATTTATCCGTGTGATGTTTTGATCTTAGAAGGCATTCATGTTTTTTATGATGAGCGCCTGTGTGAAAGAATGTACTTGCGCTTGTATATGAGTGTAGAACCAGACATATGCCTTCTTAGGCGTATACAGAGGGATATACAGGAGCGTGGGCGGCAAATCGACAATATATCACTTCAGTACCTGACCACCGTAAAGCCCATGTACGACCGTTATGTACGCAATTATATCAACCAGGCGGATGTGATTGTAGCCCACGGCGGCAAGAATGCGAGGATTGTCGATATTCTAGCCGGGTATGTACGAGATGAGTTGCAAAAACCAGAAGCTCAAACGGTTTAATCAAATCAAAAAGCGTGGCCTATTCAGGCCACGCTTTTTTTTGCATATCATCCATTGGTTTCTTCAATCATATCACCTTTAGGCATAAATACGATATTGAGTACAGGTGCCTCCGGCGTCATGATCCATTGGGCGTTCATCAAGGTTTCCAGCACTGCCGGTGTAACAAACATCTCATCCCCAGAAACCGTCACCTGTCCTTCAGGTTGTATTACAGGCAGCCCATCCAACTGAATATCCAGACTTTGGACTATACCATCTTCCGCGTTGCGGTGATAGATAATCTCCAGAATAAAGCCATTGGCTTCCACAAAATATTGATCCATGTTTCCGTCATCAACAATACGGATCCATCCCATCAGCCGGGAAAGCGTTGTGAAAGGTACAAGGACCTCACCCTCCAGACGGCTGTACAAAGGTACATTGATGCCTTCTTCATCTTTCAGCGGAACTGGCGATCCATCCACCATGATATAGGAGCCTTCCAGCGGTTGAGGCTCACCTAGCAGCACCGGCGTATACTCAGGAATCGGTACTTCCGTCGGCTCTTCGGTCGGTTCAGCTGTTGCTTCCTCCGGTACCAGGGATGGTGTTGTAGTTGGGGATGGTGTTGATGTTACTATAGGCGTTGGAGATGGCGTGATGGTTTCCGTTGGGGCAGGCGTTGGAGATGGCGTAGCGGTTTCCGTTGGGGCAAGTGTTGGTGCTGGTGTCTGTGTAGGCGACGGCTGCTGGGTGGCCGTTTGCACGGGTACGTTTGTCGCCGTAGGCTTTGGGCTTGGTGTTGGCGTTACATCCACGGGTGCATAAACCACCTCATGGCTTTCATACAACACTGTTTGTGTGCGCGGCCCAGCAACACCATCCACTGTCAGCCCATTGTAATATTGGAAGCGCTCAACCGCACGTTTCGTTTGGTTTCCAAATACACCATCCGCTGTACCGGTAAGATAACCAAGCTCGGCTAGCCGCCTTTGCAGCTTTTTAACAGCCTCACCCCGTGCACCTGCAGACAATGTTTTATACTCCGGTGATGGCGTCAGGGTGGGATCAGTTCTGGGGCTAGGCGACGGAGTCAGCACTGGTGTAGGTGTTGGCGTTGGTGTAGGAGTTGGTGTTGGCGTAGGGCTGGCCGTTGCCACAATGGCTGTAGGGGTAGGCAAAATATTCGCCGGCGGAATATTGCTAGGTTGCGGCGCCGACATCACCGAACTGGAAAACACCAGCGTCATATATACCAGTAAAGAATTCAACAAATCCATGTCAGCAGCTTCCTTCCTCACATTTGCCTTCAGACGAGTTAACGTCTATCCAAGCCAAATTCATCCACATTTTAAAATTTATATATGCAACCTCTTTTTCAGTTCCTCCCGCAGGGGAGCATGTGAGTGCACAATATACAGCATTAAAGCTATAAATCCACAAGGTAGCATGACAAAAGGTGACCAAACAACTTTCAGTTCCTTAAACATTTGGCTGGAGACCAGCAACTCTACTGACAGTGCTAAAATGGAAACCATTATCAGAATGGTGGCCGGAATAGCCAGTTCCCGTATCAAACGTTGGCGTATGCTGGCTGTTACGCCCAACACCATCAATGCAGCAAGAATGATCACCGGAAAAGCAACAGGACTAAACCATCCCTGAGAACCGGATAAAAGCTCCACCATTTTCAAATACCCAAGCAGAACCACTGCGTCCATACCAATCGTTATATAAATTCTATGCCTTTTTATGAGTATCGGAACCGCCATGGCAACAAAAAGCAGCACCAGCGCACCTATTGGATAAATTGACCAGGTAATTCTACCACCAAAAAACAGATCAATCACCATACTTAATCCAGCTGGCAGCAGCATAGCCGTGCTGATAAGCCCCAGCAGATAGCGCCTATCAATTTGTAGATTCTGCTCTTTTGTTCGGACAGGAAAAGGCTTTGGTGCTCTGGGGTTATAGGGATGAATCGGGTTCTGTACCACCGTTTCACAAAGCGGGCATTTTTCCTCCGCTTCCCCCAGCTTGACACCACATTCAACACAATAGGACATAACTTCACCCCTGATTGCTTTCCACTAGAACAGGGATACCAGACTTCACCAAAAAGCGAAGCACCTCTCGTTCCAGTGTGCTCTCCCTGATGTTTCTTGAAAATGCCAATGTCATCTCATCCCCATAGCTGATGGCGGCACAGTTGCTACGGCCAGTGGATGCAGGACCTAGAATAATTTCTGCATGCTCTATATACGACCGCATCTCCTGGGGCAGTACCATAGGCCCAAGGTTGGTAATGGTGGCCGATACGCCACTTTCCCCTACGCGTTTGAAAACACCGTTGATCACAAGATTCTTCAAAAACAACGGGCATAACCGAATAAAAACATTTCTTTCCGAAGCTACGTTTGTGGCAATGCCTGCAGCTAAAAACTTATAATTGAGGTTGTAACGCATATAGTAGTGTGTTTGGCGAATGACCTCATCAAATGAGAAATCACCCATGCGGGGTTCTATGCCAGGATTGATAAAAAAGGAAAAATTCCGGAGGGTTTTGGATGGAAAGTAGTTACGCATGTTCACGGGTACAGATACCTTGACCGGCAGCTTTTTGTCCCGTTTTCCGCTCCTTTGCACCTGATAGATGACATAAATCATAACAGCTGTAAGATACTCTGTTATGGTCACCCCGTACTTTTTGCTTTCATCCTTTAAAGCTTGTACACTTATTCTGGCTACCGTCACGTGCAGTGTATGAGGAACCTCTCTAGACGCAGGTAAATGGTATGCAGGCTTTTCCTTGCGCTTTGAACGATATCCGCCAGGCAGACGTTTGTAAGCATCCTCCAGCTCATCTGCTTCGGGCTCTGCCTGGATATCCAGTATGCCATCCACAGCAGGAACATGTATACCGCATCTTCTTAAGTACTGGGCTACCAGCGTTTTCATAAATGCGATACCGCCGCTGCCATCGGCGATGGCGTGAAATACCTCCAGCGATATACGCCGGTCATGATACAAAACGCGGAAAAGATACCCTCCGTTTTCTTTCCACTTCATTCTGATGCAAGGATGGCCTTCGTCCTTTAGAATCGAAAACGGCGCAGTGTTCTCCTCCAGATAGTACCAGAACAAACCTTTACGAATACGTACAGCAAATGATGGAAACCGTGGAAGAATATCATTTACTGCCTGCTGTAACGCAACCGGCTCCACTGGTTCTAAAAGTGCAATAGATACCCGGAACAAGCTTGTCCAGCGGGAATTCTTAATGGCAGGATACAGCTTGCCCGCATTGTCTAGCTTAAACCAGTTTTTTACAGGCCCCTCCATACGCTCTTTCACTGCACTTGCCTGTTCCTTTCCCATGCTGACAGGTTGATTATACCATGTTCAAAGCCATGGGAAAAGCTTTTGACGTAAATTCAGCTTGACCAAAGGCGTGTTGCAGATTATGCTGATAGAGCAAATGAAGCATCACACCATTTCATTCCAATACAGGAGGTGCCTATGCCTACCAGACAGAGCCAGTGGATCATGAATGTCATACGTAGCAACCGGGGTTTGTTCGACAAACTTGGAAACCGCATGATGAGCATGGATGCTCCGGCTGATAAAGTAGCTGGCCTTCCTATGCTTGGTACCAGAGGCAGGCCTTTAACCATCGGCGATGTGCCCGCCATTATTGTTTCGCCAAATTGTCTGACAGATGAGCGCTCAATCATTGTTCATATGCATGGTGGTGCGTATGTATCCGGCGGGCTTTTGCAAGCAAGAGTTCTGGCTAGCAATATTGCCGCCTCCAGCTGCCTCAACGTAATTACATTTGCATATCGGCTTGCCCCAGAATACACCTATCCTTCCCAACTGGATGATGCCGAATCCGTCTATCACTTTTTGCTTCAACAAGGGTATTTACCTGAGAAAATCGCATTTACGGGCGAGAGTGCAGGCGGCAATCTCGCTCTGGCCCTGGCGCTCAGGCTTAAGCAGCAAGGAAAGCCGCTGCCAGCTTGCATCTCCCTTTTGTCTCCATGGGGAGATGTGGAATTGACTGGTGAAAGCTATTCAGCATTGAGCGATGTAGACCCTACCCTTAATTTGGATACCATCAAAGAAGCTGCTCTAGCCTTTACAGGCGGAGATACAGCCTTGATGCGTGACCCGCTTGTTTCTCCCATCCATGCAGATTTTCATGGTTTTCCGCCGGTTCAAATCCATGCAGGCACCAAAGAACTGCTGCTTAGCGACGCAGAAGCACTTGCATCTGCCATGCGGCGTGATGGAGTAGAAGTTACATTGTTATGCTGGGAAGGCATGTGCCATGTGTTTCAAATCTTTGGCTTTCCGGAAAGCCGAATATCTATGAAAGCCATTGGCAAGTTCCTGGCCGATCACATGTCAAAGCCATTGGATATGTAAGGTGCAGCTATGGATACAATTGCATAAGCAACACCGGGCATCACCTTCCTCCCACAAGAGGGTTAAGGTCATTGCCCGGTGTTTTACTCGAAATTATTTGATTCCGCTGATGTCCTTGATGACTTCCCCTGCCATGATAAGCCCAGCCACCGAGGGCACAAAAGATATGCTGCCCGGTACCTGCCGCCGTATGGTACACGTTCTTTTTGTATCCGGCGGGCAGACACAATTATGCTTGCAGCTTGTTTCCTCCGTCTCGATAGGTTCCCTGGCAGGCTCTTTGGAATATACCACCTTTAACCCGGGAATGCCGCGCTTTCTAAGCTCCGTGCGTATGACCCTGGCCAAGGGACATACGGATGTAGAAAAAATATCGGCCACTTCAAAGCGAGTCGGGTCCAACTTGTTGCCTGCCCCCATGCAGCTGATGACTTTGACACCAGCCGCATAAGCCTTTTCCGTTAGCTTCAGTTTGGCCGATACGGTATCGATGGCATCTACAACATAGTCATATGGGGACAAATCAAATTCATCTGCGTTTTCCACCGTATAAAATACAGGAAAATCCTGACCTTGCACTTTGGGATTGATTTCGAGGATGCGGCTGCGCATGACAGACACTTTATCCTTGCCCACCGTTTTACGTGTGGCAATCAGCTGTCTATTGATATTGGTCAGGCACACCTTGTCATCATCAACCAGGTCTATCCTGCCGACTCCGCTGCGTGCCAATGCCTCTGCACAATATGAGCCTACGCCGCCGACACCAAAGACCACAACAGAAGCATTTGTAAGCTTCTCCATGGCCTCTTTGCCCAATAAAAGCTCCGTTCTGGAAAACGCATTCATGAGCTAGCCTCACTTTCCAGGCGGATCTTGTCCATCTTTTCGTTGATCCTCGCTTCATGAACACGCATGGCTTGTATGGTCCGCTCCAAGAGCTCTTCCAGTGGCCAGCCCAGCATATCTGCCCCTTGCTCTATCACCTGTCGAGAGCAGCCCGCCGCAAAGCTTGGCGTCTTGTATTTCTTCATTAAGGACTTTAATTCCATATCCATGACCGATTTTGATGGCCGCATTCTGGCAGCAGCACCAATCAAGCCGGTCAATTCGTCTGTAGCAAAAAGAACCTTTTCCATTTCATGCACAGGCTTTATATCCACGGCGATCCCATAACCATGGGATGCACAAGCGTGAATGATCTGCTCATCAATATCTTCAGACATCATCATCTCCTGCACCTTGATGCAGTGTTCATCAGGATACATTTCAAAATCAAGGTCATGGAGCAGGCCCACAATGGACCAGAACTCCTTCTCTTCTTCATAACCCAGCAGCTTTGCATACTCCTCCATGACCCCCGAAACAGTTAAAGCATGCTGTAGGTGAAATGGTTCCTTGTTATATCTTCGCAAAAGCGCCCAGGCTTGTTCATAGGTAGGCCGCATGATATTCCTCCGGGTAAACTTATTTCGCATCATAGTATATACAAAAAATCAGCCAGAGGAAAGACCTGGGCTGATTTTTCCATACTATGATTTCTGATGATTGACCTCATCCAGTGATTCATCAATCTCCCACGGAAACTGTACAGAAAATATACTGCCTTCTCCAGGTCTGCTCTTTACTTGCAGCATAGCTCCATAATTCTGGGCTATGTGCTTGACGATGGCAAGACCTAATCCAGTACCGCCTGTCAAACGGCTATGAGACTTATCAATCCGATAAAAGCGTTCAAATATTCGAGTCAACTGCTCTGCTTCTATACCGATACCGTCATCCTCCACTGACAAAAAGCAATCCCCAAGATGGATGGTCACATGACCGCCATCCTTTCCATAACGGATGGCATTGTCAACCAGGTTGTATAACAACTCCCACCCATCCTTTGGGTTGGCCATTATCCGGCCTGTACCATCCATTGTAACTGAAATATTCCGCAAACGGGATAAAGGTTCCAGTGCCTGGATGACCTCCCGCGCCAGGGGCTTTAGCTCTATAACCTCCGCTTTCTCAACTACCTTGCTCTCCACCTTTGAAAGGCGAAGAATATCATTGATGATATTTAGCAGTCGGTCACTTTCCGAAACGATACGCTTTAAGTACTGCTTCTGCTTTTCGCTGTCAGATACCATTCCACCAGCCAAGAGTTCTGCAAAGCCTTTGATAGAAGTCAATGGTGACTTCAGCTCATGAGAAGCGTTTGCCACAAAATCAGAACGCAGTTGCTGTGTATTTTGCACTTCCCGAAAATCGTATTTTAGCTTTTCTATGAGATAGCTAATGTTTGTGAGAATCGGCTTTACTTCAGGTTCTGCGTTTTCCGTATCTTTTTCATAAAGGTTTTCGTCTCCCTTGCCAATGAGCATGTTGTTGATCAACATCAAAGGCTGAGTAACTTTTTTGATAAGCCTTTCTGCAAAAATCGGAACTAAGGCGGCTACTGTAATCATTAAAACTGCTACTATCGGCAGCAGTCTTTTCAAGAAATTTAACGTGGTGGATACAGGATAGGCCAAACGCAGGATCATACCATCGGGCATTACCCTGGCAGCATAGATGGTTTCCTTCCTTGTCGTTGCACTCCTGCGGCTGTCAAAGCCAGTAAGGCCAGCAAGCGCCTCCACAATTTCCGGTCTCCCGGCATGTGAGTCCATATCATCAGCATTAGCTTTACTATCTTTCAAAACAATCCCATCTTCTTTAAGCAGAGTGACGCGAAGCTTCTCATCACCGGCAGCAAGTTCTGCTGTCAGTACATCATAATCCACATGCTCTGCAGTTAGCAGTGACGCAGTTGTTTGAAGGACCAGCTTGAGGTTGCTCTTAACTGTATCCCGCTGATCACTGTTAAACACAGCTATACAGCTGATTAGCAGCGTTGCAAGGATAGCAAGTGCACCATAGTAGCTAAGATTCTTTACATACTGCTTCATGCCTTATATGTTCATTCCTTCTTCATGCGGTAGCCATAGCCCCGCACTGTTTCTATATATTTGGGATTGTCCGCACTGTCGCCAAGCTTCATGCGAAGGGAGCGCACATGGAAATCTACAGTCCGTGTGGTCTCCCCACTATAATCGTAACCCCATACGTTCTCCAGCAGTTTGTCCCTGCTGACAACAAACCCTGCATGACGGCTCAGATACTCCAAAAGCTCCAGTTCCTGATGGGTAAGCTTAATGGAGATACCATCCTTTTTGACTTCCTTTTTATCAAAGTCCATGCTAAGGTCCTGCAGCCGCATGGTTTTGCTGCCATCTTCCATTCGCCGGAGCGCCGCTTTGACCCGGGCTTGTAATTCCAGTACGCCAAATGGTTTTGTAATGTAATCCTCCGCGCCCATCTCCAGACCCCGGACTTTATCCAGCTCTTCGCCTTTGGCAGAGAGAATGATCACCGGAATAGCAGCTGTATCCGCAGATTCCTTCCACCATTTCAAAACGGACCAGCCATCCTTGCCTGGGAGCATGATATCCAGCAGCAAAAGCTGCGGCGTCCCTTGACTAAGCTTCTCCTGTAGCTTATCGGCATTCACCACCAGCGCTGCATCGTGTCCCGCTGCAGATAAGGTAGCGGCAATTAGCTCGCCTATGTTCTCATCATCTTCCAGTATATATATCTTCGCCATGCTGCCACCTCACAGTATCTGTTTGTTTTTATGTTTGCTCATTACCGCAAAAATCACCCACTCGGAAATTTTCTGGGCATGGTAATCAATACATTCAAAATATTTAACAATCATCGGCTCTTCCATTTTCCATTTAGAGCAGGAAGGATCCTTGATGATATCCTCAATCAAATCAACACACCCGGTGCGCAGAGCATCTATGGCATTGGACAGAGCATTTTTGCATACTGGCTCATGCGCTTTAATCCTTCGTTCAACTCCTTTGTCACTCACTAATGAACATGGGAAAAGGGAATGGCTACTGGAAAACCATGCCCACCCCAAATCTCGCATCTATCATATTCAGCTCTTAATAGATATTTTTGCATCCAACAGCGCTTTTCCTTCAATTTTTCATCGCGTTTTTGCTTTTTGATGCAAAGCGGTTCATGGCCATTACCTAAGCAATCAAACTAAAACAAACCATTCCCAGGCAACATTACAGCAAAAGTACTTCCCTTGCCTGGCTGACTTTCAACAGAAACACTGCCGCCATGCTCTTTCAAAATTTTCTGCACAATGCTAAGGCCAATACCGCTGCCACCGGTATGTCTGCTGCGAGATGGATCGACACGATACAAATAATCAAATATATGCGGAAGATCCTTTTCCTCTATGCCAATACCGGTATCCTCTACACAAATCATGGCTCCATCGCCATGATCGCGCAATGATATGATGATCGATCCGCCTGCAGGCGTATATTGAATACCATTGGCCAAGAGATTCACAAGCACTTGCTTTAGCTGATCCCTATCCCCTCTAACAGATACAGGCATCCATCGCGATGAGAGCGCAATCTGTTTTTCCTGGCAGACAGGTGTAAATTGCTCAATGCATTCCAGTACAAGGTCTTTTAAATCCACCTGATTCATGTTCAGCTTAAGGCCTGGCTCATACAATTTGGCCAATTCTTCCAGCCGCACAAGCATGCGGTTGAGCCTTTGAATTTCTTCATAACAGCTGGCAAGTCGTGACGGTGTGGGCTCCCAGATGCCGTCTTCAAAGGCTTCCAGATTTGCCTGCAGCACAGAAAGCGGGGTGCGCAGTTCATGGGCATAATCACGCACCACGCGTTCCCGGACTGTTTTCTGTTCCTCAAGTGTCTGGGAAAGCCGGTTAACATTCTGTGAGAGCTCAGAAAGCTCTCTGGCATAAGGATCCTTCGGTGAATATGGTGCATAGTTACCCTGCCCGATGCGCTTGGTATGTTCGCCAATTTCTCGTATAGGCTTAACAATGCCTCGGGCCATCAGATACCCAAGTCCAGCCGCAAGCATGGTACAAAGTACGCCGGCAACGATGAAAATGGTATCCATACGGCCAATAAAGTCAACATCCGCTTGCGTATAATAGTATGGACCACTATAGCCAAAGCGCAAGAAGCCTAGCTCTGTGCCATTCATCTGCAGAGAATAATCCATCTCCATGTACGTACCTTGGTAAGTAGAATCTCGCATGGAGGTGGTACACCACACATCATACAGCTTACTCTGGCAGGCTTTTGTATCATCACAATGGATGCAATAAACCTGTCTTTCCGTTGCATCCCAAACAGATAGCACCAAACCCTCATTTAGCAAAGCGTAACCCAGCTCCGTATAATGAATATGGTTTAGGTCCATTTTCAAAAGCTGCTCTTCGATTGTTTTGACAACATTTTTCGCTGTCTGCTCCCGCTTTTGAACCACATATGTCTGAAAATGACTGCCCATCATGTTATGGGTTACAAGCAGCACTAGCATCAGTAGCAGCGAAACAGCACCATAGGTCAGTGAAAGACGTGTCTTAAGGCTGAGCAACCGCTTAGCCATCCTGATGCCCTCCAAATCTATACCCTATCCCACGGACTGTGCGTACGTACACTGGCTCATCTGTTTTATCGCCCAGTTTTGCCCTTAAATTCTTGATATGTGAATCGATGGTTCTTTCAAAGCCTTCATAAGAAAATCCGAATGCACAGAGGATAAGCTCTTCCCGTGTAAACACCTTAGCCGGTTGTTTTATCAGCGCAGCCAATAACTTAAACTCATTTGGCGTAAGAGATACCTCTATCCCCCCATGCCATACCTGATGTGCTTTCATATCCACTTTTAGATCTCCGTTATTATACATATATATATCTGTATTATCTTTGGGTCCAAACCGCCTTAAAAGGGCATCCAGCCTTGCTACCAGTTCTCTGGGTCGAAATGGCTTAATTACATAACCGTCTGCACCTAGGGCAAGGCCATCCACCACATCGTTTTCTCCGCCCTTGGCAGTAAGCATCAATACAGGTACATCCGATATCTGACGAATTGCCTTTAGCACCTCGTCGCCGGGCATCTCTGGAAGCATCCTGTCCAAAAGCACCGCATCAGGCTTATGTATTTCAAACAGCTCAAGGGCCAATTTCCCATCCCCAGCTGTTAGCGTTTGATAGCCAGCATGCTGAAAGTATGCTTCAACAACACTTGTGATTTTTTCTTCATCTTCCACAATCATAACGACGGTCTTCTTCATGGTACCTCCTGAAAGGCTGCATCCAGACGTTTTATTGTAACCCTTTTGTATGGAGAATGTATGAAGTGTTTTGTACATGATACTGCATGCACTTAAGATTACTATACCATAGCGTTAGGATGCATACAATATTTTAGGGCATGCAAAAGGCCGTTTGCACGGCCCCAACTTACCTATAATATAAACCTATATTGCGCATTAGCTTATCCATTGCCATAAAGGAGCTTGGTATAGGTGTTCCCAACTGATTTGTAACAGAAATCACAAGGGCCAGGCCCAGAAGTATACTCAGCGCTGTTACATCTCTCCATTCTTTCTTCCGTATAAGCGGTGCCAAATCCACCAAAGCAATCAAACTAAAGAGGATGATTAACCATACCATATTACATTTCTGCCTCCTTATTCTTTTTAGCACGCTTCTTAACCACTCCGCAGATCAGGATCAAAACTGGTATCACTGTTTCTAATAGTTGCCATAGAATATTGCCTGTCCTTCTAGCTGTTTGGGCAAGCTGTACATTGGATGTAAACAAAGTGAAACTATAACCTATAATGATTACGCCAACCGTCCAAATAATGGGCTTGTACGATTTCAAACGAAATATCTGTGCTGTTGCCAACACAACAGCATAATACAATAAGGTAATTCTATAAAAGAGTAACAATAACAATACGGATGAAAACAAAATTTCCATACGACTTAAAGCACCAAATAACTCGATTAATCGAAGTGTTTCAAAAGCAGGCATTGAAAACAGCACAATGGTATTTCCAAGCACTGCCGTATCACGAACAACAGCCAATAAATACAGAATTCCGCCCAGCAGATATCCTCCCAAAAAGAAGCGTCCAAATTTCCTATTTTCATCATGCACATAGGGTGCAATCATTAAAAACACAACCAATTCACCAAAGGGTACGCTCAAAACGATATTTGCCCCTTGCACATATTTGGCAGCAGGTTTCTGTAGCAGCGGCAAAAAGTTGTTCAAATCCATATTGTTAATTGACATGAGTATCGATAGGATCAAAACGATAGATGAGATTACGATAAAAATAAAGCCATATCGCATGACAGTTTCAATACCATAGCGTATGGCCAAGGACGAAACAATGATGCAAGTGCCCATCAGTACAATATCTGGCGTTTTATCCATAATGGTTTCTTTTGCAAAGGAGTTTAAGTCCCTCAAATTCAGTGATACCATTGTTAAAAAAAACAGAATCTGTATGATTGACGCCACGGTACCTATGATTCGTCCAAAAGCTATTTCATTCATTTCAATCAGGTTTTTACCAGGGAATGTTTTTATCAACCCAAGAAAAATAAGCAAAATTGGAATACAAGTAATAAAGCCCAAAACAACCGCGAACCATGAATCAGTGTCTGTGACCCCAATCAATATAGACGACAGGAGAGATGAAGCTTGAATAAAGCACGCTGCTCCAAAGGTAATTTGAGCAGGCGTCACCTTTCCGTTCTCTAGTTTCATTACTGATTTTCCTCCATATCCAAGCTCTTTGTAGTTTCTCCTGTACTGTTTATGGTTACATGAACGGACAGTACCAACTGCATTGTGGGATAATAGCTATCCCATTGCTGTTCCAAACTTGTCCATACTTTAGGATATTTTATTTGGAATAGTCTGCTAAAACCATAAAAATCTGTGTTTAACTGTTTTGATTTATCAAAAGTTGTATAAACACGCTTTTCAATGGCATGTATTGCTTCATCAGTCAACCGGTCAATCACCTCTTTGAGATCCATGCTAGCAAACCCATTCAACTCTTCAATGCTGAGTGTTGAATTGATATTCAGCCTAATGCCAATTCTACCGTCAGATTGTAGGATAGGCTCTAAGCTGTTGTCCGCACTTAATATGTTCATGGCAGCTGTACCTTCTGGAATTGAAAGTTCCAGTATACCATCATTGATATCGCCCTTTGTCCACAAATAACCTGTGATCTCGTCCCAATCCAGTTCCCCTACCATTTTGTCATTTTTAAGAACAGCCATTTTGGATATATTAAGCCTATCAATATCCCCATCCTTCTTGACCTCAATCATTGGAATTAATGGAGCGGATGTCTTTGAAAGCAATGCTGATACAAGCTTAAGCAAAGTTATATCCAAATACGTAGAAGTCTTATTGTACTGCTGCATAATCCGTTCAACAGCAAAACTGGATATCTTATCTTGATTTAGTTTGGCGTTTAGAACTTCCTTTGCTTTGCCATCAGCAATCATGACCAATGCTTCCAGTCTTGTTTCTTCATCACGGAGGAACATATCAATTTTGTCTTGAATCCCCTGCTTGGCCATATCTTTACCAATAACAATCAGCTTATTATGATGCAGGAACAAAATGCGTGAACTTTCATGACGCAACGAAGAAATTGCTGCCAGCGCACTCTTACCGCTTGATGTCAGAACAATGGCGCTGTCATTTCCCCCACCATCTTTTTCCTGCGTACCACTAGAACCTGATTGCCCATCAGACACATTTAGAATTTGAACATCAACAGCAATCTCATTTTCCTTTTCCGACACATCAAGTCCGATACCTGTAACAATAAACAGCGTATCCAATTCACGGCTGTCCCAACAGCTGGTAGTTGATAACATAACAGTAAGTAGAAACAAAACACATATCAATTTCTTCATTTTTTGTTATCCTTACTTTGTGATGACCCATTGGAGGTTTGTGTACTGTTTTTAGGCGGTATAAAGAATGGTCTTCTTACCACATCCCCCTGTGCAATGTCCTTGGGTCTTTTCTTCATCGTCCACAAAGGCAGGCGTATCATGGAATCCTGCAGATCCGATGATGGAGCAAAACCCTCAAAATATGGCACGCCAAAGGATTTTAGTGCTGCCAAATGAATCAGTGTTGCCAATATACCCATGCCAATACCATATCCACCAAGCACCGCAGCCAAGATCATCGATAGAATGCGCAATATTGATGCCGCATCACTTTGCATTGGAACAACAAAACCTGTTACGGCAGTCAAAGCTACAGCAATAACCAAAGGAGCACCCACAAGGCCAGCCGATACGGCAGCCTCTCCTACGATTAGTGCTCCGACGATACTGATGGATTGTCCAACTGGCCTTGGAAGCCGAAGACCTGCTTCCCGTAGCACCTCAAAGGATATGAGCATGATTAACGCTTCCAGAAACGCAGGAAATGGGGTTCCTTCTCTTGCTTTTGCTATGGTTATCAAAAGGGTAGTTGGAATCAGTTCCTGGTGATACGTTGTCAAAGCTATATAGATGGCTGGAGCAAACACAGTGATAAAAAACGAGAGATACCTAAGCATCCTGGCAAAGCTTGCAAAGTATGGCCTTATATAATAGTCTTCTGACGTATGAAAACTCTCTACAAACAGCATGGGTACTGTTAACACAAAGGGCGTGCCGTCCACAACAATGGCTGTACGTCCCTCCAACACCTTGGCGGCAATTACATCAGGCTTTTCGCTATAGCCCACTGTTGGAAACAAGGAAAATGGAGAGTCTTCCATATATTGCTCGACATATCCCGCATCCAGTATGGAATCGACCTCAAGGTCCTGAAGGCGGGCTTTAACATCCTCAACCACCTTCATGTTAGCAACGCCCGAAAGGTAGATTATACAGATATCAGTCAGCGTTTTCTGTCCTATGATCATATGCTCCATACGCAACTGAGGACTTTTAATTTTCCTACGTATCAATGCAGTGTTTGTTCGAAGGTTCTCGGTAAAGCCTTCCCGTGGGCCTCGCACCACTGATTCCGTCTGCGGCTCAGTGACCCCTCTCTTCTCCCAGCCTTTTGTGCTGATCAATAGCCCATTAGCTGTACCATTGATTAGCAGGATGGTGTTTCCTGAAAGACAGCCCGGAATAAGCTCCCCCAACTCATCCATTTGCTCTGTTTCAGCATTGCATAACACCTGCTTGCTGATTTCCATCATCACATTGGCATTGCTAACATGGTCAAGCTCTGGATTCAGTCTGCTTGTCAGTAATGGTTTTAATATCCCCTCTGTTATTGCATCGCTGTCAACCAAACCATCTATAAAGATTAATGCTCCGTTATATTCTTCAAAACGAAACTCGTGGATTTTTACATCATTACTTCTCCCCAATATTTGAGAAATCATCTCCAGGTTTTTATCAAGGTTCCTGCTTAAGACAGGCGGTTTTTTATCTTGATGAATGTTTGATTCCAAGCCCTGGTTTTTTTTATTGGCAGCCACCTGTTTTACTTTCTTGGTCAAAAAACGCAGCATGTCCTAGTCCCTCCCCCCTTGGCTATAGCAGTCATATTGTTACCTTTTGTTATAAAACTATTCATTGCTCGCAGTACAGCGTATTCTTGCATTTTAGGCTGTCAAACAGTATAATGGCAGCAGTTAGTAAAACCTAACCAAAATGCATATCAGGAGGGCTGTCCATGAAACTGGTACTGCTTCGTCATGGCGAAAGTGAATGGAACCGCTTGAACCTGTTCACAGGCTGGACGGATGTTGATCTTTCAGAAAAAGGCAAACAAGAAGCACAAGAAGCCGGCCAGCTGATGAAAGCTTCAGGCTATGACTTTGATATCTGCTATACTTCTTATCTAAAACGAGCCATACATACACTGAATTTGGCTCTGGAACAAATGGACAGAGAATGGCTGCCTGTCCACAAATCATGGCTTTTGAACGAGCGCCACTATGGTACGCTGCAGGGCTTGGACAAAGCCGAAACCGCCAGTCGCTACGGTGAAGACCAGGTAAAAATCTGGCGGCGTTCCTTCGACGTTCCACCACCTCCTTTAGAGGAGGACGACGCACGTAACCCCAGAGCTTCGGTGCAATACCGCAATGAGGATAAATCACTGCTGCCTCTGGCAGAAAGCCTGAAGGATACAATTGCGCGTGTTGTACCATACTACAGGGAAGTAATCGTTCCCCAAATGGCTTCTGGTAAGCGCGTATTGATTGCCGCTCATGGCAATTCCTTAAGAGCCTTGGTGAAACACTTCGAAAATCTGACCGAAGAACAGATCATGGAAGTGAACATACCCACCGGCGTTCCCCTAGTATATACATTAGATTCAGCATTCCGGATTGTGGGTAAAGAATACATAGGAGATCAAGCTTTACTAAAAGCGAAAATGGAAAGTGTGGCTAATCAGGGCAAGGCAAAATGACCCCATCCGGGGCATGAAGGAGGATATAAATGAACTATCTTATTTCAAATGTCATAGGACGAGAGATCATCGATTCTCGCGGCAATCCCACAGTAGAGGCAGTCGTATCCCTGGAAAATGGTATTCAGGGAAGGGCAACTGTGCCCAGCGGTGCATCTACTGGTCAGTTTGAAGCGTTGGAACTCCGCGATAAAGATCCCAAGCGCTATGGCGGCAAAGGTGTTCTAAAGGCCATTGACAATATCAATCATGACATCCGGGAAGCTCTTGTGGGTATTGACACCACAAGAACCGTAGATATTGATGAGCTGCTAATCAAGCTGGACGGCACTGAGGACAAGTCCCGCTTGGGTGCAAATGCCATACTGGCCGTTTCCTTGGCGGCTGCCCGTGCAGCGGCAAAAGCACTGCAGGTTCCGCTGTTCCAGTTCATTGGCGGTATTAACGCCGATACCCTGCCTGTACCCATGATGAACGTATTGAACGGCGGCGCACATGCCACAAACAATATTGATATTCAAGAATTTATGATCATGCCTGTCGGCGCCAAAACCTTCTCCGAAGGCCTGCGCTGGTGCACAGAGGTGTTTCACACCTTGGCAGGGCTATTAAAGAAAGATGGTCTATCCACGGCTGTAGGCGACGAGGGAGGCTATGCACCGAACCTTGGCAATGACGAAGACGCTATTAAGTACCTGCTCAAGGCCATCGAAAAAGCCGGATACAAGCCATATGATGATTTTATGCTGGCAATCGACGCGGCCTCCAGCGAATGGAAGAGCGAAAACGGCGGCTATTTGATGCCTAAAAGCCAAAAGCGCTTTACAACGGATGAGTTGATCGCTTTCTGGAAAGACCTTGTTGAAAAGTACCCCATCGCCTCCATTGAAGACGGTTTGGACGAAGAAGACTGGGCGGGCTGGAAAAAGCTCACCGATGCACTTAAGGGCAAGGTACAGCTGGTCGGTGATGACCTGTTTGTTACCAACACCAAGAGGCTCAAAAAAGGCATTGACCAGGGCTGCGCAAGCTCCATACTGATCAAGCTCAATCAGATTGGTACGCTTACTGAAACGCTTCGGGCCATCAAAATGGCCCATAATGCCGGTTACACAGCAGTTATTTCGCACCGTTCCGGCGAGACTGAAGATACCACCATTGCCGATTTGGCCGTTGCCATCAATGCTGGCCAGATCAAGACTGGCGCACCCAGCCGAAGTGAGCGTGTTGCCAAGTACAACAGGCTCCTGCGCATAGAGGATGACCTCGGTCCTGCCGCCTGGTACCCCGGTACGAAGTGCTTTAAAAAGTAAGCAAAAATATAGAGTCCACAGCAAACAACCGGCTGATGACACGTCAATGTTCATCAGCCGGTTG
>JAEYQQ010000098.1 GCA_023409955.1 Bacillota bacterium | reverse complement strand
ATTCATCTTTATGCTTTTGCACCTATCATTCTGTCCTTCCCATTTTCCTTCGAGAATAAAGTATCGTTTATCTACCCAAGCTGAACATGCCAACCACAAAAATGATAAAGCTGGCAGAAAAAGACTTGACAGGGCGAGATTGGTGATGCTATCATGCATTAAGTTAGTCGTAACTAACCATCAGCAAAGGAGAAATATCAAATGAAGCCATCTACTTCCAAACATGTTCTTGGCATGATGATCGCCCTAGTCTTGGTTCTGCTTTCAGGTTTTGGCCGCACCGCTCTTGCTCAAAGCACAGATGCCCCCCAGTATCCATTGACCATCAAGCATGCCTTTGGTGAAACTGTTCTAGAAAAAGCACCTGAGCGTGTTGCAACCATTTCATGGGGCAATCAGGATGTACCCTTGGCTCTGGGCGTAGTACCTGTCGGCGTTTCCAAAGCCAACTATGGCGTTACTGCGGATGAGAATCTGCTGCCCTGGACCGTGGCCGGCTTCGCTTCCCTTGGTGTAGACGCTCCCACAGTGTTTGATGACGTAGACGGCTTGGATTATGAGGCCATTAACGACGTCCAGCCCGATGTGATCTTGGCTGCTTACTCTGGCATCACCCAGGAAGAATACAATATGCTCAGTGAGATCGCACCTGTTATCGCATATCCCAACCAGCCCTGGCAGACCGGCTGGCGTGAGCAGATCGTATTGGATGCTACAGGCTTAGGGCTGCAGGCAGAAGGCGAAGCTCTGGTGGCAAGCCTTGATCAGCTGATTGCCCAGAAGATTGCCGCTTATCCTGAGCTTCAGGGAAAATCCGCTGCCTTCTTCTGGTTCAGCCCCACAGATCTCGGCAACACATACATATATACACTGGTTGATCCCCGTGCGGCATACCTGACGGATCTTGGATTGAGCTTTCCGGAAAGTGTTGTAAAGCTCAGTGGCGAAAATCCGAGTTTTGCAATCCAGGTCAGCGCAGAGAATTTTGATCTGCTAAGCGATGTAGATGTGATTATCACCTATGGTGATGAAACCCTGCTGGCCGCCATGCAAGCCGATCCTCTGGCTAGCACCATTCCCGCAGTGAAGAACGGATCTGTTGCTGTGATCATAGATGGATCCGCTCTTTCCGCCTCCTGTACCCCCAGCGCACTTTCCATCCCCGCCACCATCGATGAATACCTTGCCATAATTGGGGAGGCCGCAAAGAAGGTTCAATGAGTTTATCAAAAAGAGTACTGATGTTTCTTGTGAGCTTGTGCAGTCTTGGTGTATGCGTTTTCCTCTCCCTGGCATTGGGATCACGTTCCGTAGGTCTTACAGAGGTTTTCAGCGCCCTTGGAGATGCAGAAAATACATCCTTTACTGCACTGATCGTCAGGGAACGCATACCAAGAACCATATTCTGCATCATCGCCGGAGCCTCCCTTGGGGTTTCCGGCATGATGATGCAGGCCATTACCCGAAACCCCATTGCTGACCCCAGCATATTGGGGGTGAACACAGGAGCTTCGCTGTTTGTAGTTGCCGGCATCACCATTTTCAATATTGGCTCGGCCG
This sequence comes from Bacillota bacterium, assembly GCA_023409955.1. Classification (GTDB taxonomy): domain Bacteria; phylum Bacillota; class Clostridia; order Christensenellales; family Aristaeellaceae; genus JAEWAH01. Next base: position 21,555 of record JAEYQQ010000098.1, on the reverse strand, counting down.
GTGAGTATATTGGCTTTGCGCTGTGCGGCGCTACGGTGACATCCATTTTTGTTTACGGCATCGCCTCCATGGGAACAGGCGGAGCAACACCCATCAAGCTGGCATTGGCAGGCTCTGCCACCAGTGCGGCCTTATCCTCCCTGGTTAGTGCACTGGTTCTCCCCCGCACCAATGTTATGAACGCCTTCCGTTTTTGGCAGGTGGGCAGCGTCAGCGGAGCTACATGGGACAGTATTTATGCGGCAGCACCTTTTCTTTTGCTTAGCATCATCGCAGGGATCATGCTGGCCCCTGCGCTCAATGCCATGGCCCTTGGCGATGATGTGGCGGTAGGCCTTGGTGTGCGCACTGGGCTTGTGAGGATGCTTGGTGCAGGCATCGGAGTATTGCTTTGTGGCGTAATCACCGCTCTGGCTGGGCCCATCGGCTTTGTAGGACTGATGATCCCCCACACCATGCGACTTTTGTTCGGCACGGATATGCGCCTGACCATTCCTTTGACAGCCATCAGCGGTGCCGGACTTTTGACCATCGCAGATGTGCTAGGCCGCCTGCTGGGCAGCCCCGGCGAATTGGAGGTAGGCATTGTTACCGCCTTTTTGGGTGCGCCGATCCTCATCATCATCGCAAAGAAAGTGAAGGCAAGGGCGTTATGACACAAGCTTATGCATCTTCCATCCGGGATGGATATAGAAAGCGTCAGACTCGGCGTAATACTGTATCATGGCTGCTAACAGCGCTGGTATTGTGTCTTTGCGGGCTGATGCTTATTAAAGGGAATACCGATTATCCATTAGCTACGGTATTCAAGGTGCTATGGGGTGATAACATCAAGGGTGCCACTTATGCCATATCCACCCTTCGGCTGCCCAGAATGCTCACCGGGCTTTTATCCGGCATCGCCTTTGGCATGGCAGGCAACACGTTTCAGACCATGCTGCGAAACCCCCTGGCTAGCCCGGATATCATTGGCATCACCACTGGTTCCAGCGCAGCTGCAGTGTTTTGCATCATGATGCTGGGCCTTGGCCAAAACGCCGTATCTGTCATTTCCCTTGTAGCGGGGCTTGCTGTGGCATTGTTTGTGTACGCACTGTCCCAGGGCGGCCGCTTTTCCGGCGGCAGGCTGATATTAATCGGCATCGGCGTACAGGCCATGCTGGGAGCCTTTGTGTCCTTCCTATTGCTCAAGGGGGCAGAATACGATGTTGCCAATGCCCTGCGCTGGATGCGGGGAAGCTTAAATGGCGCACGGATGGAAAGCGTTCCTGTTTTGCTTGCTGTGGTAACCGTATGCTGCCTTTTGATTATACTGCTGACAAAGCATCTGCAAATACTGGAGCTGGGTGAGGAAGCTGCAACAACCTTGGGCATACGAACCAACGCCACACGGTTGATGCTCATGCTCCTGTCTGTTCTGCTCACCGCCTTTGCCACAGCCGCCACAGGACCCATCGCATTTATCTCCTTCTTGTCAGGGCCCATTGCGGCAAAGCTTACAGGTACCGGTCACGCATCGCCTATACCAGCAGGTCTCATGGGTGCGACGTTGGTCTTGGGTGCCGATCTCATCGGCCAGTTCGCATTTGCAACCCGATACCCTGTAGGCGTTATCACTGGCATACTCGGCGCACCGTACTTGATCTTTTTACTGATTCGCATCAACCGGAAGGGAGGGGCAGCTTAATGCAAACCAGATCATTTACCGCCAATAATATCACTGCTGGCTACGACAAAACCATCATCGTGGACGGCGTCAGCGTTGCCATTCCCCAGGGCAAGATCAGCGTCATCGTAGGCGCCAACGCCTGCGGGAAATCAACACTCTTAAAGACCTTTGCCAGGCTTCTTACACCAAAGGCCGGGAGCATTGTGCTTGACGGAAGGGAAATACGCTCCCTTCCCTCCAAACAGCTGGCCCGGATTCTGGGGCTCTTGCCCCAATCACCCATCGTACCGGAGGGCATCACGGTTTCTGACTTGGTAGCAAGAGGTCGGTTTCCCCATCAATCCTTTTTAAAGGGTATGGGCAAAGAGGATTATGAAGTAGTAGAGTCCGCCCTTTCCACCATGGGTATTACAGAGCTTGCCAACCGTAGTGTGGATGAGCTGTCAGGTGGGCAACGCCAGCGGGTGTGGATTGCTATGGCCCTGGCTCAGGATACGGATATCCTCTTGCTGGATGAGCCTACTACCTACCTGGATATCACCCATCAGGTGGAAATACTGGACCTTTTGACGGATTTGAACCGCAGCCGGGGCAGCACCATTTTGATGGTGCTCCATGACATCAACCTCTCCGCCCGGTATGCAGATCATATTTTTGCCATGCGCAAGGGACAGCTGATCGCCCAAGGCACACCCAGTGAAGTCATTACCGAGGAACTCATCAAGGATGTGTTTGACCTGGAATGCATGGTCATCCGCGATCCTGTATCGGATACACCGTTTATTGTGCCAAGGGGCAGGTATCATGCGGGAGCAATGGGTGCCTAATCGAGCAAAAATCTACCTCTGGCTATAGTAAACAACAGCAAAGCAAAAACATCCTCCTTGCCCAACCAATGCGGAAGAAGATACCGCATGCGGGGCCGGGAGGATGTTTTTATCCGCTAGTATCGTAGCCTAACAGCACAGCCAACCTTCTTACTTTAGTCTTGATACACAACCGCCGTTCCCGAGGCAGTAACCATCAACATACCGTTATTGGCACCCAACACCTCATAGTCAACATCCACACCTACCACTGCGTTGGCGCCTCGTTCCCTAGCCCGTTGTTCCAACTCTCGCAGGGCATTTTCCCGGGCATTGATGAGCTCTTCCTCATAAGTGGATGAACGGCCGCCAAAGAAATTGGATAGCCCTGCCGCAAAGTCCTTTACAAAATTGACACCAGAGATGACTTCACCAAAAACAATGCCCTTGTACTCGATTATCCGCTTGCCCTCAATGGTTGGAGTCGTGGTGGCGATCATAAACATTCCTCCTTATTTTTACTATTGCTTCCATTTCATTATACCACGCTGAACTCGCAAAGCTGCAGGCAGCGCTTATAACATCCGCAATGATGATCACAAAATACAATATTGCTAGTATAGAGCCAAGGGTACCATACGCAGCGAGAAACTGCTCTGTATAGCCTATGCACTTTTCATAAATACTAACAGCAAGAAAGTGTGGTGGTTTTATATGGAAGGTACGCAAATGCTCAAACCAGAATATGTGGCAATCATTGTTACAGGAATCGTCTCTGGTATGATCGCAAGGACGATTACCTTGTATGTGGATTATAGACAGACCCCTACCTTCCCCAACGGGGTATTCAACAATATTATCACTGGCTTTGTTGCATCTTGCTTAGGTGCGGTGGCCATTCCTGCACTTCTGGAAAAGGAATTTACCGCCATTACTTTTGTTGCCCTTGCCACGCAGCATTTCAGAGACATCCGCAAAATTGAAACCGAAAGTCTGGAAAAGCTAGACCGCATTGGGTTCACCCCCCGTGGCGAGGCATACATTGACGGCATTTCAAAAACATACGAAGCAAGGCATTACATCTCCCTTGTAGCCGCCCTTGTATCGGTATTGACCATGCTATTGCTCAGTGGCACGGCATTTTTAATACAGCTCGCAATGGCCCTTTTTGTTGGTTTTGCCACAACTATGATCATCAGACACCAGACAAAAGGAAAAAACATTGGGGATATATGCAGCGTAAAAGAAGGTAGCATACGAATGGAGGGATCAGACCTTTACGTCGATGATGTATTTGTCACCAGTGTTTTAGGAGCACCCAAAGACAAAGAAATGTTTTTGAAGGAAGGCATAGCGGTAGTTGTTACCCCCAAAGCCCCGGAATTTCGTATTACCATTGACAATGAGGGTCAGCGGCAGGCAATGTTGTTTGAAGCCAGCCACACCTTGGGGGTCAAGCAATTCAGCTTTACCCGAAAAAGCTTTCAAAAAGGAGTCGTGGTCATTGCCATCGTCCCCATCATCAGGGATATCGGTAAAATGATCGATTCTGTTAACCATACCCCTGTTCTAGAAAACAGCCGAAAGGTCCGGCGCATCATGACAGCAAACGGATGAATAGGAGTGGTGCTGGCTATGGAAATCCTGGTCTACGTAACAAGCCATGAAGGCAAGGTGGTGGGTGGTAATGCCCTATGCCTTTACATACAAGACGATAATGAAAAACAGCAGATGGTTGCTGATATCTGCCGTGCGCTGGAAGCAAAAGCGATTCAGCTGAACAACGGGGATTACATGCTGGTAGACACCTATTAGACACTGCATCATCTTGCAGGAACATTATCAAATCTGGCGGTTTTGTTCAACTTATTCTATGATGCAGCTTGCAGCTGCATCATGCTTATGTATGCACATAATCCGCATGTCTATAATTCAATGGTATATACAGGTAAACCTAAGGGACACCATCTGCGCTTGACATAAAGCACCATTTGTACTACCATGCAGCTTGGACCATAGCGGTCTGCATTGCATACTTGACCCGATTCAACAGTTTGCATCCAATTTTTCAAGGAGGCTTGTTCATGTCCCAAAAATGTTCATCCGACTGCTCCTCCTGCAAGGCGGAGTGTTCTTCCCGCAAAAAGACCAAAGTCGATTTCCAAGAAAAGCCCCACAAAGACAGCCATATCAAGCACGTCATAGGCGTTGTCAGCGGAAAAGGCGGCGTTGGCAAATCCATGGTCACATCGCTGCTGGCAGTAGCCATGCAGCGCCGGGGATATAAAACTGCCATTTTGGATGCCGATATCACCGGACCCTCCATTCCCAGGGCTTTTGGCTTGCATGATAAGGCCACTGGCAATGAAGAAGGATTGCTTCCTGTCATGAGTGGTTCAGGGATACCTGTAATGTCCCTGAATCTACTGGTGGAAAACGATACAGATCCTGTAGTCTGGCGCGGCCCGGTTATCGCAGGTACAGTCAAGCAATTCTGGACAGATGTCATATGGGGTGATGTGGATTTTATGTTTGTGGATATGCCTCCAGGGACTGGAGATGTACCCCTTACTGTGTTTCAGTCGCTGCCTGTAGATGGCATCGTTTTGGTTACTACCCCTCAGGAACTGGTGACCATGATCGTTGACAAGGCAGCCAACATGGCAGGTATGATGCAAGTGCCCATCCTTGCCTTGGTAGAGAACATGAGTTATGTGCTGTGCCCCGACTGTGGCAAGAAAATTTCTGTATTCGGAGAAAGTCATGGCGAAGCCAATGCGAAAAAGCATGATATTGGTACCTTCGACAATCTGCCTATGGACCCAAGCCTTACTGCCGCCTGCGATCAAGGGCGCATTGAGTGGGTGACAAACGAATACCTTGGCAAGGTAGCAGATAGATTGGCGACACTCCATTTACCGGAATAAGGGTGATTATCTTTCAGCAAAAACAGGGCTTGCAGAAATACCGCAAGCCCTGTTTTGTATAGCAAAAGATACCTAATGAACTTTTCCTCAAGTGTGCTTCTGCTTGTACTGCCCTGGAGAGATGCCCGTAGCCTGCTTAAATGCCCGATGGAACTGGGCGGTATCACTATAGCCTACCTGCTGGGCAATTTCATAAATCTTCATGTTGGTATCATTCATCAGCTGTATGGACTTTTCAATGCGCACACAGCGAAGGTATTCACTGAATGTCTGGCCGGTTTTATGGTGAAAGAGGGAGCTTAAATAGTTGGGATGCAAACCCAGCTTTTCCGCGATCTCCACCAGGCTGACGCTGATATGATAACTGTTGTCGACATAGGCCTTCGCCCTGTGAATGGCATAATCATCCTTGGAAAGCCTCCGCTCTAAAATCTCCTGGATGTACAGAAAAACACTTCCTCTAAAATCTTGCATCAACTGCGAAAAAACAGCGGCCTCACGGACTTTCAATATAATGTCGTGCCCTGTAAATTTGTGCTTCCCAATAATGCCAATGAACTCTTTGTTCTGATTCATAATTGTGTATACCATGGAGATCAGGTGCTGGCGGAGGGCATCTACATTGGGCCTGTCTGCCGCAACCCGATCAAACAACCCTTTGAACTCCTGTGTAGCCTCTTTGACATCACAGGCTGCAATAGCATCTGTCAAAAGCTGGGTATGGGTAGGGTAGGGAAATACTTCAGTTTGAGTCTGCCCATCATCCGGCGGCACATCGTAAAAATGCTGCTCCAATGCAGAAAGAGCCTGATGATAAGCCGCCTTGCAATCAGCTATGGGTAATGCCTGTTGTGACATACCAAAGTGCAAGCCCTTGGCCAGCATGGCTTTTTCCACTTGCTCAGCTACCGCAGCTGCCCTATCCTCCGGCAATAAAAACAGCATGACCCAGTTTTGCAGGTATTCTCCCTGTATCAGCCGCCGCTGCGGACATTTTGGCAAAGCATCTGCAATGCTTTGTCCCATGGCAAAGGCCTGCTGGGTTTCATCGGGGTTTATGAGCCCCCGGCCAAAGGAGTCCGTTACAATAGCTAATACATGGCTTGCATATGAAGGTAAGTCCAGCGCCTGTCTGTTATACTGCGCATCTTTTGACAGCAGCCTTGAAACCTGGGATTGCTGCAAATAGGGACTTTGCTCAGGCAATACATGGATCTGTCTTTTTTGCCCGTCCTTGAGCCTAAGCCGGCGTTTGCATTCCTCGTATACTGTTTTCAGTTCATCCACTTTAACGGGTTTTAAAAGGTAATCTGCCGCCCCCAGCTTCATGGCCCTTCTTGCAAACTCAAACTCGTCAAACCCGCTGATGATCACTACTTCACCCGAATAATGTATCTCATGAAGCTTTTCCATCAGCTGAAGCCCATCCATAACAGGCATTTTGATGTCTGTAAAAATCAAATCAATCGATGACTCCATCAGTATTTGCAAGGCTTCTGCGCCATTGCCTGCCGTTACTAGGCTCTCCTGAGGTTCAATGCTTTTGACCATCAGGCAAAGGCCATCCCGGATAAGGTGATCATCATCTACAATCAGTATATTACCCATTATCCCCCTCCGGTATCTCGTTCTGTTCGATTCTTGGAATGCGCACGGATACCATTGTACCGACATTGGGCTGGGATGTGATGGTAACACCATAGTCCGCCCCATATAGTAGCCGAATGCGCCGATGCACATTTTTTAAACCAATGCTTGTTAACTTGCTGTTCTTGTTTTCCAGATACCCACGCAGGTCTTCCAGCCTTTCATGGCCGATACCACCTCCGTTATCCACCACTTGAAACAGAACATCATTACCTTCCTGATACCCCAGCACCTCCAGGGTTCCAGGTGCAGCCATAACATTCAGCCCATGATAGAGGGCATTTTCCACCAGGGGCTGAAGGATGAATTTAATGGTCAAAAGTTGAAGGATGCCTGGCTCTATGCTGATGTTGGCGCTGAATCGGTCTTGATACAGGTAGTTCTGCAGATCAAGGTATTCTCTGAGCTTTTGCACCTCTTGCTCCACCCGGACCATCTCTCCCGGGGCAGATATGCCATAGCGCAGTATGCTGGCCAACAAAAGCGCCATGTCCCCCAGTTCCATCTGCCCGCATAAGCAAGCCTTGCTTCTAATGGTCTCCAGTGTATTGTATAAAAAGTGGGGGTTGACCTGGCTGCGCAACAACTGCAGCTGGGTTTGACCAAGTTCCATACGCTTTTCATATACATCATAGATCAAATGTTCAATTCGTTGAGTCAATGCGTTAAATGCCGTTGTCAGCTCCGAAAGTTCATCATGATATGGGTCGGGGATGGAAACTGAAAAATCTTCTTCTGTAACGATTGCATTGCAGATATAGGCCAACTGCTTTACAGGATCCACTATGCTGCTAATGATTCCACGCAGGATCATACCAATAACGATACAGCCAATAAACAGAGCTGCAAATACCCCCAGTTTCTGTTGGAGTGCCTGGTACATGACTTGGTAATATGGCGTTACAAGAAGGCAGTAGTAGCCGTTTGCTCCTTTTGTATATTGGTACAGGCTGTTTTTGTTATTGATAACCATATTGGAAGAGCCGCCGCTTGATCCACTTATATAATCGGATGAGTTTAAAAAAGCTTGAATGCTCCCATCGCTAAGGCTGCCCCATAAAATTTCGCCGTTCTTATCAAAAACACCGATTTCCTGTTGTGGAATCCGACGTGCAGCTTCAAAGATCTCATTGCTTTGGCCAATATCCACACCGGCCAATATGATTCCTAATGGATCAAATGTGGACAGGCTCATAATCGCCCGGGAGACAAAGACCATGTTCTCTTTGTCTGAAAGCGTAATCTCCGATACATCCACAGCATCGCTGCGCCAAATTTTCGCTGCACCTTTATTATCCAGCGTACTTAAAAACCAGTTTTTAGATGCCAGGTCATTTTTCTCCACCGGCTGCTGGCTGGGAGCTATTTGATAGGTGTATCTTTTGTTATTGCGTACATATGACCCATTGCCTTGCATATCAAAAACGGAAATGAGGCGGATTTTTCTATTCTGCTCAAACAAAAATGCGCTGCGGTATTCAAGGTCTGCATAAAGAATGGTTTTGCCATACCGAGAGGGATATGCCAGATGATTGTAGGTATCCGTTGGTCGCTGGTCAATTTGAATCACAGGGTACTTGGTTACCGCCAGAAGGCTGGAAATACCCGCATCAATCTCGCTCATGACATCACCGGTCAGATTGCTGCCCTCCTGAGATATATATCCCTCATAGCTGATTATTGTAGAATGAAGCATGACTCCCAAAGCCATCACCAGCAGGAGTATCATCATACCCAACACCAAGGACAGTCTTCTTTTGATGGTAAGCTTGCGAAACAGTGGCAAGGTTGTGTCCGCATACTTTTCCAGCTTTGCAAAAGGATTCATGCGTTCATCTCCTGATTCATGCATTAAAAGTGCACCGTATGCTGCGTATCAGGGCGTATCCTTCAGTACCCTGGCAACAGCGCCCAAGGCAGCTTCCAGGCCCTTCACCATATCCGAAAGTGTCATCCCGAATGCAGGAGGGCATTTTTCCATCGCCTGTTCTATCAGATAAGGAACATGAATGAATCCGCCTAACGTGTTTGGCATCTCACTTTGTATCAAATGCATCACACCATACATCAAGTGATTGCACACAAAGGTGCCCGCAGTATTAGAAACAGCCGCTGGTAGTCCCGCATTATTAATTGCCTGCACCATGGCTTTGTTGGGCAGCGTAGAAAAGTAGGCAGCCGGGCCATTTTGTATTATGGTTTGATCCACCGGCTGATTTCCCTGATTATCCGGATAGGATGCATCATCTACATTGATGCTCACCCTCTCGAACGTGATGGCCTTGCGGCCTCCTGCTTGACCGACGCATACAACTGCGTTGGGCCGTAGACTGCGCATGGCTTCCGTTACTGTATCAGCAGACCTTCCAAACACCGTGGGAATGATCAGCTTAGCAATATGGACACCTCGTATTTCATCCGCAACAAGGCGTACCGCCTCCTGCGCTGGATTCACCGTTTCACCGCCAAATGGATCAAAAGCCGTCAGCAAGATCTTCATGAGCATTCCTCCGCCCATAGATTATATACTGCTACCATTCATCAGGCAAGGACGAACAACCAAACAGCTCCGCAAGTTAAATGCTCTTCCTTTTACAAACCGCATCCGGCATGATAAAATACACACAGGGCTAAGCAATGAATCGTAAGTATCATTATTGCGCCACACTTGAAAATGAAGGTACACTATGTCTGATATATGTGCTACATGCAATTCTAGGAACATAGGCTGCGGCGGCTGCCCGCTGCTCCACCAGTCCTACCCTGAACAACTCAAAAAGAAGCAATCCTTTGCAAAAAAACACCTGTCCTTTTTCGGTAAACCCCGGCCGATCATCGGCATGGATGATCCGCTTTTTTACCGCAATAAAGCCATCGCAACCTTTGCAATGGCAAAAAGCGGCTTGATTTCGGGCTTTTATCAAGAGGGTACCCACAAAGTGATACCCGTGTCTGGATGCCTTCTGCATGCCAAGGGATCGGATGCTATTCTAAATGCTGTTCGGGAAACAGCCATAACCTGCGGCATCAAGGCTTATGATGAGGATAAACATACAGGAACCCTGCGCCATGCTCTGGTCCGCCAGGGGCATGTATCCCGGCAGATACTGTTGGTATTGGTGACAGCTACCTCCGACTTTGTAAATAAGGAAATGTTTCTGAAAAAGCTTCTTGCCAAATGTCCCGAGATTACATCGATAGTACAAAACATCAACCCCAGGAAAACCAGCGCAGTGCTTGGCTTTGTAGAACGTGTGCTCTACGGTCCGGGGAAAATTGAGGATACCCTGTGCGGCCTGAAGTTCCTGATTTCACCCCGCTCCTTTTACCAGGTGAACAGTATTCAAACAGAAGTTTTGTACCGGGAGGCCCTGCGCCTAGCGGAGCTTAGCGGTAACGAAATGGTGATCGACGCTTATTGCGGCATTGGCACCCTGACCTTGGCTGCAGCAAAACAAGCCGGACAGGTGATTGGTATAGAACTCAACCCTGCCGCAGTGAAGGATGCTATGGAGAACGCCAAAGCTAACCACATACAAAACGCAACCTTTATCAAAGGCGATGCCGGTCAGGTGATGGTGCAAATGGCACAGGCGGGCCAGACAGCCGATGTGGTGCTAATGGATCCACCCAGGGCCGGCAGCAATGAGGAGTTCTTGTCCGCGCTTTGCAAGCTGTTCCCCAAGAAGGTTGTATACGTCTCCTGTAATGTGGAAACACAGGCTCGTGATATGAAGTATTTGCATCAATATGGCTATAAGGTCAAAGCCATACAACCGGTGGATATGTTTCCCTACACGGAGCATGTGGAAACTGTTGTTTGTTTAAGTAGAAAAACTTGAAGCAATACCCGACTGTGTTTATGGAGGAACGAACATGGCAACATGGATAACACACGTAATAATAGCAGACAGAGTGCTTGAAAGAGTGCCAGAATTAGATAAACATAGTTTTTATGTTGGAAACATTGCCCCTGATTGCAATGTTGAAAATGAAGATTGGACACAGTTTGTACCATCAAGGGAAATAACACATTGGATGTCTGCTGATAGAAAGATAGCAACCGATTGCGATAGATTTTATAGAGAGTACATTGAGAGTAGAAAACATGAAATAGAGACAGAGCAGGAATTGTCTTTTCTTTTGGGATATTATGCACATTTGGTTGCTGATGCTGAGTTTCAAAGATATACACGTGATGCCAAGAGAGTAGCATCCTGTTGGGGACGAATTAAAGAACATCTCATTTTGTCCAACAAGACAGAGGGTATGCCGGAAAATTGGGACTCGGTTAAGAAATTGATTAGCAAAAACGAAAGAATGAAAGATGTCTACACTATTGAGGCAGAATATCTTGATGAACATCCAGACTCTGTTTATTTGACGGAAATTATGGGGTTGAAATCTTTTCCAGATTATATTAAATATCTTCCCAAGGGAGCAATCGTTCGGAAAATCGGCGTTATGGGATATTTACCAAAGAAAGAGTTAGGTGCATATCCATTTGTAGCAATGACAAGAGAGGAATATTCAACATTCCTTGACAATGCAATAGAACTGGTTATAAAAGGTATCACTTGCAGTTAAACGACTTCAAATAAGTAAATCCCCAAATGACATGTACCCCCCTATTTCTCTGTAATAGAGATGTAGGGGGGAATTTAAAGTGCTTTTTCATGCCCTGCTTTATTGAACCAACAGCTGAACAAAATACAGAATAATCACAAAAGAAAAGTTCATCACCGTGAACTGGATCAGATATTTCTTCCCACCACTGGGATTGTGCTTATTAAATTCACCAAAGGTAATCAAACTGGCCAGGGATGCAATCAGTGTGCCGCACCCGCCGATGTTAACCGCCGGCAAAAGTGCTTGATACTGATCGGTAAAGTGTGACAGCAGCACGGCGCTGGGAACATTGCTAATGAATTGGCAAGATAAAATTCCAAACAATAGCGTGTTGATGGGGAGAATTTGGGAAAACAGCGCATTGATCGCTGGTATTCTGGCCATATTGCCGCTGAACACAAAAAATGCACAGAACGTTGCAAGCAAGGGATAATTTACTCCCCGAACTGCCTTTTGATCCAATAAAAGCAATGCCAGGGTAATCACGACCGTACCCAGCAGATACGGGAAAATGCGAAAAACCAGCAGAATACTGGCAACAAAAAGGAGGGAGTAGATCAGTGCCCGCTTCTTATTCAGCGTGTACTCATTATCTTTTTTCAACGTAAGCGGCGTTGGTTTTACAAACAAGCAAATAACAGTGATCATAGCGATGGACACAATAAAGGTCGGAAGCATGATCTGCATAAATTCCATAGTATCAATTTGATAATAAGCATACAGGTATAGGTTCTGCGGGTTGCCAAAAGGCGTTACCATACCGCCTAGGTTTGCTGCAATATTTTGCATGATAAAGGTAAACGCCATGGCCTGTTTGTTATCTGTGCTGTTGAGCACAAAATATCCCAGCGGGAGAAATGTCAACAGCGCCATATCATTTGCCAGCAGCATCGATCCTACAAACGTTATCAAAACCAGCCCAAGGGTTGCATTTCTGAGATTGTGGAGCTTTAGCACAATGCCCTTGCTGATGATTTCAAACAAATGAATGTGAGACATCGCCTCGACCACCGCCAGGGTGCAAAATAGCGTAGCTAGTGTGGCCCAATTGAAATAGCTCAGGTAGCTCGCATCCACAGGAACAAAAAGGCAGGTAATCAGCATTGCGGCAATGGCAATCATGAGCACCGTCTGTTGCTTTGCAAACTGATACACAGCAGCCATACCCCTATTTATCAGTGCACCTTTTCTTACATTCTGGGGAAGTGCTTGGCTGCCTACTACATCGGTATGATCGTACAGATTGCTATTCATACAATCCTCTTCCATCGACAATATTCGCGCACCGATGAAAGATTGTATCACAACGTTTGTAAAAAACAATCTGCTTCTCAAAATAAATTGATTGCCTGCAGCAAAGCCTGCACAATCGTCCTTGACATGCAATTGTCAATGCGTTACGATACCGCCATACGCACCACTTTTATAGAGTAGCATCCCAGCACAAAATAATGTAACAGGAATCTTCAAATCAAAAGGGAACCATATTCAATGCACGTGTAGGCAGTTGAAAAATCGGTCTACTTGCTACGCCGAAATAAGAATTCAGGGGGTTCCATCCATGGACCAACCCAATATTTTCAGAAGCTCGGCTCATTTATATGACCTGGACCAGCGGGATGTGGTGACGGCTGATATCCCCTTTTATTTGGATTATGCCAACGGCCTGCAAAGCAATATTCTTGAGCTAGGCTGCGGCACGGGCCGGGTGGCCATCCCCCTTGCACAAGCCGGCTGCAGCGTTACCGGCATTGATCTCTCTAGCAGCATGCTGGACATCTTTCAAAACAAACTAACTACCGTGCCACTGACAATGAAGGAAAGGATAACCCTTATCCATGGCAACATGGCGCAATTTTCATTGGACAACAAGTTTGACATGATCATTGCCCCCTTCCGAGCATTTCAAGCGCTGACGGACGATAAAGATATTCAGTCGTGCCTTCACTGCGTACGACGCCACCTTACGGATAATGGGATTTTTGTAATCAATGTGTTCCGTCCATACAGAATACTGGACGAGAGCTGGTGCTACCCGGAGACAGTTCAGTGGGAGCGATTGGATGAAGCAACTGGTAACCTGGTTGTCAAAAAGCATTGGGGTGATCGAATTGACGTAAAGAACCAAATCATTTACCCCGTCTTTGCTTACGAGGTAAGCAAAACGAACGGCGTTACGGAAAGGTTTGTAGACCATCTCTCCTTGAAGTACTACTACTATATGCAGCTAAAAACATTATTGCTGGATGCTGGCTTTCATATCATCGATGAATATGGCTGGTATGACAAATCACCCATTGATAACGGTCGGGAGCTGATTTTTGTCTGCAGGGCACAACCCTTAAGCAATGAAGATGGGGTATCGTTATGAACACAAAAGCCTTTCATACGCTGGAAGGTATCAATATCCGTTTCAAACAGGTCAGTATAGCAGATGCGCCTGCCATGTACAGTTATTTGTCTGATATAGACGTATCCCGCTATATTGGCTGGAGCCTGATGCAAAGCGTATATGAAACATGTCAGCACATCGAAAAGCTTCAAAAGCGAGAGGCTGAAGAAACACACCTATATGCATCTGTTGTAGACAAATTGACAAATATGGTTATTGGCAACGTCATGCTATTCAATTTTGATTGCGAAGCCAATCACGCGGAAATTGGATATGTTTTGCACAAGGGTACATGGGGCCAAGGGATCGGTACACAATGTGTGAAGCTGATTAATGATTTTGCACGCAATATACTTCAACTTCATAAACTGTATGCACATGTTGTAGATGTAAATATTGGCTCAGCCCGGATTCTTGAAAAGAATGGCTACAACCTGGAAGGCCGTTTGAAGGATCACTATTTTATTGATGATAGGTATTATGACTCGCTAATGTATGGAAAAATAATCGTTTAACATAGCCATGCAACTTGAATTGCACTGGCCTTTTGCATCAGCCAAATATATATCAATAAGAAGGTAAAAGGCATGATCTATGTTGTCAGACATGGCCAAACGGATATGAACATGGAAAAAAGATTACAAGGCCGCAATGGATTGCCGCTGAATGAATACGGAATAGAACAGGCCCATTCAATCAGGGCCAAGTTGCAAGATATACAGTTTGATTTTGCTTACTCTTCGCCGCAATCAAGAGCTATTGATACAGCCAAGATCATTACAGGCATACACGTTATCACCGATCCGAGACTCGATGTCTTTATCTAGGCGATGCCGATGGCCTTCCAATAAAGAGTGTCAAATTTATGGGTGACATCCCTGACCCAAAACAGTACCACGGCATAGAAAGCATCGATTCTTTTACAAATAGGGTATTTGATTTTATGCATGAACTAAGACAAAGGCATGCAGGAGCAAATATCAATCTGTTGATAGCCGGTCATAGATGCACAACCGGATGCATAGGCGCCTATTTTATGGGTATTCCTCAAGATGGTAATATATTGCTGCATTCTTCCTCCAACGGAAAATATAAGATTTTTGATTTTCCAGTATGATACAGCGTGATGCGATGCTCAATACGTATAAAGAGGTGTATAACATGATTTCTCCAGCCATTCATTTTCCCGGAAACTGTAATGAGGCAATCCACTTCTATGAGCAGGTCTTCGGCGGTACTGAAAAGCATATTGATTATTATCGCGATGCACCTGACAATCCGGGGTTTGTTGTAACATCCGATATGAAGAATCAGGTTATGCATGCTACCATGACCATATGCGGCACACCTGTCAATTTCAGCGACACTCAGGATGAAACATCAGCCGGTAACATGATCTGCTTGAATGTGTTCATGCCCTCTCCTCAAGCGGTATGCAATGCTTTCAACCAGCTCAAAGATGGCGGAAAGATCATAGTGCAGCTGGGACCACAATTTTTCAGCACCATGTATGGTTCCATAGAAGATAAGTATGGCATCAAATGGCAGCTTATTGCATAAATATTTTGAGTTTCCGTATGGAACCGCCTATTGGGAAGGTGATATTCTTTGCTTAGCAGCAGCAGGCTTTTTTTCAAGGAGTATGAACAGGATGATTTTGAACATCTCTACTCCATTTTTTCCAATGCACGAGTTATGAAATATGCTTACTTGGACCAAGTCACAGATCGCGAAGATTTAAAATCATGCTTTGATAATATTCTGCAAAACAACAAAACAACATCCAACCGCAAAGCATATGAATATGCCATCTATCTGGCTGATAGCAATCAGTACATAGGCTTTGCGGATATCAGAATTCACAAGCAAAATGATTCTGGTGGGTGCGGAGATATCGGATACTTTTTGCTTCCAGATTTCTGGGGCTTAGGTTATGCTACGGAAATCGCCAATACACTGCTCAAAATTTGCTTCACGTCCCTTGGTTTGCATAAAGCAAGTGCCTGTTGCAATACCAACAACACATCCTCCGAGCATATCATGCAAAAGATAGGTATGATGAAAGAAGGAGAAATCAGAATGACCCGCTATAAGGATGGCCGCTGGGATAACGAACTTACGTATGGCATTTTGATTGAGGAATGGAAGCAGTTTGTCAGAGAATCAAAAACGAATAGAATATGAAACGCTATAAAAGAGTATGCTAGGCATTATGTGATTCATTTTCTATCTATTTCTTTTCCTTTTGCCAGTTCATTGGTATTCATTGACTTTTGAAAAACCACTTTGCTTTGAAACAAAAACTCAGTGGCAAAATTAACAATCATGGTACCACCCAGCACAATATATTCATCCCAGCCAATTTTGGTCAATGCATCACCCCACCAAGTGCTAAGCGGTGTAAAAGCTACATAATACGCAAACACTAACATCATTGCCTTGGGAATGTTGGCTGTAGATTTAAAGGTGTAACGCCTGTTTACAGTAAAATTCCAAACAACACTCAGAACCAGTGCAATCAAATAGCTAGGCCAATACGGAAGCCTTGTCATTTCATTTAACAGTGTAAAGGCCAGCGCTTGTATAATCCCCGCCGATGCAGAAAAAAGTGCAAATTTCACAAACTGCCAAGTCTTTTGACGGCCTGTCAACTTCTGTTCTCTTACAGAATCTGTCATAGTCATTCTCCTTTAGTAAGTATTGCATACAGTAGAGGCTTCTTTTATTTGCTGCTTCTTATTGTGGTCGATCCCTTACTAACAAAAATGAAGAGGTGTTGCGTCTTCATCCTTGAGCTCTTGCATCCCAATGGACTGCAGATATGTATATATCCCATCGTAGAAGGCAGGATCACGGGTGCTATCCTCTTTATTTCCATTGGGTACGTAAATTACAAAGCCCTGACGTGCACGTGTCAGTAAAACACGATATGCATTCTTCAGATATAATGCCTTCATGGATTGGTTTATACGTTCCCAACGACTTCCACGAAACTGAAAGTATTCAAAAGCGCTTCCGTTAAAGCGCATGTTCGCATCCCAGCAGACGATGCTCCAGTCAAGTTCAAGGCCCTGCACATCAAATTCAGTTGCCGCTTCCTCCATAAAATAAGAGGAGCGGACGTCATCCTTGTCATTTAAAAACCAAGTAGGCGGATCAATTTTACTTTGCACCCAAACACCGTTGGCCCGGAGCCTGATAGAACCAGCACTGGCAGTAATACCGTAACGCTGAGAACCCTTGGCTTTGCTGCGTATCCAAGCTTTTGCCGCTTTGATATCACGTGTCATTACTATGGGATAAACATTTCTGAACCCAGCATAAAGACCACGTGCCATTGGCAAGTCAACATCCAGTAAGGCCTTAACAAAAGCGGAAACCTTTTCACTTCGGAAAGATCGTATGGACACTGCCAAATGCAGATCCGGCTCTATATTGATATTGCCTTTAATAGCCTCCACCTGTATACCGCTTGCATACTCCGCATCCGACAGTTGATCTGACACATAGACATCCCAGTTAGAGAAGCTGCTTTCCAGCGTTCGAAACCATTCTAAAAGACCAGCTTCTCCGGTATTTATTTCTTGTCCGCCGCCAATCAGGCAGACTATGACAGCCCAATCCTCATGACGGTTCATTACATCAATTAAAAATGCAGGTTCTGAGTGCTCAAAATGATGCAAGCCCTTCTTTGTTTTCATAAACCGGGCCAATTGCTCCTGCGTCCAAGCTCGTTGAGCTTCGTCAAAGATCGCGACCTTTTCATAGGGCGGCGCCAAGGTAGATATGGCATCATCACGAAAATGGTGGATAAGCTGAATGAAATCCTTTACTTCCCGCAACGCCATAGACTTTGATATGTGGCAACGCTGGCACTTATCCCTGGCCAGCGCCTCCTGTAAGACAGCTACCAATGGAAAATTACCGGACAGGAATACAGCATGCTCGCTTTGATCAATCCGCTGCCGTTCCACAGACAAGTTTAGCCCCGCAAGTGTTTTGCCCGCTCCAGGAACACCTGTAACAAAGCATATCGATTTACGGCGGTTCTCTTTGCTAAAATCGATTATTTTATTGATGATATCTGTCGTCCGGCTTAAATTGATGGCACTTGCATCATTTCTGGTAATCTCCTCTACCTGATGACCGCGGTATAGCGCCTGTGCAGCCTCGATGATGGTAGGTGTAGGCATATAAAGCGAGTCAATCCATTCCTTGGCGCCAAACGGTAAACGGCTGTATCCAGACGCAATGTCTTCAATCGTGCGACCAATATTCCTTTGATTGCATAATAAAGGTGCAAGCATATGGTTATCAATCAACTGTATTTGAGATGCCACTGCTGGGGCTTCTGTCGCTACAAGGATCGGCACAATAAACTTAGTATGGCTTTCCTTATGGAAACAGCGTAGATCCAGCGCATAATCCGTCACCTGATCAGTTGACACCTTTGAATAAGCATGATCCCCCACCTTGAACTCCAATAAGAATACAATTCCACGATACAAAATAATGTTATCAACGCGATTGCCAATGCGGGGAATCGTATACTCAAACAGTATATCTCCCTCTGGAAAGATTGCCAATTCGCGTTTAAGAATATCGATTTGCACTAACCATGTATTCTTTTGCAGATCTTCCGTAGCAAATTGATGGTTGGCTGCCAACTTACCAAAGATGGAATGATGATCCTCTTTCAGAAAATTCAAGATACTATTGGCATAATAAAAGCGGTTCATATGATATCCTCTCAGGTGAATCAATGGTATAGCTATCGAAATTACCATTGATATTACATGATTAACGATAGATTGTCAAAATCAACCTTTTACGTTCCTTGCATCTCCGTTATATTTATTGGCCGCATCATATATGCAATCCAATCTTCTAACCAAAAAGTTTATTAGAATGTATCCGATGTTTGGCTGTTTCTGTTATACTAACAAAAGGTTAGTTTTCAATAGCATCCAAAGGATTGATGTTTTATGGATTATTATATGGAAAAGGTGTACCAGGAAGCTTTTCAAACAGCTTATGACCATATGCTTCAGCGCAAGAAAACAGACCCTGATTTCACAAAGGAGTTTTTGGCAGGTCTATTGGAGAGCTTATACGTAGAACAAGGTAACAATTGGGGCAGAAGCGAAGCCAAAGAACAATCCCAAAGCGCCATGATCGCGGTCTGCGAAATTATCCTAAGTGATTGGGACAAGCTTTAAATCTCTGTAACAAAGCCCTACTTACACGATTATTGGAGGACCATATGCTTCGTATATTAGCAATTGGAAACAGCTTCTCAGAGGACGCGCTGACCTATCTTTATGATATCGCAAAAGCTTCCGGTGAAGAATGGATTACTGCAAACCTGTATATTGGCGGCTGCCCGCTCCATCTGCACTGGGAGAACGCCACGGAAAATCGTCCGGCTTATCTTTATACCAAGACCGGAACGCCGTCTCGACAAGCCTCGATTTTAGAAGGCCTGCTAGATGAACCTTGGGACATCGTTACATTGCAACAATCCAGCCCTTACAGCGGCATGTGGGAAACATATGAGCCGTATCTTTCTAACCTGTCAGCTTATGTCAAGGCGTATGCTCCGGATGCAAAACAGTGGATTCACCAAACTTGGGCTTATGAATGGGACAGCAGCCATGAGGGGTTCACCCAATACGAAAAAAATCAGCAAGTAATGTACCAAAGGTTATGCAGCGCCTATCGGAAAGCTGCAGACAAGCTCCAGGCTCCTATCATCCCATGTGGTGATGCTATGCAGCTTGCAAGGCAGAATCCGCTTTATGATAAGCTGCACGGTGGCATATCCTTGTGCCGTGATGGATTTCATGCTTCTTATACCCATGGCCGTTATCTATTGGGTGCTGTATGGTTTGAAGCACTGTCAGGCAAAAGTGTGGTAGGAAATACATTCATTCCGTCAAATCAAAGTGAACACGCATCCATCCCTTCTCCTGCTGAACTGGACGCATTGCAGCTTGCTGCCCATGAGGCCGTTACATCATCGGCAATGTAATACAGCGCTTGCCAAAGGTTTGGTATACCCTTTATCAAGCTCATCCCATTATTGTATCAGCACAAAATCCGCCGAAGCGTTTATAAAAGACATCCGTAATGATAGATGTCTTATATGAACGCTTCGGTTTTTTCGCATATACTAATAAAGCAAGTGGTCTGACCAAACTCGGCAGACACACTTCCTATCCCGCTCACCGTCCTTAAGGTAGTCGATTCCAACTTGTACGGAGGGATAAGCCAATGCCCGATTGGATTACGCAATACTGGGTACAGTGGCTGTTTGGGTTGGGCTGTACACTTTTAACCATCGCATATAACCGTATGACCACGAAGGTCAGGAAAGATATCGGGATGCAAAATGCTATTCACAATGGTGTCAAAGCTCTCCTTGCCGACCGGATCATGCAGCTGTATGGCCAGTATATCAGCCAAGGGTACTGTGATATAGAAGCACGGCAGCAACTGAAGGAACTTTATGAGGCATATCATGGCTTGGACGGAAACAGCATTATCACCAACCTTCTGGAAAGAATAATTGCCCTGCCCACTGAGCTACCGCCAAAGGATTGATTGCCGAAAGACACTCGGCATCCGATATAAATCTTCATGTATTGTTTTCAGCAAATTTTACAGGAGGCTCGGACCACTTGCCGCTATCGGCGTTGTCCAGCCTCCTGCTTTTTGTACGCTTTCTTCCATCAAAAAAACCAAGCACAACTATACCATTCCTTTACGCACCAAAAAAACCGAACATTCAACACTTTATTTTAAAAAACGATTGACTTTTTTACAGATATGACATTATAATAGCTTGTCATGGAACGCCGAAAATCGGTGTTGATAGGGCCGATCAATAGAAATGTTCGGGAGGGTTTTGTCGTGTTCAATCTTAAGGCGAACGGAACCAAGGTCTCCACAGAAATCATGGCCGGTTTGACTACATTCTGTGCAATGGCGTACATCATCGCAGTCAACCCCGCTATATTGTCCGATTCCGGTATGGATAAAGGTGCGGTTTTCTTGGCCACCATCATTGCATCCGTCGTCGGTACGCTGGTTATGGGCCTTGTCGCCAATGTTCCCTATGCTCAAGCTCCTGGTATGGGGTTGAACGCTTTCTTCACATACACTGTTGTTTTGACTCTTGGTTTCACCTGGCAGCAAGCCCTGTCCATGGTGTTCATTTGTGGTGTTGTAAATATTCTAATCACTGTTACCAAAATTCGAAAGCATATTATTAAAGCCATCCCCGCCAGCCTTCAAAGCGCCATTGGAGGTGGCATCGGTATTTTCATAGCCTATATCGGCCTGTTAAACGTTAAGCTAATTGATTTCTCCGCCGGTGTACCAGCTATGGTTGATTTTAACCAGCCGGCCTTGTGGGTTTTCCTAATTGGCTTGGCTGTCACGGTTGTACTTCTGCTTCTCAATGTCAAAGGTGCTATACTGATC
>JAEYQQ010000141.1 GCA_023409955.1 Bacillota bacterium | reverse complement strand
TCCACATCAGGTATCCTGTTACATAGCCAACCGCCATTTCCTTTAAGAATGCTATCATCATGGAAATCGTTGTTGGATAAACAGGCAGCGGCACACGAAGCACAGGAGTTATAAGTGCGGCAATGAGTAGGGAAAGGCCAATCTTCACAATTGCAGGCACATTTCTCCGGCCAAACAATGGATTAAATAGTATTGCACCTGAAACCCGGGTGACAACCATCAAATAGAGCATGAAATTATCAAAATGGAATTCTAACATTCCTGCCCTCCCCTGCTGTTATCATTCCAGATTTGCAATGACAGCAAATATGCGCGTGGTAAAATCAAGTATATTCGCCATCAACCAAAAGCTAAGCAGCATCAGTGCCACTCCGATTGCCAAAATCTTGAACACAAAACCAATGTTTTGTTCGTGAATTTGCGTAGCTGCCTGAAATACAGAAATCAAAATGCCAATAGCGACACTGACTGCCAGAAAAGGCGCTGCCATCGTCAATGCCGTAACCAATGCATCCTTCAGTACAGATACGATATCTCCCTGAGACATGGTGTGCTCCTTTCCTGATGACTATCGGAATCCCATAACAAGTGCTTTGAGCGTCATCCCCCAGCCATCCACCAATACAAACAGTACCAGTTTGAAAGGCAGGGATATCAGCACCGGCGGTAGCATCACCATACCCAAGCTCATCAACGTGCTGGAAACCACCATGTCAATGACAAGGAACGGCAGGTATACCAAAAAGCCCATAATAAATGCCCGTTTCAGCTCACTTGTTATAAAGGAGGGTATAAGCACTGTAAGTTCAATATCGTCCGTGCTTTCAGGCCGCTCATAATTCCCCAGGTCCAGGAACAAGTTCAGATCTTCCGAACTGGTATTGCGGATCATGAAATCACGAAGCGGGTCGATGGCCTTTTGCGCAGCTTCTACTTGCGTTATCTGACCTAATTGATAAGGCTGGTACGCCGACTCATTGATCTGCCCAATGACTGGGGACATAATAAACAGCGACAGAAACAGCGCAATCCCCACCAATACCTGATTGGGGGGAGTCTGCTGAAGACCTATGGCATTGCGAACGCAAGACAGTACAATGATGATTCGCGTAAAGCAGGTGGTCAGCATTAATATGGAAGGAATCAAGGCAATAACGGTTAAGGTTGCCAGAATCTCCAGCACGTCCGCCCCTTCACCTTGGCCAAGACCTTCAAGTTGTATTGAAAGCCCGGTGGACTCCGCCGCCGCATGCTGCCATGGTATAACAGCCAGTGCAACCAGAAGCATACACGTTATGGCGCTGATCAGTACCGTTCTTTTACTTATCATGATTGTGCGCCATCCTGTTCATTTCCATTTTCACTATGGCCTTCCTGCTGCCGAGACTTGCTCACTGCTTTGGTGAGTAGCCCTAAAAAATCGCCGCCTGGCTTTTTCACAGCAGCCTCCGGCAATTCATGCTTCTCCATCTCCCGAATCAGTTCAACTTTACCTACCGCTACTGACGCAAGATAGATCCTGGACCCAACCCTGATCAGTGCAAGGCAGGTATCCTTTGCCAGCATCACACGCTCCAACACCTGAATATTTCTGCCGGAAGATTGGTTGCCATGGGATTTTGCCATCCACCTGGTTGCAAGGTAAGCTCCGCCAATCACCACAGTGACTGTCAGAAAAGGCATCATGAGGGATATCAAATCTTCCACAGCATCTCACCCCCCTTGACATAATCCATGCCAGCCTCTATCTTTGCGGCGCCGCTTGAACGATTTCGGTGATCCGTACACCAAAGTTATCATCAATGACCACCACATCGCCCCTGGCAATAAGCTTTCCGTTAACCAGGATATCTACAGGCGCTCCTGCTTGCTTGTCCAGCTCAACGATAGAACCTTGCCGCAGGGCAAGAATCTCTTTTACCTGCTTTTTGGCTCTGCCTATCTCAACGGTAACATTCAGATCAACACCCATAACAAGCCCTAGATTGACTGCATCTGTTTCCTCCCCAAACCCTCCGTCATTATCCAGATTGCTGAACTGAAGCGGCTTCACCACAACATTCTTCTGCGGTGCCTGACGAGGAGCGGATACGGGCATGGCTGGTGCTGCATGGTGTGATTGTTGATGCGGCACCTGATGCGGCGCTGGAGTATGACTATAGGAGTGAGCGGAAGGCGGCTGATATAAGGGAGCTGCGTGTACCGCCGGCGCAGGGGCAGGCATCTGTTGGGCTGAGGCTGCATAGGAAGACGGGATTGGTTTGGCTTCAGCCTTGTATTGTTCACCATACACCGGGGAAGGCACCTGCGTATGCCCAATGATTTGTGGCTCATCCAAATCCATTGCTGGTGCATCGGACTCACTCATACCCATGGCGCTGCTTACCAGTTCCCGGGCAAAAGGCACGGTCATGACCGTAAAAAACTCGCTGTCTACAAGCTCCTCAATGGTAAGTTTGAAACCAACAGCTACGATGTAATCCTGATTGCCAGACCACAGCAGCTTCTCGTTGACTTCTTCAATCTCAAAGGGGATGGGCGGCGATATATTGATCTCTCTGTCCAGAAATGAAGCCAGCGCCGTGCATGATGCACCCATCATCTGGTTCATAACTTCCCCTAAGGCGCTGATGTGAATCTCATCCAGCCCGACTTCGATTCCGTCATCCCCCAGAAGCAGCTGTACAATGGCATTGACATCCTTGACGCTCATGACCATTTGGTTGGAACCAATCAATCCCTGAACATACTTGATTTCAATCCCAAGTACAGGCTCCAGTTCAGTAAATTCAAATTCTGAACCGCGGATCACCTGGACATTGGGTGTCGTTATATTGACCTGCCGGTTCAGCAGAATGGAAACAGCAGTAGCAGCCGCACCCATGCTGATATTCAGAATCTCACCAATGGTATCAATTTCGATGCTGTTTAAGCTCATTACATCCAATGGTTCATTTGATTTGGGGCGTAGTTCCATTGTGCGTTCACCTTCTTTCATCCTGCGAATTGCCGGTTGATCAATACCGCAAGCTTATTTTTTTTGATTCCCGGTTCTCCGTAGAACCAATTCTTACCATTTACGGATATGATAACTGGAGTTCCCACATGCTGGTCAAGCTTAATCACATCACCTGGCTGTAAGCTAACCACTTCCTGCATGCTGATGGTGGTGCTTCCCAGAATGGCACAGAATTCAATATCAGAGCCGTGCAGCTGCTTAAGCATGGATTTTTGTGTTGCCGCGGTACCTTCATCAGTATCTTCATCCTTGTAGTTGTTGCCAGTCTGTACGGCCAGCATCTCATCCAGTGTCCTTGCGATGCCCACACATGGTATGCAGCAGGTGATCGTGCCTTCAACATCATTCAGTTTTACAGAAAGAACAAGCACAGCAACCACTTCATCCATAGCAACTGCCTTAATAAAGCGGGTGTTCGTCTCCATCTGTCGTACTGATACACTAATGCTCTGGCTGGCAGCCCATGCTTCCTGAAACAAGGGGACGATCCTTCTGATGATCCTATCCATCAGGGATGTCTCAATATCGGTAAATTCCCGCTGAGGAATATCCCTAACTTCAATCACCCCACCAAACATGCGCTCAATTAATGCAAAAGTGATGGGGTTTGAAAGATCCAGCAGCACAGCACCTTTCAGGCAGCTCATATCCAGAACGCCAGTAATCATCATGTCAGGCAGTGCATTGTTATACTCCATGTATGGCTGCTCTTCCAAAGAGACGACATTGACTTCGCAGAAGGTACGTGTAAGACCAGCCAAATAAGAAGCCAAATGTCTGGCAAAACTTTCGCCAACCCCGCGCAGCACCTTTTGCTGATCTTTTGTCAACTTTTTGGGGTTTTTGAAGTTATACAGCTTGGCCCTTGAATCCTCTTGATCCAGGCTGACAGCTTCATCCTCTTCTTCTGCGTTGCCTGTCAGCCGGTTCAAAAGCTCATCAATTTGGCTTTGAGACAAAATCTCCGGCATGTTACTCTTCCTTTATGCGTTCGTTGTGCCTGCGGCGGGAAGTGGTTGCTTTTCCGGCCAGAGCCATCTTTTCTTCCATAATAGAGGCTTGCACCATCACGCTGGCCTTGTACTCACTAATCTTCGCGATGACAAGATTCGCAGGCTCCCTGACGTAATGCGTTCTGCCATTTGTCATAGTCACAAGGGTGTCGGGCAGTATTTCTATCATTTCAATCAGTTCTGAATTGATAATATACTTTTCTCCATTGAGCTTGGTAAGTTCAATCATGGAAGCAAAGCTCCTTTCTGCGGGCTGCCAATCACAGTGCTATACGGCCATCAACTGATTACCGCTTCAGGTTTACCAGTTCTTCCAGTATCTGGTCCGATGTCGTAATAACCCGGGCATTGGCCTGATAGCCCCTTTGTGCAACAATCATGTCGGTAAATTCTTTGGACAAATCAACATTTGACATTTCCAAACCGCCGGAAACAAGGGAACCCGCTAGACCCGTGCCAGCCTCCAGAAGGCCAGGTGCTCCGGAGTTGAGGGTTTCACCAAAGTATTGATCGCCGCGCTGCTCAAGACCGTCCGCATTATTGAATACGGCAATAGGAATCTGGCCCAAGGTTTCGATAGCCATGGTGGTCAGATTGGTGCCTGTGATGGCGCCATCGTTACCGATTGCCACACTGGAGTAGTTTTGAAAATTTGGAATATTGATGGGTACCAAGGTGCCGACAGGATTAGACAGCGTTGGTATCTGGCCCATCACGAAGCTGCCATTGGAATCCAAGAGGTTGCCGCTGGCATCAAAGGAAAAGGCACCGACCCTGGTGTAATTCAGATTGCCTGCACTGTCCTGAACCGTAAAGAATCCTTCACCGGAAATGTAGGTATCCAAAGAGCGGGCCGTCTGCTGGAAACCGCTTCTGGTATTGAGAAGGTCAATGGTTGTGACCTTGGAGCCATAACCAATCTGTGTAGGATTGCTGCCGCCCGTGGCAGGTGTGGGGGCGCTAGCGGCAGACAGGGTCTGATAGTACATATCGGAGAATAGAACACGGCTGGCCTTAAAGCCGGAGGTGTTCACGTTGGCGATATTGTTACCGATCACGTCCATCATCGTCTGATGCCCTTTTAGGCCGGATACTGCTGAAAACATTGATCTGATCATTTACTTCTTCCTCCTGTTGTCAATTGCGCGCCATAGGCGCAGCATCGGTTCATTAGTGCTTACTTCATTCGCCGGCGGCCTCTGGTTCCGCAGCGACATCCATAATTTCACTCAGAGGATGAAAATCGCCGTTTACCAGGATTGTAGGAATACCTCCATTGAAATTGACCTGATCCACCGTGCCAACCTGCACCTGCTGCTGACCATTTGGGTCTATGCTGGAAAGGCTGACCTGCTTGCCGATTAAGGAGACCGCATAGCCTGACTTAAAGGCGTTTGTCAGTTCATTCATCTGGGACAAGGTAGAGAACTGAACCATCTGGGACATGAACTGTGCGTTATCTACAGAATCATGCATGCTTTGGTTTTGCAGTTGAGCGGATATCAGCTTAAAAAAATCGTTGATATCCAGATCTGCCCCTGACTTGTTCACAGCTTGGCCTGACTGGGTTTGTGTCACCGGCTGAATGCCGATGTTATTGACATTCATTTTCTTCCCTCCTTGTCGTTGATCCTCTTATACCCGATAGTTGATAGTGCTATGTCTTGGGGCTGGCTGCCTTTGCATGGTTGATACATGCAGTTCTGGACCTGATACTACAGCATCCTCCCGGTACAGGCGGCCTTGTGTGTTAGTGTTGTTTGATTGATCCGAGAAAGAATAGAATCCGGAATTGCTCTGCCCACCTAGATCAACCCCGACACTCAAGCTACTTACTTGATAATTTTGAGCGCTCAATTCAGCTCGAAGCTCATCTGCATGGCCTAGTATCAAGGATTGTGCGGCTTCATTGTCAGTTCGCATGCTCATGGAAAGCTCACTTCCCTTGGCTACCACCGTTACCTCTACATTGCCAAGGCCCTCAGGGCTAAGTTTGACGCGGTATTCCATTTCCCCTCGCTTAAGTGATGCCACCGATGCTTTTGCAACCTGCACTGCAGGATTCTCTACTGTTTGCCCAACAGACTCATCAGTAGCCTGCACCTCTTGAATAATTTCAAAATGTCTGGCCGGCACCGCAGCATGACTTGGCATCTCTTCAGGGATGTTCTTCTCTTGCCCCTCTTTTTTTACAGATGAGGAAGCATGAACGTCCGGCGGATCAACGTTGTCATTCTTGGAAGCCGCCTTGTTCATCAGCCCAGAACCTAACGTATCCTCATGCTTTTGCTGATCTTGGTTCTGGGTATCATTCTTGTTTACACTGGCCTCCGGCACTTGCGCAATGTTCGGATTAGCATCTTGCATCGGCATACCTTCCAGGCCTTTATCCACTGTTTGCGTGGCTTTATTTTCAGGAATTCCTTCTGTTTCAGGTTTGGTTTGCTTCGCCATACCCTGCAACACCTGGCCCAGTTCGCTTTTCACACCACTGGAAGCGCAAGCTTGACCGTCAGCTTTGAGAGTATCGGTTGGATAGTTGTTGAGGGAGTTATCTTCCACTATGATCGGCTGGGGTGTATAGGCATACAATACCGCCGCCAGGCTCATCCCTAGTTCATCCTGTTCTTCATCCTGTTCCTCAACCTGATCGGCAGCTTCTTGCAAAGCCGGTTGTATATTGTCAACAGCAAGCGATTTTATACCGCACTGAATTGCTGCTTCATTAAATGCCGCTTCAAATGTGGCCCCAGCTTCGACTGTAAGATCTTGTTGTTCTACCGCCTCCGGAAATACCATTGCTTTTCCTTGTGCAAGAAACCCCATGCCTGCTACCGCTGTAATAAGACCACCTCCCTTGTTTATCCTTTATCTCAGCTAACGGTTTTCGCTGCCTGGTTAGAGACCAGCTCTTCAATATACAGCTCGCTGCTTTTTCTCTCTGATGCCAGGTAAGCTTCCCGGGATCGTTCCTTCAGCTTTTCAATCATGGTTTTATCTTGCGTAACTGCCACAAGTCGCTCCCGCTGTTTGTCGACCCGCTTCATTTGCTCCCTGAGCTGCTCCTCCATTTTGGTGATCAGCTGCCTTTGATCCTTGATGTACATGCCAGAGGCGACACATTGGCTGGCACTTAGTCCGTTTTCGCATTCTGTCTGATATTTGCGCTTGGCCTGTTCATAGTCAAGCAGCATATCATCCCGTTTTTTTTCCATCCTGTTGTATTCGGCCAGAAGAAGACTCAAGGCATCAGCTTCGTTTTTTTGCAGGTGAGTATCGTACTCCAATACTTTCTGCAAAGGAAAATGAAACTTTTTCATGAAGTGCCTCCCTTACTGACGGCCTTATGGATTTCAAGCATTTTTCGAAAAGTTTCATCAAAAGGTGCTTTTTCTCCAATTTCCTGCTTTAAAAATCCGTTTATTCTGTCGATATTTGCAATAGCATTATCTATCCTTGGGTTTGAACCAGCTTTATAAGCACCGATACTGATAAGGTCAAAATTCTCATAGTACGCCGATAAGGAAGAACGCAGTGTGGATGCAGCCTGCATGTGCTCCGGCGGTACGATTTCATTCATAATACGGCTGATGCTGGCCAGTACATCGATAGCGGGATAATGGTTACGCATGGCATATGCTCTGGAAAGAACGATGTGCCCGTCCAGTATACCGCGAACGGTATCTGATATTGGTTCATTGACATCATCGCCTTCTACCAGCACTGTATAAATGCCGGTAATAGAGCCCTTGTTGAACTTTCCAGACCGCTCCAGAAGCCTTGGCATAATGGCGTACAGCGAAGGCGTATACCCCCTTGCCACCGGTGGCTCTCCTGTGGCAAGGCCTATCTCGCGCTGGGCCATGGCAAAACGCGTAAGCGAGTCCATCACCAGCAAGACATCCTTACCTTGATCTCGAAAATACTCAGCAATGGTCGTTGCAGTCATTGCGCATTTTAAGCGCATCATGGCTGGCTGATCGCTGGTAGCCACTACCAATACAGATCTGCGCATACCCTCCTGCTGCAAATCCTTTTCAATAAAGTCCCTGACCTCGCGGCCGCGCTCTCCTACCAATGCGATGACATTGACATCAGCTTCCACATTTCGAAGCATCATGCCAAGCAATGTACTTTTGCCGATGCCACTGCCAGCGAAAATACCCATCCGCTGACCTTTGCCGCATGTTAAGAGTGAATCGATAGCCCGGACCCCGATGTGAATTTTTGAGTCGATACGCGGTCTGGACAAAGGATTGGACGGAAGATTTTGCACAGTATACTGCTCTTTACAGCGAAGCGGACCTCCATCGTCAATGGGCATCCCAAAGCCGTCAAGCACCCTGCCTACCAGTTCAGGCCCCACCGATATCCGAAGAGCATCTCCTGTTGACTCCACCACACTGCCTCTTGCAACGCCATCCATTTCCTTGTA
Organism: Bacillota bacterium; assembly: GCA_023409955.1. Lineage (GTDB taxonomy): Bacteria > Bacillota > Clostridia > Christensenellales > Aristaeellaceae > JAEWAH01. The sequence continues at coordinate 5,592 of JAEYQQ010000141.1, read as the reverse complement.
AGGCATCAGCAGCAAACGGTTTCCCTTAAATCCAACAGCCTCGGCATCTATCCAGGTGTTTCTCCTAGCACTGTGAATACGGCAAACAGTCCCGATATCCACGTCAGGCCCAGTGCTTTCAATCACCATGCCGATGATTTTATCCACCTTACCACCACGAAGGATGGGGTCGGTCTGTGAAACCGCCTGCCGGTATTTATCAAACATCCCATCCCTCCTTTCACGATAAGGCCATCACTTTATCTGACAGATTCCACTGCCTGAATCAGCTTTTCTACCTGTTTTGAAGCGCTTGCATCTATCAGTGTTTCTTCTGTTTCCAGTATGCATGTTCCAGGTGGTGCATCCTCCAACACTTGTATATCCATATTTTCAGCCCCGGCTATCATGCTTCGCAGCTCATCACTGGAGGCTGTTGCAAACATTGCTTCATGCTGTGATACCATCAGCCGCACCGTTTTATGGCCATACAGTCCATCAGTTGCATTTTTGAATATGTTGCGGAATGCCCTGTCATCTTTTGTAAGATGTGTTCCAACTACTTTACGGGCGATATCCAGCGCTAAATCAACAATTTCCTGCTGGTGGTTTGCAAAAATTGCTTGTTTGCTCTTGTCTATCTCCTGAAGCAAACCCACAATTCTGGCAAGCGTTTGTTCATTCTCAGCAAGCCCTTGCTTCATTCCATCTTCATAACCTTGCATAAAGCCGTCTTCACGAGCCTTTTCCAAGGTTTCCTGAGCCTGCTGTCTTACCTGCCCATGAACTTTCATCAGGTATCGGTTTGCACCGTCCACAATTGCCCGGGCCTTTTTTGCTGCCTCAGCCAGTTCTTCTTTGGCGGATGCAGACGGTACCGAAGGAGGCGGCGGCGTGTGGATGACAGGGTTTGGCTTTGCATAAGCCGTACCGCTTAAGACATAACCGGCCTCTTCCAAACGGACTTGCTCACTTTTAAGTAGCCTAGCCAATCATCTCATCCTTTCGGCCGCGATCAATGACAATATCTCCGTTTTCCTCAAGCCGACGTACAAGTGTAACCAGCTTCTGCTGCGCTTCCTCCACTGCTGACAGGCGCACACCATGCAGGTAACCGGATTCTTCCTCCAACGTTGTTTTGAGGCGGACCGACATGTTGGAATAGAAAACATCTGTAATTTCCTTGGAGCAGCCCTTCATTGCAATCAGCAGATCATTGGCATTGACATCCTGCAAGAAGCGCTGAATATACATCGGATCCAGAGTAGCTATGTCTTCGAATACAAACATACGGTTTCGAATTTCTTCTGCCATATGAGGATCTTTCTTCGACAACTCTTCCATAATGAACTTTTCTGTGCTGCGATCCACATTGTTTAAGACACTGGCTATATATTTGGTGCCGCCGATTTCGGCAAAGCCAATGGACTCGCTCATTGACAGCTTCTGCTCAATCATCTTCTCCACTTCCCTGACAGCATCGGGAGAAGTTCTGTCCATCATAGCCACACGCTCAACCACATCCAGCTGAATTTCACTCGGAAGCTCGCCTAGAATCTCCGCCGCTTGGCTGGTTGTGCAATAAGAAAGAATCAGTGCGATTGTTTGGGGGTGCTCATTCTGAATGAGGCTGAGCAAATGCTTGGGATCAGCTTTATCCAAAAAGCTGAACGCCTTTGTCTGAAGAGACCTTGTGATCCGTTCAATGACCGTAGCAGCATTTGCGGTACCAACCGCCTTTTCCAAGATTGCCCTGGCGTACTCAATGCCGCCCTCTGTGATATATTTTTGTGCCAGGCACAGATTATAGAACTCCTCCATGGTAGCATCCACAGCTTCAGGAGACAGATTTTCCAATGTGGCGATCTGTATCGTTATTTGCTCAATCTCTTCCGGCTTTAGGTACTTATAAACCCTTGATGCCTGTTCAACACCTAAGGATAGTACAACGGTGGCGGCCTTTCTGGCGGAATCTGTACTACGTGATCTATGCTTCACTTAGCATCATCCTCCTTCATCCAGGTTCGCAATAGCTGAGCGACAATTTCTGGATTGGCTGTCGCAAACTCACGAACTTGACGCTTAATTCCCTGTTCCCTTGTCTCAGATAGAACAATCTCACCTGGGGCCTCCTCTTCGCTTGCATCAGGCGCTGCCCCCTGTGGACGGCCAGGCTGCTTCTGCTGCTGCGGAGATGCCGAACGTTGTGCAGAGGCTGCTTGACCACTGCGCTGTTGTGGCCCTCGATGCGGTATCGCTTTCTTTTTACGGCTCATACGCAGTGTAAAGAATACAGCCAGCATTAGCAGCAAGATAAACGCGAGCGCCACCGCGATAATGATTGCATCCACCTTGAATGCAGGCTCTTGAGGGAACGTGATTTCTTGCTTGGGTGTAAATTCGGCATATGTGATAACCACTTTATCTGCGGGTATACCAGCACCAAATGAAACCATTTCTTTATATCGAGCAACAAGCTCATCAGAAAGATACGTGCTGTTGATCATAACGGCCACCGTCATATCCGTTATACGGCCGCCTTTATCTTCAATTCCTTCAATAAGTTTGTTTACAAGATAATCATTGCTGCCGCTGACACTTGCGCTTTGATTGTCTTCATCATTGTCATTTTCAACATAGGTAGGTATTCCTGTGTTGGCGTCTGTTCCAGCGGCTGTGCTTTGAACAACACCGCCGTTGATGCTGCTATGATCGTATTCTTCCCTGGAAAGAATACCCCTTTCCCCTACAACCGGAGTGTATATGGTTTGCTCGGAGACTTTTGATTGAAAATCCACCTGAACGCTTACAGCAACGCTCATACCGTCTTTTCCAAATACCGGCTCCAAGAACCGCGAAATTTTATCTTTATAATACTCGTTGATCTGGCTGATGGCTTCAATCTGTGTAAGCGCCTGCCCGTTGAGTTCCTGATTTTTTTCGTTGAGAAGCTCACCGGTGCTGTTGGCTATAGCAACATTCTCAGCAAGCAGGCCAGGTACACTTTTGGCCACCAACGCTTCAATACCCCTGATTTGCTTTTCTGTAAGGGTGGTATATGAATATAGGTCTAAAACCACAGACGCTGTCGCCTGTGGTCTATCAGATTTAAGCACAAAGGAGCTGTCGTCCGGTACATTCAACGTGACAATGGCATTTTTCACACCTGAAAGGGTTCTTAGTGATTCCTGAAGCCTGTCCTGCAGCTGAAAAATCAAGTATTGACGTTTTTCATAATCAGTGGTCATCAGGTTTGCTTGATTGGTAAACAAATCATAGCCCAGCGTGCTTTTGGGGAACCCCTCTGCAGCCAGTTGCATTTTGATCATGGCAACATTTGTCTTGTGAACCTGGATGGTCCCGTCCATCTCCAGTTTGTATGGCGTCCCCATACTATCAAGCAAGTTTACGATGTCTGCGCTTTCAGAAGCTGATAGACCTCGATAAAGCACCGTATACCCAGAATTCTCCATTACGCCAGCTAATACAATCGAGCCTCCAATAACGGAAACAAGCAAAACTGCAAGGGCTATTTTTGTACCCTTGCTAAGCTTTGCCAAATATCCCTTTATGCTGTTCAGGAGATTCGATATTGAAAGATCCATGCTTCCCCTCTAATCTGCCATTTTTCTTTTGCACGCAGCCTCATTTTTCAGAGCGTAATGCGCATAATCTCATTATAGGCTTCCAGCGCTTTGTTTCTTACAGAAACCAGCATCTGCACAGCCAAGTCCGCCTTGGCAGCATTGATTGTAATATTGTGAGGGGTATCACTTAAGCCTGTTGCCAGTTTCACCGCATCGTAATTGACGGTTGAATCTGTTTGAATTGTTTCCTGTACAGCGTTTCTTAGTAAATCTTCAAATGGTATAATGTTTTCAGAGACTGTGGATACACCAGGTGTTTTGTTCAGGTTTGCGATATATTGTGCCAATTTAATGGACTCTACAGCCATTTTGACTACCCCGCTTCCTATGTACAAAATCTAATGTTAAGCGTCTGATGCTATCTTCCGATTTCCAAAGCCTTTGCGGCCATTTCCTTCATTGCGTTGAAAGCAGTCACATTCGCTTCGTACAATCTGGATGCCGACATCATATCCACCATTTCCTCAACGGAGTTGACATTGGGCAGTTGCACATATCCATCTTCGTTGGCATCTGGATGGGTTGGATCATACTCAACCTTAAAATCATCCGCATCCCCAACGATGGCTGTAGCCTCTACGCCTCTTCCAGCTGCACCACTCGCGCCTGTGGCGGCATTTAAATGAGCAGAAAACGAACTGGTTCTTTCGTTGAGAACCACCATCTGACGCCTATACGGCCCGCCATCCTCGGTTCTTGTTGTGCTTGCATTTGCAAGGTTCTGAGCAACGATCTGCATACGCAGCTTTTGAGCAGTCAGCCCGGAACCGCTAATATCCAACGATTTCATAAAGCTCATAATCAGCCACGCCCCTCTGTCACCACATATTTCAGACGCCTGATTTGCGAACTGATTGAATTGGTAAGATAGCTGTATTGCATTTGTGCCCTGGCCATTTCAATGTTTTCATGGTCCAGATCCACATTGTTGCCATCCTCCGTAATCGCTGTGCTTTCATCGCGGATGATTCTGGGTTCCACTTTGTCGATTGCTTCTTGAATGGAAGCTTCACTTTGACCTGCTTTGTCCAGCTTCTGCTCCAGCAGATCCTCAAACTCAAGGTGCTGGCTTTTATAGCCTGGCGTGGAAGCATTGGCAATGTTATTGGCAATCACCTGCTGCCTTAGCCAAAGAGCATCCATACTCTTTTGTAGAAGCGCCATATTCGTATTGTTTAGTATGCTAGCCACAAACATCCCCTCCACTGCCAGTTAGTTGCGCACATTTATTCCCATTATTGAAATTTATTGATTTTTTTGGGCAACAAAAAATACCCTTTCGGCAACTGGCTGTCATTTCAGACCCTGTAGTTTTGCGTCCTTACCTTACTTTTTCGGTAAGTTTGCCATTTCGTTCGATATTTCATTATTGAGCTGACGGTTAATCTTCCATTCAATCGCCTTTAATGTTTGGCACCGGTTGCCCGGGCATTGATCAGCACCGCCTGATTACAATTTCCTTCCATGAATAATACCATGTTTTGTTACTCATGTTAAGTATACCATCCTACCCTTCTCTGTCAATACTCTTTTGATAAATTTCATCTTTTTTCTCATTTCCCACTTAACATTTGTCGATTTAAGGCGATATATTAAAAATTGCAGAATTGGAGAAATAATTGACGTTTATCGTGTTTCTTCATTATAATTGGATCGCTTGCAGATAATTTGGAGATTCCTGCACAACATTCACCTTTTACTGTAGAAAGCGCTGAGATTCTTGATAATCCAGCGTTTTTTATTCAAATGCATCAATCTGCTCATATGAACAGTAAGCTACAGGCGTACTTCGTTTACTACTATCCAATGCGGTATAAATGTTAACAGTTTTTTTTAAACTGTATTATAGTGAAACAGACTTGACAGTAATACAAAAAACAATCGTCATATATCCACAATATTTTGTTGTCATAGAAATCAAGTATACAATATATCGTAGTCTTGGCAGCAACAATTAGAACAAAAG
>JAEYQQ010000126.1 GCA_023409955.1 Bacillota bacterium | reverse complement strand
GGGCACCACGCTGGATATGATCACGCCTTCAACGTCTTCCATGTTCAGCCCGGCATGGGTAAACAAATTGTTGAGTAATATACCGTATTCATCGCTGGTATATGTTTTATTTGTTGATACGCGCCAGTATTTTACCAGCTCCGTCCCTTCAAACAATGCTGTCTTTATGTTTGTATTACCGACATCCATGGTAAAAATCATGCGCCAATTGCTCCTTTATCTTCTCTTTTTCATAGCCGTTATGGCGGCCAGCACGGCAGGCACCAATACCATGGTAACGATTGCCTCCGGTATGCCATTTGGCAAGGCCACAGCATAAAATAGCAGCTGCCCCGGCTGGTTTGTATACTGCGTGAGCGCTGACTGATTGATCTTTTCAATCAATCCTCGAGCATGCAAAAGATAGAGACCTGCCAGCACCAAAACCGTATTGGTGAGGCTTCCAATGAGACCAGCGCCAGCCCAAGCCACCTTGGTCATGGCTTTTGTATCAGGCAGCACCTTTTTCAATAGCTTGTAGAAAAGCCAGGCTGTAAGAGGAATGAACAGCCTTGGAATGATAGAGATCAGCGGATCCTGAAAAAACACAGAAAGAAGTCCGGTAGGTGATATATATGCGCGGACCATGCTTGCCGCTCCAAATACCAATGCCAGTACAAGCCCCACCACAGGACCTTCAACCAATAGGCCAATCAATATGGGAACATGGGCAAATGTAGTGGAAATAGGCCCTATGGTAATCATACCCAAAGGCGTATATACCATGATAATGATAATAGCGCTGAGCATGCCAGTGATGGTTAGTCGCTTGATGTGATTTCTGGAAGAGCCTCTGCTGCTGCCTGTCATGTAATTGTCCTCCGTTCAAGTTCGCTTAGGATACCTGACGTAATTGGCTATCCAACAGGCCCTTTAGCCAGTCCGCCTCCGAAGATGACGGCTATATCAGCTTTGGCCTGTGGTATAAGCCATTATACGAAAGAAAACAGCCATTGTAAAGGCGACGCAAAAAAACATGCAATTACTACCTCAAAAAAAACAATGCAATAAAGCATCCCACCATCATTCCTCATTATATATAAAAGCAAAAGAGAACCCTGAAAATTTCAGGATTCTCTTTTATCTTGCTTGCCGCAAATAAGGATTTATTCGTCATCCTCATCTTCATCTTCATCGTCGTCATCGCCCGGCTCATACTCAGGGAAGACCGACTTCTTGCAGGCGGGGCAGAGCATGTCTTCATCAAAGTCCACATCGCTGGCGTTAAACTCCATCTCGTGACCGCAATGCGGGCAGGCATAGGAAATGGTTTCCCCTTCGCCATCTTCGTCATCGTGACAGTCGCAGTCTTCGCCGCATTCGTCGTCATCATCCTCGTCATCGCCGAAAATGATTTCTTCCATATCGGCCAGATCATCGTCAATGCTCTCCACGTATTCGTTGAGCTCGTCATACGCTTCCTGCAGCGTTTCCATATCCTTGGCCATTTCGCCAATGACGTCGATGATTTCACCAAGAAGCTTGCCTTCGTTAGTATCCTTGTTAAGCTGCATGCCTTGGGCCAAGCCCCTCAAAAAGGATGCCCGGTCTGTGAGATTGCTCATACTACTCTCCTTATCCCGCATGATGCGGTCTGCCATCAGGCACGTTCCATGTACTCGCCTACACGGGTATCCACGCGGATTTTATCGCCGGTGTTAATGAACAACGGCACCTGCAAGGTATAGCCAGTTTCAAGTGTGGCGGGCTTGTAGGTGTTGGAAGCGGTATCTCCCTTGAAGCCAGGTTCGGTGTCTGTTACCAGCAACTCCACAAAGTTGGGAGCTTCCACAGAGAAGGCCGAGCCTTTGAAGAAACGAACGGTGACATTGGTGTTTTCTTTTACAAAGGGAATGGATCCTTCTACCGAATCCTCATTGAGGGGAACTTGCTCATAGGTTTCCAGATCCATGAAGTAATACAGACCGCCATCGTTGTACAGGTACTGCATTTCTTTGGTTTCAATAATTGCCCTTGGCATTTTATCGGTAGGATTGAACGTACGCTCAACAACGGCCCCGGTCATAACATTTTTGATTTTGACGCGGACAAAAGCCGCACCCTTACCGGGTTTCACGTGCTGGAAATCCACAATGTTCCACACGCCTCCGTCCCACTCAATGGTAATGTTCTTGCGGAAATCGCCAGCAGTAATCATTCTTCATTCCTCCATCATATGTTGCCCTAATATATCTTGCGAAAGTTTGACCAGCCGTATTACAGGATAATCAATTCTTTGGGCGCTGTAGTCAGGGAATAACAGCCATCCTTGGTAACCACACAGCTGTTTTCGATGCGCACACCGCCAACGCCAGGGAGATATACGCCTGGTTCAACAGTCAGCACCTGGTTTTCCTGGGTGATATCATTGCAGAGCATGGATAGCCTGGGATTTTCATGAATATCAATCCCAAGGGAATGCCCCAGCCCATGACCGAAGTTTTCCGAAAAGCCGTGGGCATAAATATAATCCCTCGCGATGGCGTCAATCTCACGGCAAACTTTGCCGGCAGCAAGTGCGTCCTGGGCCATCTTCTGGGCAGTATAAACAATCTCGTACACATGCCGCATTTGCTCACTGGGCTCGCCCAAGGCAATGGTCCTTGTCATATCGGCACAATAGCCGTCCACCTTGGCGCCAAAGTCCAGGGTGATCATATCACCGCGGCGTACCTTGCGCTCCCCTGGCACTGCATGGGGCAGTGAACCATTTTCACCGGAAGCGATAATGGTATGGAAGGCCATCTCCTGGGCACCATGAGTCAGAATGTAATGCTCCAGTTCTCTGGCGATTTGGATCTCTGTCATGCCTTCCTTGATTACACCAAGAATGTATTCAAACGCTTCACTGGTGATTTTGCAAGCCTTCGCCATCTTTTCAATTTCGGAAGCATCTTTGATTTCACGCAGCTTTTCCGGTGCTTTGTCCACCGGCAAAAAGGACATCCCTTTCATCACCTTTTGCATATCGCCAAAGTCCCGCACGGTGATGTGGTCGTCCTCATAGTACACTTTTGCTATATGATTTTCCTGCAGGAACTTTAGTACTGTCTGATTTTGATCACAATCCCGGGTAGTCATCAGCACATGATAAGCCGGGGCTTGCTGCTGCGCCTGCTCGGTATAGCGGAAATCCGTAACGATGGCCTTTGAAGCTTTCGTCAGCACTACAAGACCTTCACCGGTATAGCCGGCGACATAAAACATATTGGAAGGCTTGAGCAGAAGCACCGCTTCCCCTGCGCCTATTTTCATTGCTTCCAGCAGCTTTTGCGAGCGATCCATGGCATTGTCACATCCCTTCCCGAAATACCCATGGAGAAACAAGGCATATCCTTTGGTATTTTACCATAAGCAAGGCTTTGTGACCAGTATTTTTTTCATTTCATCAAAAAGTAGCCATCTACATAACACATCCATTATGCCCGGCATTCATTCTTCCTATTATTATGGATGATAGTGCAGGTTATTTCATGTATACCTTGCTGGGTATACAGTATCAGTACCGGATGATAGAACACGATAGCCCCCCTCTGGGAAGGCGGCGAGGCAAGCCGCGCCGAAAGGAGGGTCATAATTGTGATCAATTATCCCTTCGCTCTTACTGCAGAAGCTTCCAGACGAATGATCTCTATCCATCTCCAATGCACCTTTTACAGCCTTGTTATAATCAAATTTCCCGACTCATACTTTTTCAATCCCCGATAAAAAAACCACACCGCCAGCATGCAATATCCTGCTGCCGCTGCCAGCCAAGCAATCATCCATCCTATTGTATACTCCCTGGCCAGTTTCAATGGCACATGAGCGATAAACGCTGCCGGGATCAGCGTATACATCAAAGTCTGCACGATCCTATGATAAATCCCCGCCGGATAGATACAAAAATTGATCACAAACTCCAGGCTCATATTCCCAACGATGGATGCATCCCCAAAGTAAAAGGTCAGCGTATGTGCCATCACGCCAATCGCTGTAATCAGCAGTGCACCCACCGGCACCCCCAGCGCAAAGAACAGCCAAGCCTGCCCACTGCCGCCCTGGGTTATGGCCAGCAACACTACACCGTATAAGAGATCACCATAAGCTGCTAGCGATGTCCTGGCACAGCAAACATTCAGCAGCAAATTGCATGGCTGCAGAAGGAATGTATCCAACTCTCCCGTCACAATCAGCTGCGTCAGTTGGCTGGCATTGGCAAACAACACATGGGAAAGCCCGAAGGCAGAGCTGGTAAGCGACCATATGAACATCACATCTTTGAACTCATACCCGCCTATACGCCCGCCTACCTGAGAAAAAGCCACCCACCAAAAGAATACGAACGTTGCGTTGGATATGGCCATACCAAAGGCTTGCATCAAAAAGCTGGACCGATACTCCATGGCCGAGGCCAAGTTTACTTTGAAATACTGCATCGCGATCTTCAAATGGCGTTTCATTGTATCATCTCATTTCATAATGGATTTCGATTGTCGTATGTGCGTAAAATGAATTATGGTTTCACTAAATTAAAGATGCAATGATAAAGGCAATCGCCGTAGGAGGCTGGCAACGAAGCTGACTTAAGGAGGTCATACCAAACCATTGATATCCTTCTTTCCCCAGCATCCATAACCGAAGGTCCAGGGCGATCGAAAACCCCGAGCCGCATCCCCCGAAGGTAAAGGGCGATGGAAAACCCAGGTCGG
>JAEYQQ010000125.1 GCA_023409955.1 Bacillota bacterium | reverse complement strand
AGATATTGTGTTACCTGTGCAAACATTTGACCTGAGCGCATGTTATGGGCATACAGGATCAGGTTGGACGCGCGATCCTCGTAATCACATCTTGCGTCCAGAAACGGAAGCCCGGCAAATGAATATCGTTCTTCAAAATCACGATGCAGATATTTTTGAGGATCCTTCGGGGTATACATCACAGGATAGTTAATTACGGTATCTTGAATCGTAATCCAGCCGATTAGATCTGGGTTTGTTTCATGCAGGGCATTGTAATATGTAAGCAATGGGTCAGCATCTGTATCCATTTTAGTTTCTTCCTTAGCTTCTTCCTTAGCTTCTGCTATTTCAGTTTCTATTGTATATTCTCCGCCTTGATTGGCGGGTGCTGGCTGCAGGGTACTGGAAGCCAGGATTTGCGTTTGATCTGTGCTTGCACCAGTATTTTCAATCAAGACTGGATTGGGCTTCATGCTTTCATGCGAAGCTTTTTTCTCATGCACTGTTGAAATGCGCAATGCAGCAGCCTTGTTGGTAATGGAGGCAAGGGCCTGCTGTCCGATGCTGGCGGTATAAAGATAGTATATAATCCATGTTCCGCAAAAAAGAAAAACGGCCAAACTAGTCCACCAAACAAACCGTTTTATTCTTGCAAAGATCCTTTTCATGCCACACGCTCCAAAATGCTACAATTTTCATTATATTATAACATAATTTCGTAATAAGTATATACTTCTTCAAATTATTATGGTAACATATTCCTGCATGTGTTATGCTAGTATTAATAGCGAAGCGAGGCCCATTTTATGACAAAACGGCGAATTATGGCATTTGTGTTTGCGTTTATCCTCATTTTCAGCGATATAAATTTTGCTCCATTTATCGCTGGCAAGGCTGAAGATGTGCAAACACAGGAGGCATCTTCTGATGGTAATAATTCGGTGGACTTGTCAAATCAGTTCGGAGAAAACGCAAAATATTTGGTTCGGGTAGCAGGGGTAATGGCTGCCGCCCAATCGCAGATAGTAGTCCAGTTGGAATCACGTTTAGGTGATGAAGCATGGACGCCTGTGGAGCATCCTCAGATGCCTGGAAAGGATTATACCCAGACGTTGGGTTTAAATGAAGCAGGGGAGGCTCAATGCGTTTTCCTGCTCACTGGCTTTTCAAAAAGCAATGCGTACCGTGTGCGCATCCTTGCAGGTTTTATGCAGGATGGACGGGCTATGCAATATACAGCATCTTATGAAGAGCGGCATCCTCAGGAGGAGTTGCTAGTATCGCAGATTACTCTTGATGTGACGATCACAGAGCCTTCTGCAACAGAAGCATTTGAGGCTCAATCTACCCATGAACCTTCACCTGAGGCAACCCATACGCCTGAGGCTGAACCAACCCTTGAACCTTCACCTGAGGCAACCCATACGCCTGAGGCTGAACCAACCCTTGAACCTTCACCTGAGATAATCTTAACGCCTGAGGCTGAACCAACCATTGAGCCTTCACCTGAGGCAACCCATACGCCTGAGGCTGAACCAACTCCTTCACCTTCACCTGAGGTAGCCTTAACGCCTGAGGCTGAACCAACCCCTACGTCTGAGGCGAATGCCACTCAGTCGCCTGAATCTACAAATGTGCCTGCAGCTATGCCCGCCATGATGGCCTTTGGCATGGGCGCTTATAGTACGGGATTAAACGATTACGAACTGACGCTTAACCTATCACTAAACGGTGCAGCGGCAAAAAAATTGATATTGGCCTTCACTATGGAAAAGAATACGGTCACTGGTGATATTACCGCTGATGTACTTGCTTATGATGATAAAGTGGCTGCAGTTTCTTACACCATAACGGATACTGGTGTGGTACTTACCGTTACACCGGTGGTGCCCGCTGGTGATCCGGTGCTGCGTTATACGGTTGCAGTCAATGTCGATACAGGGAACTACACCATAACCGGCAGTACGGCGGGCTATGATGCAAGCATGTCAGGTGCCAACGGTACGTTTGTTGGCGGTGCCGCTTCGGCAAATATGACTGCCGTGGCTCTCATTGAGTACAGTATTGCTATTAATTGGAATGACAATAAATCAGACAGTCGTCCTACCCCTGCTATTACGCTGATGGCGGGGGGAGTGGCAGCCAGTCCACAGCCTGTTCCAGTAATAGAAGAAACAAGCTATAACTTGGATACCTATATCTATACAGGGCTGCCCAAATATGCAAACGGATATCCGATTTCCTATGCGCCGGTACAAAAGGCGCTGGATGATTATATTACCACTGTATCCGGCAATAAAATCACCAATACGTTAACAACCACTTTGGAAGTGCAAAAGCAATGGTATGATGCTTCCACATGGAGTGAGACAAGGCCGCAGCAGTCGGAATGGCTAAAAAATCTTACACTCAAGCGTCAGTCCCGCAGGGCCGGCGCTGCGATTGAAGTTATTGACGATTATACACCTTACGTAAATGGCGCAGCCAGCCTCTGGGCATTATCAATAGAGGATTTGCCAGCCTATGACGAGCAGGGATACCCCTATGACTACATGATTACCGAGAGCAACATCAAATCTAGGGAAGAGAAACTTGGTCACTATGTGACAACCGTTCGCAACGTAGGCATATATGGAGACAAGACAGAACCGGATACCGTATATCACGGTGGTACGCTGATCAATACGATTACAGATGATATTGGCTTTGCCTTTGACAAGCAATGGAAAGATGACGGAGACGTATCCAAGCGGCCGCAGGTGAAATTTTACCTTTACAGATATCCAATGAATAATGGCCTGGATTACGGTACTTTATCTCCTGTCAAAGGTCATGATAATCTGACCCTTACAGACTACTCCACCAACGTTCATGTTGTTTATGCGGCAGATGGAGCATTGCCCCGTTATGACGTGCTGGGCAATGAATATGTGTATTACATCCGTGAAGTAATGGATAACCCCGGTGATTACCAAACGATAATTAATAACGTTAACTCATCAGAGACAGATTACATACTGCCGGGTGCGGATGTGGTGAATATCCGTAAAGCGGACATATCAGTCCCCTTTACCAAGGTATGGCTGGCCAAGGCAGTACAGGCAATGAGCGGCGGTGTTTCTGTATACCTGGAGCGCAAGCTTTCAAGTGAAGGTGATACGGCCTGGACTCATGTGGCTACAACAACCCTCACTGGTTTCCGTACCGAAACCATGACAATGACCAGTCAGTTTTCGGGCATGCCCAAATATGATGCAGATGGAAGAGCATATGTGTATCGTGTTCGTGAAAACGGTGCAACCATCAATTCGGGTAGCGGTGTTCCCAACAACAACATCATAGATGGCCATTTTACCCAGGGAGAGTTTGAGTTCGAAGTGATTCAACCTGCTCCGGGAGATGCTGCTAACACCATCACCAATAAGCTTGTTGGTACGACAAAGTTTCGGGTAAGAAAGCTGTGGCAGCCCGCACTGGCAGATGGGACAAATGCATCCATCAATGTTCAGATTCTGCAAAATGGGATTGCGAGCTGGGATGCGGATGATGTGACTTTCCCTGCAAATGTATCCCGGATTTCGGGTACAGCATTTACCATTTCCGGTCAAGGTAATCTTGACGCGCTTTTTGAAAATTTACCCCGGTTTGACTCCGAGGGCAAGGAGTATGTATACGCCGTTACAGAAACGGCTATCAATGAGCCGGATGAATATACCTTTTTTGATATTTATTACTCCTTGGATGATGATGATGTCATGACAGGCACCATTGTCAATGTCACCGGTGAGGGTGAGGGGCTTTCCTTTGACGTGGAAAAGGTCTGGCTTGATGATGGCGACCTTTTGCGTCGTGTCCCTATCACCATCGGCCTGTATTATAAAGAAAATCCGAACCCTGTTGCGCAGTCCACCCTAAATGCAGCAGGACTCTGGCAGGATACCATTTACTACACCCCCACTGAGGAACAAAGCAGTGATTATGCAGATTATTATGTTCGTGAAATAAACAGCGCAAACTTTACTGTAGATGGCGATTATGCGGCCTATCTTTCATCTGGTACAGGCAATGGCCGTTCACAATCCACCAAATACCGTATTACGACAGCTTCTTATAGCGGTAACCGTAGATTTGTGATAACCAATCTGCGCGTTGGAAAACTGAAAATCACCATCGATAAGCAATGGCAGGTAAAGGACTTGACCGGTCTTGATTTGGAGGCCGAGTTTAAGCTGTACGATGGGGGCAGTATTGCTCTGGATAGTAAATTCCTTGATATGTCTGGGGGGACAATTGTCTTTGGTGAAGAAAACGGCGGCTTGGACAAGTACGATCTTACCGGCGCCATTATTCCCTACAGCGTTATGGAAGCTGGTCTGAATGGCCTTGATACCGTATATACAGCATTTGCTGATGGCAGAATCAGCATTGGCATTGACGAGTTCATTGTATCCTCCAAGACACCAGGAATGTATCAGTTTGGCGCGACGTTGGATGATCCAGATACAATGGCATACACATTTACCAACAGTCTCAGCGGCAGTGGTGAAATCACCATCAACAAAATTTGGCGTGATCAGGGAACAGATGATCCTAGGCGGCCTGACATACGCCTGATGCTATACCGTTATACAGACGAAGCTGGCGGAGCTGATGAGCTGGTAGCGACAACACGCCTGTGGAATACCAGCCATACTGAAAACAAATGGTTTTGGACATGCAGCTTTGGCTCTTATCCCAAATTTAACAGCTCAGGAAGCCGATACCATTATTATGTGCGTGAGGTCATTCTTCAACAGTCCGACTATGTTACCTCATATTTCAGTGATATCAATGGAACAGCTGTGCAGCCCAACGCAGCTGGGCTGACAACCAAAGATACTTTTGAAAAGCAGGCTGGAGAAAGTACCTCCATTGGCTATGCTTATGCCAGCTTTGATCCTGCGAAGACGGGAACCATTATTAATACCCTTTCTGCCAATCTGGATGTACAGCGAAAAAAGCTATGGCTTAACATGCCTGCCTGGTTTAAACAGGTAGACTTGCCTACAATCAAGCTGAAGCTGTACCGCTCTTTAACAGCGATTACGGAATCTACTGTTGGTGAAGAGGTGCTGCTAAACGGAAATCCCTGGATCGAAACACTGCCAAACGGACAGGGAACTGCGGTATTTGCCAACGCACCTGTTTATGATGAATATGGCAGCCGCTATTACTACTATGTTGAGGAGCTGGATGCTTCCAACCAGCCGTTTGCACTGGATGGCTATACCGTCAACAATAACAAAACAGCTGGGACAGTCAGCAATACATATAACTTAACAACGCCTGACGTGGAAATTGAGTTCACCAAAACCTGGGATTTCAGTGCTGCTTCCCCTGAGCAGACGCTGTACCCGGCAGTGACTTATGAGTTGCACCAAACATGGGAAAACAGTACGCGCTCATGGGATGCGGTGGTGAACACCATTACCCTGACTGGCGGTGAAATTTCAGCACTTGCCAGCAGTGCCTATACGCAAACACACACGTTTTCTGTGGATGCGGATGGCAATTCGCTGCTGCGCTTTGCGCCGGATGGAGCAGAGTTCGGTTATTATGTGAAGGAAAGGCCCTTGAAGGGCTATACCGTATCGCCTGCCTTAGGCAAGGCGGAAGTAACTGCATGGGATTCCAATCATGAGATGGGGTCAACAGCACTGACGAACACATACACACCGGAAAATGATGTCACCATTCGAGCCACCAAGGTTTGGAACGATCAAAGCAATACATACCTCACTAGGCCGAATTTTGTAGAAGGAAGCCTGCCTATTTCCTTTACCTTGCGAAGAAGAACTGCATCTGGGGTAAATGAGGCTGTACCTGGGGCCACAGCTGCCTGGTCGGAAGGCACAGGTGTTAATGCCAACAAGTGGTTCTGCGATTTTACAGGTGCATTCCCAACATACTCCACAAAAGGCGAAGTATATACCTATTATGTTACCGAAACGCTTAACTCGCCCTTTGATTCCCATTATTGGCTGTCATCAGGCAGCGGGACACTGACGCTGACCAATAGCCTGCGCACGGTGAATGTATTTGCCACCAAATCATGGACCGATATGGATGGTGGCATACTTAGCGAAACGGAACTTAATCATTTGAATAATCTTGGAGCTATGCCGGAAAGCGTTGTCTTCACCGTTTATCATTCTGCCAACTCAGATGCAGATTGGACGGCAACAACGTTTACAAAAACAGTGTCCTGGTCTGAGATCAAAACTGCATCAATTAATGGTACCAACATGACGATTGCACAGAACTTGCCAAAGTATGTGCCTCAATCTGCTGTGGAGTATCGGTATTGGGCTCGGGAAACACAGGTGACCATGTCCGGTGTTGGAATGGCTCCTGATGTGGCCGGATTTACCGTGGTGAATCCAGAGCCGTCTGCGGGCAGTACCATCAGTAACGTGGTTAACATGCTGGAGCTGCGCAAGATTTATTTCGTTAAGAATTGGGATGACGAGAGCAACCGTGATGGTGTTCGTCCGGGAAGTATCGTATACACGGTAAAGAATCATTTAAATAAATCAACAACCGTGACACTGACTGTACAAACTACATCAACCGATCCAAGTTTGGATGGGGAGCATGTATCTATGGACAACCGCTGGCGTGCTGAGCTATCTGTACCAGCAGGCGGAACCTATACGGTAACTGAAGCGACGCCCGATGAAGGATATGTGCATGATGACACAAAGGACCTCATTGCTACAGATGCCCTAAACAGAGACAACTGGTGGAGCTTTACCAATAAGAGAGATAAGAAGCTTATTTCGATAAAGGCCAGTAAAGCCTGGTCTGGGGACAGTGCCTGGGTGGAGGCTACTCGACCCGATAGCGTGACGCTGCGCTTGCAATACAGAAACGATTCATCAAGCACATGGATCGATTTGAAGAACCTTACAACACCACCAGATCCCTTGATCCCCATTGGCGATGCGGCTGAAAAGACCATAGCTCCAGGCGAAGGCGTATCGTGGGCTACAGCCAGTGTGCTTTGGACTAATCTTCCCGCTTATGTCAATAAAGACGCATCCTCCGATAAAACGGTTCCCAGCCAGTACAGAGTGGTGGAAACAGTACCCAATGG
>JAEYQQ010000009.1 GCA_023409955.1 Bacillota bacterium | reverse complement strand
GACCGATGGTGATGCAGGGGATACAGGCTATGACCAGTTGGTCCAGCACATGGCAGAGAGCGGCATCACACTAACCACTGTGGCAGTGGGCAGCGGGGCCAACCTGCAGGTGCTCAGCCATCTGGCGCAAATCGGCCAGGGTCGTGTATACAGTGCAGGGGAGTTTGACAACATCCCCAAAATTTTTACCAAGGAAACCTATATGGTCACAGGCTCCTATGTGCAAAACCGCAGTTTCACGCCTGTAATTACCGAAACATCGCAGCTTACCGATTATCCCGGCTTTCCTATGCTGTCCGGGTATCTGGCTGCCACAGAAAAAAATCTGGCCACTGTATCCATGGTTTCCGACAGGCAGGACCCGCTTCTTGCTTGGTGGCAGTATGGAGCCGGGCGTGTGCTTGCCTGGACAAGCGACAGCCAGGGGGCCTGGACCGGGCGCTTTTTAAGTTGGGACCAGGCGGTTTCCTTCTTTACCGGCTTTATATCCCACGTGCTTCCCGACAATGGGCAGGATGGGGAGCTTGACGTTTTGGTGGAGGGGACCCATGCCAGGATGCGCTATTCCCTGCCTGCTGATATTAAGGCAGAGGATAGTCTTGTAACGGTTGCTCATGCCCTTATGCCTGATGGCTCCCAAGCAGAAATCCCTCTTGTAGAAACTGCTCCCGGTGTGTACGAAGGCAGCATGGAATCAAACCAGCAGGGGGCATACGCCATACGGGTGGAGCAAAGAAAAGACCGGCAGACGGTAAGGCGGCTGGAAGGCGGTGCGGTGGTATCCTATTCAGAGGAATACGACTTGCGCAAGCAGGAAAGCAGTCAGGCCCTTGCACACCTTGCCCAGCTGACAGGCGGCAGGGTCATAACAGACCCTGTTGAGATGTTTGCAAAAAGGGGCAGCCAGGCGGAAACACGCACCATGCTACGCCAGGTGCTTTTAGCGTTGGCGATGCTATTGTTTCTGCTGGATGTTGCCATGCGCAGGTTGGCCATTGATCACGCTGTGGCCAAGGTATTGGCATCAGCCAGGGAGAACGTGGAGACTGTGCGGGAAGCAAGCCGTGAAAGGGCCGCTGTAAAAAGGGCAGAAAAACCTGTGAAACAGTCTGGAAAAAAGGATGAAGCATTGGCTGTTTCGGCTGCCCAGATGGCAGACGGCCTGCTGAAAGCCAGGCAGCAGAAGAAGCATTTATGAACGGCTGCAAACAGCTGTACCCAGCGAGAACATAAAGCCCATACCAACGACATCGTATCGTTGATATGGGCTTTGCACTGTAGATTTTTTGTGACAGCACTGAGATAGTTACATATTAAGCTATAGTACAAAGCTATCTAGAAATCCTTCCCCAGACTCAATGCTTTTTTTTACAACTTCAGGGGCCGGGCCTCCGGGCACGCTTCGCATCTTCACACAAGCTTCAAGGGATAAGGCGTCATATACATCCTGTTCAAAGGCGCTATGGAATGCATTCAACTCTGGCAGCGTCAATTCCAGCAGTGCCTTGTCCTCTTTCAGGCAATGGGCCACCAGCTGCCCCACCACCTTATAGGCATCCCTGAAGGGCACACCTTTCTTTGTCAGGTAATCGGCGCAATCAGTGGCGTTGGCAAAGCCACCGGCAGCCCCCTTTTCCATTACGGCAGTATTGAATTTAACGGTTTTCAGCATGCCGGTAAATACCCTCAGGCATTTTACAAGTGTATCCCTGGCATCAAAAAAAGCTTCCTTGTCTTCCTGCATGTCTTTGTTATAGGCCAGGGGCAAGCCTTTCATCACGGTCAAAAGCGTTGTCAAATTACCGTAAACCCTGCCCGCTTTTCCACGGATCAGCTCAGCCACATCGGGGTTTTTCTTTTGGGGCATGATGCTGGAACCGGTAGCAAAGCCGTCATCCATCTCCACAAAGTGAAATTCGTTAGTGGACCAGAGAATCAACTCCTCGCAAAAACGGCTCAAATGCATCATAGCAATGGATGCGGCGGATAGATAGTCCAGCAGAAAATCCCGGTCGCTAACTGCATCCAGGGAGTTTTCGCTGATTCTGGCAAAGCCTAGCAGCTCACTGACCCGCTGGCGGTTTATAGGATAAGTGGTTCCGGCCAGCGCACCAGAACCCAAGGGCATGACGTTGGCGGCATGATACGCATGACTGAAGCGGTCCATGTCCCGTGTAAACATTTGAAAATACGCTATCAAATGGTGAGCTAGAGTAATGGGCTGGGCCTTTTGCAAATGGGTGTAGCCTGGCATTATGGTTTGCAAATGTTCTTTGGCCGTATCCAGTAATACCAAACAAAGGGCCTTCAAAAGCGATACTGTTTCCTGGCAGCAGGCCTTGGCGTACATGCGCATATCCAGTGCCACCTGGTCATTGCGGCTTCGGCCGGTGTGCAGCCGCTTGCCAGCCTCACCAATCCGGGCAATGAGCAGCGTCTCCACCTGCATATGGATGTCCTCTGCCTCTTTTGTAAATACCACTTTTCCGGCTTGGATATCGGCAAGTACCTCAAATAACCCAGCTACAATGGCATCGGCATCCCGTTGGGGGATAATTCCCTGCTCGCCCAGCATGGTGACATGAGCAATGGAACCCTCAATGTCCTGCTTGTACAGCCGACAGTCAAAGGGCAGGCTGGAGTGGAAATCATCCACCCTATCATCTGTGGGCTTGGAAAAACGACCGTCCCATAGCTTCATTAAGGCGATACGCCGGGGGACCTAATAAAAGGCCTCCGACCCTTTCATAAAACTTTGTTGTCAGGGATGCACGGAAGGGGCTAAGCCCCTTC
>JAEYQQ010000035.1 GCA_023409955.1 Bacillota bacterium | reverse complement strand
CAGCCCACCACCGAAAAGCCTTCCTGCTCCCATGGAATGATTTCAAGCAAGCCTTCCCGGATTTCTGGTTCATCGTCTACCAGCATCAATCTATACATATTGTTTTCATCTCACATCCTGTCACGTTGAAAACAATATATCATAAAATATGACATTTAGGAATACTTGGAAAATATGAATATATCTATATATAGATCTAGATGAATTATCAAAATAGATATAAGGAAAAAGGGATTTTGCCCGCTTTTATGCAAGCCCACTATCTACCCTGCCAAAGCGCATGAGCAGCAGCACCTTATCCGTGGCTTAGACAGCCTTCCACCATTCTATTTCGCATTATCTCTGCTTGTCTGTGCATATCCTATCACTTTGGCCTTGGTGTGTACATACATCATAAGATTTGCACACATTTGGTTACTTATCCGGCTAGGCTTGCACATGGCTAAGCCGTGCAAATGATGTCGAATATACACATATTTTGGTTGATGCTTATCCATATGCATGATATAATCAGCATCTGTGCGGCAAAGATGTTTTGCACCCGCATTAAAATGTATTGGGGGGACTTTAATCGTGAGCGTATCAGAACAGAAAAACCCGATCGCCAATCCGGCACCCTTGGGCCTTTTGGGCTTTGGCATGACCACCGTGCTGCTTAACCTGCACAATGCTGGCCTTCTCCCGTTGTCTGTAGTTATTGTGGCCATGGGCTTTGCGCTGGGCGGCGCGGCGCAGATCATTGCTGGTGTTATGGAATTTAAAAAGGGCAACACCTTTGGCGCAACGGCCTTTACGGCATATGGCTTTTTCTGGTGGTCGCTGATTGCAATATGGGCCAACCCCGTTTCTACCGTGCAGGCAGCCGATCTGACTTCCATGGGCTATTACCTGCTGCTTTGGGGCCTCTTCACGGCATTTATGTTTGTGGGCACCCTCAAGCACAATACGGCAACCCAGGTCGTGTTCGGCTCTTTGACAGTGCTGTTCTTCTTGCTGGCCATTGCTGATTTCACCGGCAGCCATGGCATGAAGACCTTCGCCGGCATCGTGGGCATTTTCTGCGGCCTTTCTGCCATTTACAACAGTGCGGCTCAGATTATCAACGGAGAGTTTGGGAAAAAGATTTTACCACTGTAAAGATGCTACAGAAGAAAAAGGGAGGGCTTCTTTTGATAGAAGCCCTCCTTTTTTGTTGGCATAAAAAAGGAGACTTCTTAATGATAAAGAAGCCTCCCTGTATGGGTTTACAGAATATATTCCTTCTTTGCTTCCGGCCTGCCGGTCATCTCCCGGCGCTTCTTGGCATACTTTTCGTTCTCGTTGCCAAGCACCGCATAGGAGGCGATTTTGCTTTCCTCAACGCCGGGCTGGTTAAAGGCGTCGATGTCAAGCAGCTCTCCGGCATAGGCGGTGACCATCTGGAAGAAGTACAAAAGCTGGCCGATGGTATGGGCGTTAACCTCCGGCAGGGTAATGGTCTGGCTCATGCGGCCGGCCCGGTACAGGGCATATTCGGTGCCTGCAAGCTCTGCAGCCAGCAGCTGGCTCAGGTTTTTGCCGCCCAGGAAAGCCACATCCGGGAACTCTTCACAGCCATTAGGAATGGGGGATTCGCTGCGGAAGGCACCTACCTTGAGGAAGGTGATAACCTTATCATAAGGGCCTTCTGTATACAGCTGCAGCTGGCTGTGCTGATCGGTAACGCCCAGGGCCTTGGTGGGGGTTTGGCCTGCGTTTACCGCCATGCCCTTGCGGGTAACGTTCTTACCCAGGGATTCGGCCCACAGCTGGCAGAACCAGTCCGCCATGTATTTGAGGCTATCAGCGTAGGGCATCACTACCTGTATGTTGGCGTCCATGTCCTGCATGGCAATGTATTGCAAAACGGCTTCCAACAGTGCGGGATTTTGCCACACATGATCATTTTTGCACCGGGCATCCATATCGGCGGCACCAGCGATGAGGCCTCTGATGTCAATGCCGCATACGGCAGCAGGCAAAAGGCCCACAGGGCTCAGCTCGGAAAAGCGGCCGCCTACGCTGGAGGGGATGTAGAACAAGCGGAAGCCTTCTGTTTTGGCCAGCTTGATCAGGTTGCCCTTTTCTGTATCGGTGGTGGCAATGATGTGCTTTTGCCAGCCTGCACCAACCTCTTTTTTCAAAAGTTCGCTGATGATCAGGTATTGGCTCATGGTTTCGGCTGTGGCGCCGGACTTGGTGATGACATTGAAGCAGGTCCTTTTTACATCAATAATGTCCAGTAGCGACTGCATCCGCTCCGGATCGATGTTGTCTTCCACATACAGCTTGGGGCCGTTGCGCTTGCCATCGGGCAGTTCATTATATCGCAGGTGGTTTAACGCCTGTTGCACGGCGATAGGGCCTAAGGCAGAGCCGCCGATGCCCAGCACCACAAAGGTGTCAAAATCCTTTCGTACATCGGCTGCCACTTTTTCGACTTCGGTTATAATTTCACTTTGGTTATAAGGCAGCTCCATCCAGCCCAGCCAGCCGGTGCCGCGGTTTTTCTGCAGCGCCTGGTTGGCACGAGCGGCATATGCCGCCAAACTGTCTACCTGGGTTGCGTCAATACCATACTGCAAGCCCAGAGTATCGGTCATCATATGGTTCACGTCCAGTAGAATACGTTGATTGGACACGAATGCTTCCCCCTTAAATCTATATCAAAATAAACCAGTTCATTATAACATAGTTTTCCTCAGGGGGAATATCAAATTCCGGAAGATCTTGAGAAAAAAGTCGCAGGGAGGAATTTTATCGATCCTTCCTGCGGCTTTTTTGTGCTTTGTTATCAAAACATTGGAATGAAACAATACACTTTATGCTTATGGGTTTCCAATTGTAAACGAAAGCTTGTTTTCAGAAAAATAGGTATGGGCATAACTGTCCTTTTCCACAATTGCCGTCAGCCTTCCGCTACTGTAAAAAGCGGAATCGCCGATGGATGTAACGCTGGCGGGGATAGATATGGAAGTCATGCTTGAACACTCGCTAAAGGCATAGGGGCCAATGCTTTGAACGCTGCTGGGAAGCTGGATGCTGGAAATCCAATCCGCCGCCATAAACGCCCCTTCCCCAATGGTTACTACGCTGCCTGGGATGGTAATGGTGTTGATGTAATTGCAGTAAGCAAAGGCATAGGCCTCAATGGCTGTAACACCGAAGGGGATTGATACCTGGTTCAGGTCTTCGCAATTATAAAACGACTGGGGGCCGATGGTCTGTACACTGGCTGGGATTTGAATCTTTGCAAGGTCCTTGCAGGCGGCAAAGAGATTGGCTTCAATCCTTGTAAGGCCGTTGGGCAGCACAACATCCTTCAGCTTCATGCTGCCGCTGAAAGCGCCGTCTTGTATGGTTGTTACACTATCTGGTATCTGCAGGAACTCCAGGTTCTGACTGTTGGCAAAGGCCAGATTACCAATGGTTTGTGTGCCATCGGGTACCTGATAGCTTGTATTTGGAAGTGCCGGGGGATAGGTATGCAAAAGACGCTGTGTCTTATCAAATAAAACGCCATCCAGCACTTCGTACACGGGGTTTGCTGCATCCACATGCACCTCTATAAGGCTTGTACAATACTCAAACAAGCTTACGCCGATGCTGGTGATGCTGGCAGGAAAAGATACCGCCTGCATGCTGGAACACAAGGAAAAGGCACGGCTGCCGATGGCGGTTACGCCCTGGGGGATAGATACCGTCAAAAGGCCGCTGCAGCCGTAAAAGGCAGTCTCACCGATTTCTGTAATGCTATTGGGAAGGGCTAGGCTGGTAAGCTGCGCTGCCATATAAAACGCACTGGTTTGAATCCCTGTGGTGCCTTCGGGTACCTGATACGCCGCTTGCGCCCTTGCGGCAGGATAGGTGTGCAGTGTCTTTTTTGTTTTGTCAAATAGCACGCCATCTACCTGTTCATACACTGTGTTTCCGGCTGCCACCTGGATCGATGCAAGGTCAACGCAGCTGCTAAAGGCGCCTGGAGTAATGGATACAACACCGGCTGGGATAACAACGGATGTAAACATATTGCTGAGAAATACGGATTCGCCGATGGCCGTTACCGAGTGCCCATCCAGCTGTTCCGGTAGGATCAATGTACCGGTCTCCGGGCCCAAATAGCGCAGCAAAGTGGCCTTGCCGCTGTCCACTTTGTATTGATAATCCCCAGATGTAACGCTCTCGGCATTGGCCTGATTCAACAGCAGAATCGAAAACAGGGCTGTGAGGATTGAAATCATCAATGTCTTTGATTTCATGCAAAGCTCCTTGCAGCGATTTTGTAATGAATGTTTGCTTAATGTTTCTCCCTTTATTATAGTTGATTTGTATCCATGTGCAATAACAAAAAGCAGACTCATGTGTAAACAAATGTAAATACAAAATGGAGAAAATAATTTTGTTGATTGTTGGGTGTTAAGGAGCTGCAGGATAAGGGGGTGGGGTATGGAAGGTTGTAGGATGGAGGCTGCGAGACAGGGGAAGCAGAATAGGCGGAGCGGCTGTAAGTAATGCAACGAACAAGTCTTTGCACTATTCAAGCGGAAAAGAGCATTCAATATTGGATGTATCGTCCTCTCCGATCCTTTCCACGTATACTGTATCAATCAACGCTTCAAAACTTTCGCTTACATTCGCCAAATCCATCACCGCCTGATCAAAGGATGTTTTGTCAAACAACCGACCCACGGTCAGGTGCGGGCAGTAGGTGAGCCTGCGGGTGAGAAAACGCTTCAGCAAACCGCTGTACAGCCTATCATGAATCTCAATAATCTGATCGTTTCCTTTCTTTACATTCAAAAGCATGTAACCGTCTTTGTCGCCGGTAATGTCTTTGAGCATAATCGAAAATCTCTTTATTCCCGTCAGGGCCTTATGCAAATGTGATGTCAATTCTTCCCTGTTCATATCACTCTCAAAAGGGAAGACAAGGGTAATATGCGGGGATATGTACTTGGACAGCGGGTCAAACCGATTCCGGATGTCTTGAATGATGCTCAAATTTTGAAAGGACGGAAACAAAAGGATAGAACGTTTCATAATGTACCTCCATAACAGACAGGATACATATACCAATTATAGCATAAATG
>JAEYQQ010000034.1 GCA_023409955.1 Bacillota bacterium | reverse complement strand
CATTAAGGATATCTGGCGATTGGAATCTTTATCGAAGCACATCGAGGGCTATAAAAAAGGCTATACCGTCTGGTTGACCAACGACCTATTTTATTTGAAACCGCCGACCAATCCGTATGTGGGGTATTATCAATTCAGCATACATGAAGGAGCGATCAAAGATGGGATCATGTTTTGGGGGGATAAAGTAGGTCAAGGCACCACACGCGGAAGGGAGCAGCCGTGGACTCTATTGAACAGTTATACAATCAACTGGCATGATTATAGTAAACTTCTTGTTAACAACGGGATTTTCAAGTATGCATTGTTGGAAGTTCCAGGTGACGATAAAGATTAGAAGCGTTAGCTCTGGAGATATCTTAGCGTCACAATCCTTTGATAACTTAATGTGAAGAAGGTGTGCTCATACGCTTTATTTTTTTTGTTTATCAAAAAAGGCGTTTACATAACACGAATTGTGTTCCTACAAAATTGCTCCCAACGTCAATCTATTCAAACGCATGTAGATTTGATTCGGTCCCTGAGAACATGAGGAGGTTGTGTTGTATGGGGCTGTTTGATAAACTGATCAAACGAAAAGATGGCGTGCAGAATTATAATACAGATCTTGCGGAACAGACCTCGAATCTTATCTCTGATCAAAATAGCATCGAAAAGGCTATCGCTGAGCGTGACAAGGACATTCGTTTGGATCAATGCTTGAAATTGCCATTCAGAGACATTGCTGCATTGGGCACTTCTTTTGCTCAGATGATGCCGCCACTTAGAACCATAACCATGAACGGTATCGGTTATATTCCTGTGAACATGAGTGCCGGAGACGTGCTGAAGAAAGCTGGAGAAGGACTTGTCTATGGTGCCCATGTGACAACTGATGGGAATTCAATCATGACAAAATGGGCACAGGCAGGCCCAGCCAGTGCGGTTATGCCGATCAATCCAGCAACAATCATGGTGGCTGCGATGCTTGCCAATATCGAAAAGAAGCTGGATGATATACGGGATACCCAGATAAAAATTCTCTCCTTCCTCGAACAGGACAAACAAGCTGAACAGCAGGGAAACTTGAATATTCTGACGGGCATTCTTAGAGGGTACAAGCTCAATTGGGATAATTCCCAATACAGGCAGAATCATCACATGAAAGTGCTCGACATTAAGCAGACGGCGGAGAAGAACATCATCTTCTACCAGGAGCAGATTGCATCGGAAATTAAGGCGTTGCCGGCGATATATCTGGATCAGAACGTTAAGGATGCCGTCGCTAAACTGGAGAAATTGTTCCGGAACTATCGGATCGCGTTATACCTCTTTGCGTTTTCTTCCTTCCTGGAGGTAATGCTGCTGGGCAACTTCCGTGAAGAGTATTTGAACCAACTAGCAGATAAGGCCCAAGAATACTACGAACACTACCAAATTCAATTTTCACAAAGCAGTGATATTATAAGGAAGTTGTCATCAGCATCTTTGGAAACACAGATTGTGGCAGGACTTGGTAACGCTAGCAAGGCCTTAGGGAAGCTCATCTCCTCTGCACCGCTGGTAAACAAAGGGCGAGTGGATGAATGGCTGCAGGCAAGCGGAGAGCAATTGCTGAAGAGCAATGATGAGAAGATCACCAAAACGGTTTCGCTGTTCTCAGGAAACGCAGAGACCGATGGCGAAGTTTTCATCGATAATATCAGGAATGTAGGGATCATCAGCAACCACACTACAGATATGCTGTTTGATGGGGAAGCGCTGTACTTGGCGATAACTTAATACCTTTAAGGGGAAATGGAGGCATTTGCGTAGGCGCTGGAGGAAGATCAACCGCTATTGAGCAGGTGGCCGAGAACGTGGCGGCAATAGTGGACGGTGAGGCCATCATAATCATAATCAAGGGTGGATGCCAAACTTGCAAGAACCGCAGTATCAAGTATGTGTGTTCGGGATGTGGCGAGATCATTCGGGTGAGAAGCAGGTCAATGTAGTATGTGGCGACTGCAACGTTAAATTTTTTACGAGTAATACCGATCAAGCAGGTTGGCTGTTGTGCCAGCCTATTATTGTTGACCACTAACACTTGTGCCGTTTGTTTTTGCTGTAATTCTTGGCAACTACCTACCCATTGAAGATAACAACGCCGTTGGCGGGCGAGTATCGCATGAAATTATCTTGCGCTTATCTTTGCAGAAAGCCTTGCTTCCCACATGTGAATGTGTAAGCTGTCAGTGCTTCAAGGCACAGCCTACAACAATGAACGGAGGAACGAATTATGGAATGCGGAAAGCTTACGGCAAAACTGAGGGACGCTGTTCTGGTATGCCTGCTAGTGGAGGGCAAGGAGATCAAGCGGTATAAGAACATCGAGATTCCGGACGAACTAAAGAGGCTGGAGTATCAGGACTTCGAATTCAATGTACCTGCCAACGGCAATATTACCTTCAAGATCAGCTTTGCGCCTGGGGTACTGCCTAAGACATTTCCACAAGCAAGGGAACGGAAGACTAGGGCACCCCAGGAAACTCCGGCGACTGTGGTAGGCGAAGCACCTGCCGCCACGCCTGGGAAGGCGACCGCAGAGGCCGCGCAAGAGAAAACGGCTATCATCACCCTCAAGGGTGATCTGATAGAGGATGTACCAGAAGCCAAGGCTGCCGGCGAAGAGACAACAAGCCTGGTAGAGGCACAGGCCGGCAAGGACGCCACGCCTGAGGCTGTAACGGAAACAGGAGCCAAGGACACCAAGCTCGCCAAGAAGGCCGTGGCAAAGCCCAAGAAGGTGCCGGTCAAGAGTTGCAAAAAGTAGGCCTGATACAGAACAAAATCCTGGCTATGGTGCCGGGGTTTTATTCTTTAATCGCCAGTCCACAGATAATTAGCCAAAACAAAACCAGAAAACGAAGCAATGTCGCATCACACGACATTTTGTACTTGACAATCCACAAAATGCCACTATAATAATTTCGGAGGTTTGATTCATGGCTACTATCGAAAGCAAAGATATCCAAGAGTTTTGCCATAACTTAAAACTGCTACGGCAAAATGCTGGCTGGACTCAGGAAGAGCTAGCTAATAAGGTCGGGGTATCAAGACAGACAATCACATCGATTGAAAACAGAAAACTCCTCCCTTCTCTAACACTATTTATTGCTGTGGCAAGTATTTTTGTTGTTGGGGCGGCATTTAATCCTGTGCTTAAAGCCGTGGTTAAAGCTCTTGGCATAGATAAAGTGATTAATAAAATTTTCACAAAGTAAATGAGGATTGTGATCTATGAAAAATAACATTACCGAAATCACGCCTTACCTAAAAAGAAATCGGTCCGTCAAAACTATGCCTGCATATGATGACGAATTTACTGATGATATATATATTCAGGAACTGTCTCAGGATTTTAACCGATTAGTCAAAAGGGAAGGGAGGAAAGAGAATAATGGCGATACCAAAGAACAAGATTAACCTGAGTTCTGCCGCTATCAGGAAAGCTTATGTTGCTGGAGGAATAGACGTAGCAAAGATGTTTGGTCGGCTTGCTGGCAAGCAACTCCAAGCCGGAAATGGTGAACTTATGTCGATCTTCAACAGAGTCATGAATGCCCTTACAAAAATGAATAAAAAGTAAAAATCGCCTTGAAAGCTATTTACCTTAACATGAACCGCTATGATGCAGACAATTAAGCGCAGAACTGAAGAAAACCTCCAATCGGAGGTTTTTTTATCATCCATGAAACATAATTATCGAAAGCCCATGAGGTGTGAATAATTACCTCTAAAAACAACATATATTTGTAGGCGAAACAAAATACGCACCGTAACGGGAGCACCCGTAATCGGAGAATATTTTGCGCTAACTACCCTACAGTAGGGCAGACCCAAAAGGTCGCATCTCCGAATGTGCAAGATATAGCTCCATATTCTTGCACATCTACAATATCTTGTACCTTGCGACCTTTTGGCCCTTTTCAAAATAGTTGCAAAATAGTTGTAAAGAAAAGAGCGGTTTTCGCACCACTTGTACAATATGCAAAAAAACAGCCCCGAAATCAACGATTTCAGGGCTACTTTCTGGTCGAGGTGACAGGATTTGAACCTGCGACCTTTTGGTCCCGAACCACTATGGCTTAAGAACATTATTTCCTTATTTCTCAATGGGTCTAAGGTGATATATTTTGCGTTTACCGACATTTTTACCGACATTATCAAAATAGCGATGTAAAGCCTTATCTGATTTAACCTTTCGTTCCTCTGATAGGTGGGTGTATATCTTCATGGTCATATCCAACGATGAATGCCCCATTAGGTATTGAGCTCGCTTTACATCCACACCTGCATCGTATAGCATAGTACAATATGTATGACGCAGATCGTGCATTCTGATATCGCACTTTTTCCAGTTATCTTTTCCGTTGCCTTTTTCTTCGGCCCAGCGATAGTGGCAGCCGTTCTGTTTAACAGATAAGAAGTATATATAGCTTTCCCAACCGCGTTCGCAAGCAGACTGGGTGAGTTGCTCACCATCCACGGATTTACACACCAATCCTGTTTTACAGGTTACAGAGCCCAGTGCATCGGCCAGAGGCTTTACAATAGGAAGATCGCGTATGCCTGCATCTGTCTTTGTGTCTTTCCCTATTGGTGCATTTATCTGATAAGCAACAGCACCACGCACATGGATGATGCCAGTATTAATATCTATATCTTTCCAATCCAGTGCGACAACTTCACCTCGGCGTAAGCCCGCATATAGCATTAACATTGCCCAAATGCCTGCCCTGTGCTCTTGCCATGTGGACGTAATTAAGTTACGTTCTTCCGGGGTGATTGAACGATGTGAGCCATTTGTACCGTCGGGTGTAACGATGCCGTCACAAGGGGAAAAGGTAATGATCCTATCATCTACAGCTGCCTTAAATATCTGCTTCAATGCATTCCTGGTGGTTTTAATTGCCTTTTTACTCATGCCGGCACGGCTGTTTATAATTGACTGTATATCACTTTTAACGACATCACGAAGGCGTTTTTTGCCAACAACGGTAACAAGCCGATCTGATTCTCGTTTATATGTGTCATATGTTCGTGTAGTGGCTCTAGTCTGATCAAGTTGCCAACGCATTCTTAACCACTTCTCCACCCATTGGGAGACAGTTATATTCACATTATCAATCGACAAACCTAGTTCTAAATCGCGTTCAAATGCTTTTTTCTTGTTTTGAGCTTCTGCCTGAGTCTTACCATAGAACGATTTCTTTTTCGGTGTACCATCGGCAGCAGTATACCGACTTTCGACTTGATATAAACCGTCGGCACGCTTCTTCCGGCGTTCTTTAGGTTGTGCCGTTTGTTGAAGAACTGGCAGCTGAACGATTTTTCCCATGGTCCCCTCCTTGATTTTACAGGACATACACCATATAATGGTATAGCAAAGCTCGGTGTGCATGCTGGGGGTTGCGTTCCCGTTCCGAGGGGTGAGAACTCGGGGCGGGCTTTGTTTTATTAACACAGCCTAGCGTTTCTATACTCAGTTGGCATGTTCAATTAAATAAACAGGAACATCAGCATCGAAATCATTCCGGCGAATATGTTCAAGCTCATGATCCAAAGCTTTCTTTTTGCCTTCATCATCCAAATATTCGTTGATAACAATGCATATCCTACCACTTTTCATTCTACGAGCAAAGGCTCTTATACTACCCGGCATGGGCTGCGTAACGACTCTAATACCCTCAAGGCTCGTTCTCATCCTCTTCATCCATCCGCTCCACCATCTTAAGTACAATCTCGAGATCTTCTGGTTTAAGCTTCGCCGATCGAGAAAATAGGATGGCGAGCTTTTTGTTTTTGTGGAAGGCTTCCACTATTTCATCAGTCGCATTCCTTGTCTCAGGCTGCTTCATAAAATCCTGATATATGTAATTCGCATCTACTCCCAGTACTTGCATTAAAGTAAACAGGATGGAATCTTTAGGGGAACTATGATCACTTTCATAATTGCCGATAGCACCGGGTGATACGCCAACCTTTTCGGCGAGCTGGGCTTGCGACCATCCCATTGCTATTCTTGCTTGCTTGATCCTGCTACCTATGCTCATTTGGTTTCACAACCTTCATATATGATGGGGAAAATATACCATTATATTCTGCAATAGTCAAGAAAAATACTCAAGAAAATTGAGAAAAAGGTATTGACCACTCAAGAAAAGTGTTGTATTATGCTAATACACTCAAGAAACTTGAGGAAAGGGGGCGTAAAATTGAGTATTGTGGCACGTAATGTCGAGCTAATTATCCGCGAAGATGGATTGAAAAAAAAGACTGTTGCTGAAAAGGCCGGCTTTAGTCAAAAGGAATTCTCGGCAATGCTTCACGGAAGAAAGCTAATTCTAGCAGAGTATGTAATTCCAATAGCAAACGCACTCGGCAAAACTCCAAACGATCTGTTTGGCTTCATTCCGACTAGCCAGAAAAAGGAGGTCACTCCATGAACGACCCGCTATCCCGCTATCCCCCCATGATGTCAACATACGACCTTGCACACTTCCTGGGCGTATCGTACGGAACGGCTTGGTCAGAAATGCAGCAGATGCCGCATACCACTGTAGGTACTGGGCGAAAAAATAAGACTCGGCGCATTGCACAGGCAGAGGTCCGTAAGCGGTACAACCTACCTGAGCCCAAGACTGCGCACCTTAGGGCTGTGAAGTAACACCCCCCCGCAATCATTCAAGGGTAGTGTTTGCGTATTTAGCGCCTTCAGGTGTTTTCAGCCATTCTTGATATCTAGCCCGGAGTTCCGGATTTTGCACAAATAGATCCGGAAGAAATCGTGCTAGTGTCCTCCCAAGGGGGTCAGCAATATGATCAGGGATACGGAGTACCTTGTCCATAGTATTACTTCTCTTTCATAGATGTCTTTCCAAATCTTGATCGCAATTGATCGTGATTTAGTATAGACAAAAGTCGGATTTTTAACAGCAATATGAAAGGAGATACATCATGCTCCGCCTGATCCTCTCCGCCCTGCGCCAGGGCATCGACCAATACCGCCAGCATAGGGTAATCGTGGCATCGCTGGCAGATTACGACCGACACAGACCGGCAGGGAGCCGGTGGAAGAAATGAAGGAGGCATACCAATGGCTGACCAAAACAAGACCGTCTCTGTTCAGCATGCGATGAATGCATACAATACCATACGATTGTTTTGTGGGACTACAGCATGCCACAGCTGCCCGTTTCAAATCGGAGATAATATCACTTGCCGCTTTGAAACAAACCGGGACAGGCTCCCTATTAACTGGCCCGATTTGGACGCTGCGGTAACCCCATGACCTGCCCCCACCGCACACCCATCCCCTGGGGCCGGGATGACACTGCAGCGCAATGCCGGCTGGATGATGGCCCTTGTGATGAAGGCCGGGACGGATGCTGCAGGGAGTATATAGGAGAGGAGAAAGCCACATGCACCGCGCCTACAGGATACCCACCTATGACGAAGGTCTGATTTCATTTCGTGAGCGGATCGGCATGACGCAACGCCAGATTGCCGGACACCTGGGCATCAGCCGCAGCTCATACCAGAAGTATGAGTACGGCTTGCGCAAGCCCCGCAACTGTGTACGCGAACGACTTCAAACTCTGATGGACAAGCACCCGGCCTGACCGGGAGAAAGGAATTATAAATGAACTGGTTCTATGATTTACCTTGGGAGGTACAGGCTCTGCTAATCCTGGCTGCCGGCATCCTTCTGGCTGTGATCACTGACCCAATTGTGCGAAAAAAGCAGATTAAAGAAGCACCAGCGCCCGAAGCTACCACACTAGCGGACAAGTCCATCCCCGAAAAGCCGCAGCTGGTGTACTGCCAGGCAGAGCGTCCGATGCCGACCCAAGCGAATAAGCTGGCAGCATCGAATGCGGAACGGTCTACAGATGCCAGACAGAAGGTTGACCGCATCGCCTTGGACATGACCATGTATGGATACAAACTGGATGACCTGGCTGAAATATATGGTTACACCAACGTGAAGAGCCTGCGCAATGCCTTGAATCGGTACGGCTACCGCAGTAACGGGTGGTTGAAGGAGACCAGCAATGCGAAAGATATTTAATACCATCGAAGAGCAAGCCGCCTACGCCGACAAATGCATACATTTCGGAGTAGACCCCGAAAGAGTGGCGGAAGCGCTTGGGTGCAAGTATACCCCGCCAGCAAAACAACCCATCACCTTGGCAGAGCATAACCTCCACCAACACCTAACCGCTATGCTTAAAGCAAGTCATGCCGCCAGGCTTCGGCGCAAAGGCTGGACGGATGAAGCCGCGGCCAGGCGCTGTGGGTACAGCTCGGCTAGTGTTATGCGAAAAGCAATCCGCAAGTATACAAAAAGCCCCGCACCCTCTGCAAAGGGTAACGGAGCAGGTCAAAACTATCAAACACATCATACCACATCCGATCAAAACACACAAGATAGGGAGGTTACCAAATGCTGACACCTATTGCAGCAGTTGGCTTGATATTAGTCGGCCTTCTACTAGGCATCGGTATCGCCGAGTTTTACCACTACCGCATCGACAAGGCCCGGCAGGGTGAGCCCCAGGAGCTATGGGACCTGTCCCCGGCGCCTCAGCCCAAGATACTCACCACACAAGACTACGCCCGGCAGAAACGGGCGCAGGGGAGGTAATTTATATGAAAGCAACTGGTATTGTTCGCAGGATCGATGAATTAGGCCGCATAGTAGTTCCCAAGGAACTGCGGCGCACTCTTGGTATCAACATTGGCGATCCGGTGGAAATCTTCACTGGCGATAATGGCGAAATCATTCTTCGTAAGTTCAGCTTTGAGGGCCGGGCGAAGGATGCCGCCAAGTTAGTCTACGATCTTACTGCAGAAATGCCGCTGGATCTCGCCAGGCGTATCAGGGCCATGGTGGAACCCATTATTGATACCCTGAACAAGGAGGTCAAATAAAACATGGAACCAGTAAAAGTTATTCAATTCGAGGCTGAAAACGTCAAGCGGATTCGTGCCGTGAAAATCGAACCCACCACCAACGGCCTGACGATCATTGGCGGCCGCAATGAGCAGGGAAAGACCTCTGTGTTAGATGCTCTTGCCTGGGCCTTGGGCGGCGATAAGTACCGCCCTTCCCAGGCTACCAGGGATGGCTCTGTTATTCCACCAACCCTGCAGGTCAAGCTATCAAATGGTTTGATCGTGGAGCGCAAGGGCAAGAACTCCGACCTTAAGGTAACAGATCCCTCCGGCAAGAAAAACGGTCAAATGTTGCTGGATGGCTTTGTAGAAGAACTGGCAA
>JAEYQQ010000024.1 GCA_023409955.1 Bacillota bacterium | reverse complement strand
AGGACCGGTCCCAGGTGCTGGAAAGAATGGTGCAGGCAGGCGTTGGCTATTGCGTGTGTGTAGGCTCTGATATGGATTCGTCACGCCGCTCTATGACCTTTGCCCAGCAGATGCCAAATGTTTATGCAGCGGTGGGCATTCACCCCCACGAAGCGAAGTATTTCAAGCAGGATGATCTCGTTACGTTGCGGTCATGGTTCCGAGATCCAAAGGTAGTTGCTCTTGGGGAAATCGGTCTGGATTATTATTACGACCATTCTCCAAGGGAAGCACAAAAGGAAGCATGTCTTATGCAGATGGCTTTGGGGTATGAAATGAACATGCCAGTCATATACCACGTGCGTGATGCCCATGGCGACATGCTGGACCTGATGAAATCACAGCGTGGAAAGCTGCCCGGCGGAATCCTCCATTGCTATTCGGGAAGCTGGGAAACTGCAAAGGAATATTTGCGCCTAGGGTACTATATTTCCATTGCCGGGCCTGTCACCTTTAAAAAGGCTCCCAGTCAATGGGAGGTGGCGCAGAATGTGCCCCTTGACCGTCTGCTGGTGGAAACGGACAGCCCATACCTATCTCCTGAACCCATGCGGGGAAGGCGCAATGAACCGGCCTATGTACGCCATGTGGCTGAAAAGATCGCTTCCTTGCGGGGTATCCCCCTGGAAGAACTGGCTATAGCTACTACCCTTAATGCCAAAGCTGTATATGGTCTTTCATAAACTGGAAACATTCTGAGTCATCCCGCATATGCTTAAAAGCAAAGCGGGGGTGAGTTTGGTATGAAGTGGCAAGCCCAACACACAAGCA
This sequence comes from Bacillota bacterium, assembly GCA_023409955.1. Lineage (GTDB taxonomy): Bacteria > Bacillota > Clostridia > Christensenellales > Aristaeellaceae > JAEWAH01. The sequence continues at coordinate 17,488 of JAEYQQ010000024.1, read as the reverse complement.
ATGCCTATGTCCGGTGCTATCCCAGCAAGGGGAGCAAGGTACTGCAGATCATTGGGTTGGTTCTGATCGCCGCAGGGCTGCTGCTATTGTTTCTATGCATCCCTGGCTGGGCCTGGGCTGCGTTGATCGGTATCATACTGATCGCGGCCGGGTATCTGCTGTTGCGCTTGAGCGGCGTAGGGAGGTGAACGGGATGAGCGTCAGAATGGTTTGCATCAAGGCCCCCAGGTTCCTGCGCGGGGTACTCCGGCTTTTTGTCAAAAGGCGGGAGAGCGCATAAGTTTATACATCCTGAGCGCCGGAAAAGTCCCGGCGCTTTTTACTGCTTCCAGCCGTTATGGGCTTGTGAAAGTTGTTAGGATATAGTATACTGATTGTAAGAAGTGTGTAAGATTTCACGCTTCATGACAAACGAGCATTGCTGGCCTATCAGCAATCGTTTTTTATTTTTTCTAGGGAAACGAAGAATGCGCACAGAAGGGACTGGAAGACATGACATGGTGGGAGGCAGGACTGCGGCTGCTTTTGGCTGTGGTGGTTGGTTGTGTCATTGGTATTGAACGTGAGCGTAAAAACAGGCCGGCGGGCATGCGAACACACGTATTGGTGTGCGTAGGTGCGGCACTTATTTCAACCATGGAAAGCTACATGATCGCCGATGCACTGCGCCTGAATATGCTGCACAATGTCAGCGGTGTTAGCATTACCATGGGCCGTATCAGCGCACAGGTAGTCAGCGGTATCGGTTTTTTAGGTGCTGGAACCATATTTATTTCCCAGAAAAAAATTGCTGGTCTGACAACTGCTGCTTCCTTGTGGAATTCGGCATGTTTAGGTCTTGCTGCTGGCATGGGCTATTATGGTATAGCCATAGCCGGCTGTGCAGTGGTTATGATTACTCTTACGATACTGCAGCGTGTGGTTAAGGTCAATTCAGTTAAAAATGTGGAAGTCAAGTTCATCCATCGTGTGGAAACAATTGCATTTATCAATGACTATTTTCAAAAGGCCGGAATTCTTGTACTGGATATAGACTTTCATGTGGAGAACAAGGGGAAGTATAACTTATATACCAATTTGTACACGCTGGATATGCAAGGGAAAACAACTTATAAAGACATTGTGAATCATCTGTCTGAATATGCTAACATTCAAGGAATCAGGACCAGAAACACCTGATTTGCCTTAACAAACGAAAAGACGGCCGCTTATAGGGCCGTCTTTTTCATTAGTGTAGCTTGTTTTCGTTGACGTTTCTGCTGCCGCTTGTTAGAATATGACAGGCTGCTGCCGGGAGGATGTATGATGGCAAAACAAGATGGTATCATTTCTGTGGTCGGTGCTGTGAACATAGACATCTGCGGAACATCCTTAGAACCTATCATACCAGGGGATTCAAATCCTGGCAGAGTCGCTGTGAGTCTTGGTGGTGTAGGCAGAAACATTGCTGATAATCTAAGCCGCCTTGGCGCACCGGTTCGTTTGATTACTGTTTTGGGTGATGATGGGCATGGGATCCAGGCGCTAAATAGTTGCCGTGATCTTGGAATTGATATGTCGCTTAGCAGTGTAGTTCCGGGTGAAACGACATCAACTTATCTATGTATCAATGATGCTGATGGTGATGTAAGTATGGCAATATCTCATATGGATATCTGCCGGCACATTAGTCCAGCGTTTTTGCTTGAGCGAATGGACGACATCAACCGTTCGGCATTGGTTGTGATGGATGCAAATTTGGCAGAGGAAGCCATTGCCTGCCTTTGCGAAAACTGTGTAGCGCCTATCTTTGCAGATCCGGTATCAGTTAAGAAATCTGTACGGCTAAAGGCACATCTTGATCGAATCTTTTGTTTGAAGCCCAACCGCGCTGAAGCGGAAATATTAGCTGACATGACTATTTACAGCCAAGCGGATATAGAACAGGCAGCATCAATACTGCGAAGCAAAGGTGTAAAATTGGTATTTATCTCCCTTGGAGCGGATGGGGTATACTACGATGATGGAGAATCGCGAGGGATGCTTCCATGCTATCCTGGCACCGTTGTGGATACAACTGGCTGCGGCGATGCTTTTATGGCCGCTGTGGCATGCGGCTTTTTTGAAGGTGCAGCAATGAAGGGCATTGCCCAAATGGGTTTGGCTTCAGCTTCTCTGTGTGCCCAGGCTAAGGGGGCAGTCCGATCAGACATAACAAGAATGCTGCTGGATAAGAAAATTGATGATTGTGGGGGTAAGGTACAATGAACTTAAGAAAGTTTGTAACCGTTTCTGATGAGGTGCAAAGGGCGCTGGATGCCGGTAAGCCAGTGGTTGCGCTGGAGTCTACGATTATATCCCATGGCATGCCCTATCCGAAGAACGTGGAAACCGCATTGCGTGTTGAGCAAATTGTGCGAGATAATGGAACTGTACCTGCTACCATTGCGATTATCGGCGGAAAAATCACCGTGGGTATCAGCCGGGAGGAAATAGAGCATCTGGGCAAAAAGGGCCTTTCGGTTACCAAAGCCAGCCGCCGCGATTTACCCTTTCTTCTGGCAAAAGGCGAGGACGGAGCCACTACTGTAGCGGCCACCATGATTGGCGCAAGCATTGCAGGCATAAAGGTATTCGCAACCGGCGGTATTGGCGGTGTCCATCGGGGGGCAGAGACGACCATGGACATTTCTGCAGACCTGGAAGAACTAGCGCAAACCAGTGTGCTGGTTGTATGCGCAGGAGCAAAATCCATTCTTGACTTGGGCCTAACACTGGAATACCTAGAAACAAAGGGTGTGCCTATCATTGGGTATCAGACAGGGGAACTCCCGGCTTTTTATACACGTAAAAGCGGTTTTAGTGTTGACTATCGGCTGGATTCCCCGCAGGAGATTGCCGAAGTATTTGCTGCCAAGCTTCTATGTGGTTTGCAGGGCGGTATGCTGGTTACAAACCCGATCCCTGAGGAGTATGCCATGGATTTTGATGTAATCAATACGGCTATAGAAAGTGCGCTGTTTGAAGCAGAACGTCAGAATGTTAAGGGAAAAGAGATTACACCTTTCCTGTTGGATAAAATACAGAAAATCACCAGTGGCAAGAGCCTTGAATCGAATATCCGCCTGGTGTATAACAATGCAGCGCTTGGGGCAAAAATTGCCTGCGAACTTGCACATAAGCAGTATTAAAAAGGAGGTTTGCATATGAAAAAAATAATGACAATCGAAGGAATGTCTTGTGCTCATTGTCAAGCTAGGGTGGAAAAAGCTTTGGCAGCAGTTACCCATGTACAAAGTGCAAAGGTGGACTTGAAGAAAAAGACTGCTACTGTTGTACTTGCTGACATGGTTGCTGATGAAGTATTGATGAAGGCAGTTTCTCAGGCGGGCTACGACCCTGTATCCATTGTTGAAAAGAAAGGGCTCTTTGGTTAAGAAACATGACGCAAGCCAAAAAAGGTCTGATTTCAGGCCTTTTTTTGCTTGTAAGGATCAATGGCTGGTTAGACCTTTTAGGCCCTACTCAAGTCACTGGTTAAGCTGGTGTATCAAATTTTTGGTGTAACAGTGATGTCCAGCGGCCGGTGCTTTATCTTGGGTAGAATGCTATTTCAGTATATGATCAATTTCATCTAGTTCATCTTTGGTAAAGGGGCCTTTGTCCAGTGCCAAAAGATTCTCTTGAATCTGGGAAAGACGGCTGGCACCTATGATCAGTGAAGTCATGGTATCATTTCTTAACGCCCAAGCAAGAGCCATCTGTGATAGCTTCTGGCCTCGCCATCTGGCGACTGCATCGAGCTGTTTGGCTTTGTTTACCTTCTCTTCTGTAATCGAGTCTGGCTTTAGGAACACACCGGATGTTATGACCCTGGAATCGGCAGGGATACCGTTGAAATAACGGTCAGTAAGCATCCCTTGTGCTAATGGCGAGAAGGCGATGCAGCCGATTCCTTCCTGTGCTAGGGCATCAAACAACCCCTCTGTCTCCGGTAAACGGTGAAACATGGAATACCTTGGCTGATGAATCAGGCAGTGTACCCCCATATCCTTCAAAATCCGGCTGGCCTTGATCGTATCCTGCGCATTGTAGTTAGAAAGACCAACATACAGCGCTTTTCCCTGACGCACGACAGTAGCCAGTGCGTCCATGGTTTCCTCCAGCGGTGTATTGGGGTCGGGTCGGTGATGGTAGAAGATGTCCACATACTCCAGCCCTATGCGCTTGAGGCTTTGATTTAAAGAGGAGATAAGATACTTTTTGCTGCCCCAGTCGCCATAGGGGCCAGGCCACATGTAGTATCCAGCCTTGGTAGAGACGATGATCTCATCACGATAAGGGGCCAGATCTTTTTTTAGAATGTGCCCAAAGGTCTCCTCGGCGGATCCAGGAGGCGGACCATAATTATTGGCAAGGTCAAAATGAGTGATTCCCAAATCAAAGCTGCCAAGAACCATTTGCCGGGCACTTTCAAATGTAACGCCTTCTCCAAAGTTATGCCATAGTCCAAGTGACAAAAAGGGAAGCTTTAGTCCACTTTTCCCGCAGCGGCGGTATCGCATGGTTTGGTATCGTTGGTCGCTGGCAACGTACATAAAAACACCTCCGTTTTCAATGAGTAGATCATGTTATGTAACTAGGTACTAAAAGTATAGCAGAACAGAAATTGGAAGGCAATGCGAATGGCTGAATAGGGGTTGTCACTCTGAATGAAAATATGCAGGAGCATTGAAATGCTGTTGGATATCACTTACAATAGATATAAACGGATGATTGGCTGGTGATGAAATCGTGATAAGAACAACTTCATTGGTGCTTTGTATAATGCTATCTGTAATGCTGTTCATGCCTGCAGCATCAGCTGATCGTCCTTCGGTTAATACGATGGAGCAAATGGAAAAGCACATTGATTCTCTTTTGAATGATATGACGCTTGATGAAAAGATTTATCAGCTGTTTATCGTTACTCTCGAAGTAGTAGCTGGTGTGGATAAGGCGACTAAGGCAACGAAAGCAACCCAAATCGGTCTTGCTGCAACGCCTGTAGGCGGCATGATCTATTTTTCTGTCAACATTCAAAACAAGGTCCAGATAACAGAAATGATAGCAAATTCACAAACTTTTGCCAAAGATAGGCATGGAATTGGCCTGTTTATCGCTGTGGATGAGGAAGGCGGCTCAGTGGTTCGTGTGGCCGGAAAATTGAAAACCAATAAGCTCGATTCCATGAGGACGATTGGTCGGCACGGAGACCTTAATGAGGCATATTCGGTTGGTAAAACCATTGCGCAATACATATCCCCTCTGGGCTTTAATCTAAATTTTGCACCTGTGGCAGACGTGAACATCGATGGCAAGAATACAGAAATCGGATCCAGGTCCTTTGGAGATGATCCTGTACTTGTGGCTGATATGGCAGTGCAGGTAATGAAGGGGCTGACGGAGAACGGCGTTATGGCAACGTTGAAACATTTTCCTGGCCATGGCAGCACCTTTGGCAACTCCCATTATGGCAAATCCATATCATCTCGTACCCTTTCGCAAATGGAACAGGCCGAATTATTACCTTTTATCAAAGGGATAGCCGCCGGTGCAGAATGCATTATGATCTCTCATTTGACAGCTGTTGAGATTGACAGTGAATACCCAGCATCTTTATCAAAGACTGTTGTGACTGGCTTGCTTAGGGAACGGTTGGGCTATGATGGCTTAGGATGCTCTGAAAATGAAAGCAATCTCGGGAAAATTCTCATCTGCCGAAGCATCCGTTTTGGCACTGGAAGCAGGTGTTGATATGCTTTTAATGCCAGTCAACCTGAAAAACGCTGTCAATGGAATCAAGAAAGCGGTGGGGGAAGGACGGATCACCGAAGAGCGGATTAATGAAAGCCTGCGCCGTATTCTATATGTTAAGTGGAAATACGGGCTGATAACACCTTAGTAGCAGGTATGTATTCATCATCTATCATTAGATAGCATACATGAGCTTAGCAAACTTGTGTTATACGTTTGGTACTGCATACAGAGCTGCACAGGTATACTAAACAATGGGCAATTTAAGGTCAGGGGTGCTTACTCAAGTATGTCGTCAGTTTATTGATTAATAACATTATAAAGATTCGTACTTAGGTGTGTTAAGGAGTATATTGCATGAGAAAAGTTTGCGTTATCACTGGCGGTGCCAATGGTATAGGCCGTTGTCTGGTGGAAAGCTTTCACCGAGAAGGGTATGCCGTTGCTTTTTCGGATGTTGATGACCAAAATGGACAGGCCCTTGAAAAAAAGATTAATGCTCAAAGCGGTGAATGTTTGTTTTATCATGGAGATATGGCTGAAAAGGCTTCTTTAGCAAGTTTCGCAAATATTGTTCTTGACCGCTTTCATCAAGTGAATGTACTAATCAATAATGTCTGTATTTCAAAAAAAGGAATTATTTCAGGCTGCTCCTGGGAGGATTTCAATTATGTATTATCTCTTGGTGTTGCAGCACCCTATATGCTGTGTCATCACATGATGAATTATTTCGCAAAAGGAGCATCAGTCGTAAATATTTCCTCCACTAGGGCTTTTATGTCCCAACAGGATACGGAAAGCTATTCTGCAGCCAAGGGCGGTATCAGCGCTTTGACCCATGCCCTATCTGTAAGCCTAGCGGGCAAAGCCAGGGTGAATGCTGTCAGTCCGGGCTGGATCGATACAGGGGAGTATCAAAAGGATGGCTGCCTATCATCCTATTCCCAAGGCGATATTCTTCAGCACCCAAGCCGCCGGGTAGGCAAGCCGGAGGATATAGCGGCCATATGCTTGTTTTTATGCGGGAAGGATGCTGGGTTTATTACAGGTCAGAATTTTGTGGTGGATGGCGGCATGACTAAACAGATGATATATCATCATGATTTAGGCTGGGAACTGCATACACAGGAATAACGGGAGGAAGCTTGTATGAAAACCATTGGGTTTGGCATCATTGGATGCGGAGATGTGACAGAGAAAAAGAGTGGCCCTGCCTTTTCTAAAATACAAGGTTCGAGGCTTGTTTCTGTTATGCGTCGTGACCCTGTTAAGGTTGCAGATTATGCACGCCGCCATCATGTAGAAAAGTACTCCACCAACTATATGGATCTATTGACAGATACTGAGATTGATACAATTTATATAGCAACGCCTCCAGGCATGCATCACTTCTATACCCTGGAAGCCGCACGACATAAAAAGAACGTATATGTTGAAAAGCCCATGGCGACGACCGTTGCGCAATGCCGGGAAATGATCAGTGTCTGCCAAGAAAATGGCGTCAAGCTGTTTGTGGCATACTATCGCAGAGGCCAAGAAAAATTCAGACGGATAAAGGCGCTCGTAGAAGAAGGGGCAATTGGTGAGGTTCGGTCCTTTCAGTATACGTATGCCTGCCCGGTACCGGTAATTAACCCAGACAGGTCCTGGCTTCTATCTAAATCGGAAGCTGGCGGTGGTTTGTTGTATGACATGGGCTCCCATATGGTAGATACGATACAATTCATCTTTGGGGATGTCTCTATGGCTTCCGGCGTTTCAGCCAATATTAGCAAAATCCATAGCGTCAACGATGTAACCAGTGCTTTGATATGCTTCAAAAGTGGTGTGCAAGGTACATTGCAGCTTAGCTTCCATGCGGCGGAAAGCATAGATGAAGCTGTGATCTTCGGCAGCGGTGGCAGCATCCGCTTTTCCATTATGGATTTGGAGCCTGTGGCTTTAATGTGCGATGGTATGCAGGAAAGATTCACCTTTGATCCACTAGAGCATGTTCAGATGCCGTATATTGAGCATATGGTCAACATTCTTCAGGGGAATTCGGAAGGCGATGTAACCGGTACTTATGGTCTTGTAACCCAAGAATTACTGGAAGCTTTTGAAACTGGTGGAACCGTATTTTTTAATGAAGTATGAGTTTGGTATGATCCTTCGCAATCTTTAAGGAATTCGATAAGAGACTTTATATCAAAAAACAGCAGCCGAATGGCTGCTGCTTTTGAATATGTTGGCTTTAGATTCAAGCGCTTTCGTATTCGGATTTGATTTCCTTCAAATAGCGGATAATGGGTAGATGCTGCGGGCATGCCTTTTCACACAACCGGCATGATATGCACAAACCGGCATCTTTTCCATCCTCTTTAAGCTCTTTGTAACGACCAAAGAATTCTGTCTTTTTGTCCAGCATTGAAGCGTTGTCATAACCTCTGAAGATATTGGGTATGGCAACATTCTTGGGGCAGGGCTGGCAGTAGTTGCATCCTGTACAGCTGGTCTTTATGCGCTTCAAGTACGCATCCTTGACTTTCTCTAAAAGAGCATCTTCCTCAGGGCTCATAACATTGACAGCTGCGCTTTCAAATATGCGCAAATTATCCTTTACTTGCTCCATGGTGCTCATGCCACTTAATATGGTCATAACCTCCGGCATGTTGTACAAGTAACGGAATGCCCATTCCACACTGCTCCGCTTTGTATCAAAGGCATGATACAAAGCCTGAACTTCTGCAGGTGGAGTGGCCAAGGCACCGCCGCGAAGCGGTTCCATAATAACAATGCCCACACCTTTTTCGGTAGCGTATTTCATACCCGCCAAGCCGGCCTGATAGTCTCCATCCAGCAGGTTCAGCTGGATTTGTGCCATCTTCCAGGGGTAGTCATCAATGATTTTGGGGAAAAGGTCTGCTTCATCATGGAATGAGAAAGAAGGATAACGTATCTTTCCGCTAGCCACTGCCTTATCCAGAAAATCATGGTAACCAAGTTTCTGCATGGCCTCAAATGAGTTTTTGTTTAAAGCATGTAATAGATAAAAGTCAATATGATCTGTTTGAAGCTTCTCAAGTTGCTCATCCAGATAGCGGTCCATATCTTCGCGGGTTTTCACCAGCCAAACAGGAAGTTTGGAGGCCAAAACAACTTTTTCACGATAGCCATTTTTTAGAGCTTCGCCAACCACCAGTTCACTTTCACCGCCATGATATGGATACGCCGTATCAACATAGGTCACACCACCGTCAATGGATTGCCGGATCATGGCGATGGCTTCATTTCGGTCTATCACTCGCTTGCCATCTACCTCCATGGTGGGCAGACGCATGGCGCCAAAACCCAGGCGTGACACAGATATACCCAGGTCACGAAATGGAATCTTTTGCATTGTTTTGCTCCTTTCCGTTGCTAGTTTCAAGTGTAGCATATTGTTAGCTTTATGAAAAGACTGGAAATGGATCGTATGCCCTGAAAGAAGGAAAAAGTTTTGTAAATTTTACTTGACAACAGCAAGGACAAGCGATATAATATTGTTCGTTGGCGAAAAAGCCAAAACGTGGAGAGTTGGCTGAGTGGTCTAAGGCGCACGACTGGAAATCGTGTGTGGGCTTATACCCCACCTAGGGTTCAAATCCCTAACTCTCCGCCAGAAACCCCTTGAGAAATCAAGGGGTTTTATCTTTACTATGTTTGGGTGATGGTATATATATCTGCCATAAAGACAAACCTGTTACTCCTCGTTTTCTATGCTTCTATTGTACTGGGGAAGACGATGCCATGGCGCCTCTCCATATCAACACAGACAATGGTCAGTTCAGATATTGGAAACGTGCAGACTGATGCTAAATAGAAAATCTATGCTTGCGTAGTGATATAGATCCCTGTTAATTGGACCGTTTAAAAACATTGGGGGCCGATGAGCCATCTGCAATAAATGAAAAAGTATCATTATTTATAAAGTACAAAAGAATGGAGGAACCTTCATTTTCAACCAAGTACAAGATTGGTTCATCTACGAAATAAATACCACTAAACGTGTTATCTCTAGTATAGGAACCATCTTCCATAAATGATATACTTACTTTGACATCTTCAATGTCGGTTTTCCATGTTCCGAGAAGGTCTAAAGGTGTATCCCATTGGCTTTTGCTCATTTGATAAGCAATTCCCGAATCAAAATTAAGAATGTTTAATGTGTCTCCGTTACGAAGAAAGGAAAATGTAGCTGTAAAATCATCATCTGATTTCAATGTAATAGTTTGGCCATCGATTGTATATGAACCCATTTTTGTAACTGTTGAAACGGTACTTTTATGGATGTATATTAGCTCGCCTTTGTTACCCAAGCAAAGCGTTAACAAACCAGAATCGTCATACCCACGCCATTTACCTTGAATCGAAGTTTTATCAGCGGTGGCTGGAAAATGGATAAACAGAAAGATAAGAGTAGTAACGATAGCAAGAAATGTTTTCTTCATAAAGATCATTCTCCTTTTGCTGATGTTTTAGAGGTATTTACTGATTGCGCATGGTAACTGTAATATATAGAAAATCATACAATAAAAAGGTAATAATGTAAACATGTAGAAGTGCGCTGCTGACTAGGCGCTATATCAAAACTGGTGTAGGAGTTATTGTGACCATAATGCAATTGGTTTAGTGTAAGCCAAATCATCGGATGTCTTGGTCTGGCAGAACGAGGGGCATTAAGTGACATAGGCGGAGATCATTAGTCTCTTATAATGGAAAGATACCAACTATACGTTTTGAAGTGAGGGATAGGAAATGAACACAAAACGGCGAGCTGTCCTTTTTGCTATACTGGCAGCAGCATTATATGCCCTTAGTTCACCTTTATCCAAACTGCTTTTGCAAGATGTTTCGCCTACCATGATGGCTTCCTTCTTATATCTTGGTGCGGGAATTGGAATGCTTATAAAGAGGCTTATGCAAAAGCGTATGCATCGTGAGTCTGGCGAGATGCGGCTTACTAAAATAGATCTTCCCTATACAGTTGGTATGGTAGCGCTGGATATTGCTGCTCCGGTATTTTTGATGTTAGGACTTAAGCGATCATCTTCCGCAAACGTTTCGCTGTTAAATAATTTTGAGATTGTCGCAACCTCTGTTATTGCATTGCTTCTTTTCAATGAAAAGATCAGCAAGCGGTTATGGGGAGCCATTGGCTTAATTACATTGGCCAGCACTCTACTTTCTGTTGAGGATGCCGGTAGTTTCCAGTTTTCCATTGGATCCGTTTTTGTAATACTGGCCTGCATCTGCTGGGGGTTGGAGAACAATTGTACCAGAATGCTTTCGCAAAGCGATCCGGTACAGATAGTGATCATCAAAGGATTCGGTTCTGGCCTGGGCTCATTGATTGTAGCGTTAATAGTTGGTGAACAGCTTCCTTCCGTCACAAGGCTGATGCTGGTCTTGATTTTAGGCTTTGTTGCTTACGGTCTAAGTGTCTATTTCTATGTATATGCACAACGCAGTTTGGGTGCTGCAAAAACGAGCGCATATTATGCAATCGCACCTTTTATTGGTGCATTGCTGTCGCTAGCCATATTCAGGCAGATACCTTCTGCCCTATTCTTTATTGCATTGGTTATCATGATCGTCGGCACATGGCTTATCAATAAGGACCACTTAGAAGATATGGAATTAACAAGTGGATTATGACGTGGACTGATCTAGAGGAACATACGGAAATTGACACAACCTGTTGTGGTTGGTTTTTTGGTGTAATGGCCGCTTCGGTATCCTTGCCGGATCTCATTGCGGCCAGAGATATACATACCAACTTCCTCTATATATTTTACCTAATATAATTAATTGCTCCAACCCCAATATTTCGTCAAAAATCTTTATGCGTAATGAAAATATACCACAAAATGTGGTATAAGGTATCGGATATATGTGGGTACATATATAGCATCAATATATAAAAGGATGTGAAGGGTGTGGGGGCACAGTAGATTAAAACAACATAAGGTATTTTTTTCAATCTTACGATACAGGGTCCAATTGGTTTAAAAGTTTTCTTACAGGTATTTCAAATCTGATTTACGGAAGGTTACATATATGAAAACACTGAGTTTTAAGAATCTATCAATTAACATGAAATTGATTTTGGGATTTGGAATTGTACTATTGATGCTTTTACTTTCCATGGGCGTATCACTAATCAGCATTCAAAATATGAGAACCCAAATTAATGCATACGAGCATGAAACAGTACCTGATATCTATTCAACCTGGAGCATGCGCAAAAGCATGGCATCTGTACAGCGTTACTTGCTGCGCATGCTTATAGCGGAAGACTCGGGTACTTTTGAAAATGAGTTGACGCAGGCGGTTCAAGAAGCCAAGATCGTTCATGAAAAACTACAGGTATATGCGAATAACCAAAGAGATTCAAGAAATGATTCCATCATTAGTGAAACAGACATCAAATTGAAACAGGCCGCATCTATCAGAGAGCAGTACACAGCGCTTCTTCAGGAATCATCTCAAGAGAATCTGATTAAGGCCACAGCCTTGTATGTGTCAGAGTATGCACCTTTGCTTGATGAGGTAGAGGCAATCCTTCTTCAGCTTGGAAACGATGCAGAAGAACGATCCCATGAACAAGAGAAGAACGGAACTGCTGCTGCCAATTTCGCTTGGATTATGCTGCTCACAGTTGGAGGCGCCTCTCTTGTTCTTACGCTCATCGTGTTGATGGCCATTCGAAAATCCATATTGACACCGGTAAAAGAAATTGAAGGCGTTTATGAGGAAATGTCAAAAGGCAATATGCAAGCGCAGATATCCTATGAAAGTCAGGATGAGCTTGGCAGAATGGCCAAAAGTATACGTAAAACAAACGCTATGCTGGCATCTTATATAAACGATATTTCGCAGCACCTTGGGTTGATGTCTCGTGGAGATATGCGCATTAATGTAAACTTGGATTATGTGGGTGATTTTTCAGCAATAAAACAGGCAATACAAAACACAGCAACTTCTTTGAATGAAACGCTGCTTACAATTAACACGGCATCAGAACAGGTCAGTACTGGTTCAGCACAAGTGGCAAGTGGTGCGCAGGCGCTTGCATCCGGCTCAACTGAACAGGCATCCTCCATAGAACAGCTCAGTGCTTCTGCTGTAAAAATTGCAATGCAGGCAGCAGAGAATTCTGACAATGTTAGGATAGCAACGCAGTATGTTGGTCAGGCCGGTGAGGGAGTTTTAGCGGGTAATGAGCATATGAAGCAGCTAACCGATGCCATGGCGAACATTAATGCATCTTCCAGCCAGATAGCCAACATAACCAAGGTGATTGAGGATATTGCATTTCAAACCAACATATTGGCTTTGAATGCAGCCATTGAAGCAGCGCGTGCGGGCAGCGCAGGGAAGGGCTTTGCCGTGGTGGCTGATGAGGTACGGAATCTTGCAGCAAAATCGGCTGAAGCAGCAAAACAAACAGCAGAGCTGATACACCATTCCAGTACAACGGTGGCAGATGGTCTTCATATTGCCGAAAAAACTGCTGAGATACTAATCAGTGTTCAAGAGAAAGCAAAAATGGCTGAGGAAAGTATACAGAAAATAGATGCAGCATCCGCCGGCCAGGCAGCAGCCATAGAACAGATCAAGCAAGGCTTGAATCAGATATCCACCGTTGTACAGACAAACGCAGCGACTGCGGAGGAAAACTCGGCAACCAGTGAAGAGATGTCTGCCCAGGCAGCCGCACTGCAGGAGGAAGTGAATAAATTCATTTTGACTACATCTGATCCAGTAACCTCCCCATTCTCAATATCTCTGATGCATCAACCGTCTTCTGTGAAGAATGCGAGTCGTCAGTCCTCATTGAGCTTTGGGAAATATTGATAGTTCATCCCACCCAATGCAAGGCGTCATGTTTTCATGGCGCTTTGTGTTTTTGTGCGCAGGATTATTGGATGATTACGGCGAAACCATAAGTATTGCATCTACTTGAAGGAGGAAATGCGTTGCATACTTCGCTTTTGGTTATGGCAGCAGGACTGGGTGCCAGATACGGTGGAAACAAGCAAATTGACAAAATGGGTCCCAGCGGCGAAATTTTGATGGAGTACTCCATTTACGATGCTTTAGAAGCTGGATTTGATAAGATCGTTTTCGTTATAAAAAGAGATATGGAATCCGTTATGCGGGAGATGATTGTCAATCGTATATCCAAAAAGGCGGAGGTGGCATTTGCCTTTCAGGAGTATGACTCGCTTCCGGATGGTTTTCAACCGCCCAAAGAACGCACAAAACCATACGGAACGGTTCATGCTGTGTTATGTGCTAAGGATGTTATCGCAGAGCCTTTTGCCGTGATTAATGCTGATGATTACTACGGTAAAGATGCTTTTTGTGCGATGCGGGAATCCTTACTTAAAATGCAGCAAGCAGGAAGAGCTTCCATGGTAGGTTACAAGCTTTGCAATACTGTGTCTGAGCATGGCCAGGTAACTCGGGGTGTATGCAGTGTAGATTCACAAAACAAGCTGTACTGCGTAACTGAGACCTACAAAATAGCATTGTATCCGGATGGGAAAATACTAGATATGGAAAATCATTTGGAGCTTGATCCCCAGTCTATTGTATCAATGAACTTCTGGGGCTTTACGCCGTGGATTTTTAAACAAGCTGAAGAGTATTTGGCTGATTTTTTGCAAAAGCCGCATCCGGATGAGTTGAAAATGGAATGTCCGCTGCCTGTTATGATTGACAATATGATGCAGGCAGGAAGCATTCAGGTAGATGTATTGACAACAGATGCCTGTTGGTTTGGGGTAACCGTTAGGGAGGATAAACCTATTGTACAAGATGCCTTGCTGCAGTTGCACAAGTCAGGTGCATATCCGAAACAGCTATTCTAAATATCAGGAGTGTGAGTAGGTATGGTTATCTTATTAACGGGCGGTGCAGGCTATATTGCCACGCATACCATTGTAGAACTAAAAAAAGCCAGGCACGATGTTGTAATTGTTGATAACTACGTAAACAGCCAGCCTGAAGCCATACGGCGTGTTGAGGAGATCGTAGGAAGCAGCTTACCTGTATACGATTTTGATGTGTGCGATAAAGAAAAGCTTGCTGAAGTTTTTGCAAACCACAAGATTGATGGGGTTATCCATTTTGCAGGGTTAAAAGCAGTGGGTGAGTCTGTCAGCATACCGCTGCGTTATTATCGAAATAACATAGATTCTACACTATCGCTCTGTGAGGTCATGCAGGAATTTGGCGTGAAGCGCTTTGTGTTCAGTTCATCTGCGACAGTTTATGGTATCCCAGATCGTATGCCGCTTGTGGAAGAGATGCCAACAAGCGCCAATAGTCCCTATGGCTGGACGAAGTATATGGTTGAGCAGATCCTAAGGGATGTTGCTTTTGCTAACAAGGAATGGTCTGTTGTTTTGTTGCGCTATTTCAATCCTGTTGGTGCACATGAGAGCGGCCGCATTGGAGAAGATCCAAACGGTACGCCAAATAACCTGATGCCCTTTGTTACCCAGGTTGCATCCGGAAAGCTGCCTATGCTTCAGGTGTTTGGTACGGATTATCCGACGCGAGATGGAACTTGTATCCGGGATTACATTCATGTGGTAGACCTCGCCCGGGGGCACGTGAAAGCCATGGAATATGCTATGGGCCATACAGGAGCTGAGGCGATAAATCTTGGCACCGGCAACGGTTATAGCGTTTTGGAAATTTTACGGACATTCCAAGAGGTAAACGGTATACAGGTTCCCCATAAGTTGGTGGGCCGTAGGCCCGGCGATGTACCAGAATGCTATGCTGATCCGCAAAAGGCATTAAAACTGCTCGGGTGGAAAGCAGAAAAATCATTGGAGGATATGTGTCGCGACGCTTGGCGTTGGCAAAAAAACAACCCCAAAGGATATACCAAATAAAGATGTAGGATATGTGGCCGCCGGTACAAAATGCCGGCGGTCTTTTTATATGTCTGCTTTTTCATCGTAATGATTGCAAGAGATTAGCTCAATCAACATTATTTGCATGATTAACGGCTTCGTTTGCTGCCAAGATATAATCTGCAATATTCAATTTCAGGAGTAAGCATGTTTAAAAAGCTTTTGAAACGGATGCTTCTTTTATCGATTTTGATGGTGACAATCCTTGTAAACCCCGCTCAAACAGAGATCAATAGTGAAGCTGCCATGGATAGCACCGTGCAAAAAAGTGTGAAGCTGCCCATTATTATGTACCACAGCATACTGAAAGATCCCCGCAAGTCAGATGTATATGTTGCCACACCCGAGGCTTTATATAATGATTTAAAGTATCTGAAAGACAATGGGTTTGAAACAGTTGTGATACAAGACCTGATTAATTATGTAAAGGGGCAGGCAGACTTACCGGAGAAGCCTGTAATGATCACCTTTGATGATGGCCATTACAATAACATGTATTACGCCCTGCCGATTTTACAGGAATTAAACTACCGGGCTGTTTTATCTATTGTGGGAAAATATGCTGATTATTACAGCAAAAATCCGGATCCAAACCCCAATTATGCATACCTCTCCTGGGATGAAATCCGTCAGCTGAGCGAGAGCGGATATTTTGAGATCCAAAATCACTCGTATGATATGCATAGTATTGGCGAGCGAAAGGGAAGTAAGCGGAAAAACGGTGAATCTGAGGCTGCCTATTTTTCTGTATTCAGTGAGGATCTTATGAAGCAGCAGATGATGCTGCAGAACAACAGCAGAGTTACTGCCACGGCATTTACTTATCCATTTGGCTTTGTCTGCCCGGAGGCTCAGTTTTATCTGACGCAGCTGGAGTTTTCTGCTTCGCTAATTTGCGTAGAGCGTATCAATTACATTCAGGCTGGTAATCCAGACTGCCTTTTTGATCTGGGTCGTTTTAACCGTTCCGGGAAGACAACAACTAAAGCGTTTATGAAAAAAATAATGAAGGAGCTCCGCTAACATAAATATAGTATTGAGAATCAAAAATCATATGAATTGTTACATAAGCAAACAGGAAAATATAGGACATCACGACATTGATAGAGAATAAACATATAGGGTAATTAAAGGACGCACAGTAGTTGGTGCGGCTTTTTTGCAGGCCTTATAATAAGTACCATGAAAAAGTAAAAGGAGTTTTCTAATGAAAGAGAAAGTGTTGGGTTTTCTAGCTATATTTTTTGTGTTGATTGGTGTATGGGTCGGAGCATTTGCGGCACCGGGAGATGCATTGCTATTCCCTCAAACAGTAGATGGAATGATCTCGGTCAATGTTGAATCATTGGTGGCAGTTGAAGATACGCTATATCTGCTTGGTGTGAATGGTTTGTATTCTTGGAAGTCTGGTGATGCAGAACCTACCCTTGTTTCCGATAAAATAGTCAGATACTATTCGGGTAACACTTGGGAAGAACTTTCAGTTGATGAACAAAATCAATATAAAGATAGTGTGAATTTGCTTTTGCAAAGAGACGATAAGCTGTATGGCTTAAATACTGTTAAAGGCTCATTGTTGCAGTATGAGATAGAGGGAGCTGAAATAAGCTTAACAGAGGTCGCAGTATTTGATTGGGCAGATATGTACATCAGAGAATCAGACTATAGCTATGTAAAGCAAATATATGGGGCAGTTTTGGCAGAGAAGAACTTGTATCTGTTGGTGCAGCAGGAGGGTAATTCCTGGAACGATTATGATC
>JAEYQQ010000001.1 GCA_023409955.1 Bacillota bacterium | reverse complement strand
TCTTTTACTCAGCGGTCAAAACTTGTCTGCAAAAAGCGGGTGTGATAGAAAAGAACATCCACTACCTGCTGGGCGGCGACCTACTGAATCAAATTATGGCATCCTCCATGGCCGCCCGTGAGCTAGGTATCCCCTTTTTAGGGCTTTATGGCGCATGCTCCACCATGTCTGAAAGCTTATGTTTAGGCTCTATGCTAGTGGATGGCGGTTTTGCGACATCGGTAATATGTGGTGCCAGCAGCCATTTTTGTACAGCCGAGCGACAATTTAGATTTCCATTGGAATATGGTAGTCAGCGCAATCCCACTGCTCAATGGACCGTTACAGGAGCAGGGGCAACCCTTGTATCCAATGACCGGAGCCTCACGCCAATTGCCCATGTAACCCATGTGACCATTGGCAAGCTGGTGGACATGGGCGTTACAGACGCCAACAACATGGGTGCTGCCATGGCCCCAGCAGCAGCCTCCACCCTATCGGCACATTTTCAGGATACAGGTCGCAGCGCTGCGGATTTTGATCGGATCGTTACAGGCGACTTGGGCAGGGTTGGACATGATGCACTGTTAGAGTTAATGTCAGAAAAAGGTATTCCACTTGATTTTGATAGGTATATGGACTGTGGTCTGCAAATATACGATGCTAATCAGGACGTGCACGCAGGCGGCAGCGGTTGCGGTTGCTCAGCAAGTGTTTTCAATACTTTGCTGCTGAACAAGCTAGCCACGGGCGAATTTAAGAGGATTTTGTTTATGGCAACCGGGGCTCTATTAAGTCCCACCAGCAACCAGCAAGGTGAAAGCATCCCCGGCGTAGCCCATGCGGTAGTCATTGAATCGGCCAAGGCATAAGGAGGTAACAGCCATGTTGATGTACTTGAAAGCATTTTTGATTGGCGGTGTGCTATGTGCCATTGGCGAACTGCTGGTCATGAAAACAAACGCAACACCTGCCCGCATTTTGGTAGGCTATATTGTAGCCGGTGTTATTCTAAGTGCAGTAGGTTTATATGGCTATCTAGTAGATTTTGCGGGCGCCGGCGCCACCGTGCCCCTCACGGGGTTTGGCCATGCATTGAGCCAGGGCGTAATTCATGCTGTTCAAGAAGTTGGATTAATCGGAGCCTTTACCGGTGGGTTGACCGCCACTGCAGGTGGTATCACAGCTGCTGTTCTCTTTGGCGCATTGGCAGCAATGTTATTCAAGCCTCGGGCAAAGGGATAATGATCACAATTCTCATAAACATAAAATGGGCCAAGCGCAATTTGCTTGGCCCATTGTTTTTTGCTTTTAGTTGGCAGCTGCCATCGCTTGTGTTAGATAGCTCATGGCCTGTGTCAGGCTAGAGGTGGAAGGGCTTCCCTGATTCAATACGCCCTGCAGATTATTGATAGCATTTAGCAGGTTGTTGTATGCATCTGTCCCCTGATCCACATTTCCAATCTGCGCCTGCGCCTGGCTCAACAAACGCTGTGCATCCGGAATCAATGTATTGGTAACTATGTGGTCGCTGTTATCCGTTCCGGGTCCGTGAACATCACATATAATTGTTTGGTTCAGGGCCTCGTTGGCATTGGCGTCATTGGTATAGCGCAAGGTAGCGAACTCACCCAGATACTTTTCAAGGGTGGAATTGTACTTACTTCCAATTAAGCTGTACAGCGGATGACCTTTGGGGATTACGATCGCCCCTTTGTTTGCACGAGTGTAGTTGGGGCAGTATTGGTTGACCAGTTTACCGCTTTCGGTGCAGATCGTCATGGTCTTGTGCATTTGACACTCTGTAAGGGGTTTGGAACCGACAGCCCAATAATCTGTTACAGTATTGTATCCCAACACATCATGTTTGCAGGCACTGGTAGCTAGCTGACCGCTGACACCGCAGGTCGTTACCCTTACCAGTCCATACTGAGATGGATCACCTTCCATAATATCTCTATTGGCAAGACCCTTTGCTTTGTGAATTTTTTCCATGTACGCCTTCCATAGCGGAGCTGCTGAGTTGCTTCCGGTAGACTTGGATGACAGCGACTTGTAGTTGTCGTGACCGATCCACACATAACTGGCGTACCAACCAGTCATGCCGGCAAAACCGATACCCTTTTGGTCTGAGTTGGTACCTGTTTTACCAGCCACTGTCTGACCAGATATCTTGGCACCGGTACCTGTTCCACCCGAAACTACATCCTTCATCATATCCACAGTCAGCCATGCTGTAGATGGCTTAAAAACCTGACGCCGTGCTTGATTCGCATGGCTGTCATAGATCACCTTGCCATTGCTGTCGGAAATGCCAAGGAAGGAGATAGGCTCTTGATATACACCACCATTTGCCAGGACACCCATGGCAACTGTCATTTCTATAGGCGACAGGCCGCTGGAGCCCAACGACACGCCAAAGGGCGTTGCATCGATATGCTCACGGTCTACCCCCATTTTTAATAGATAGTCCACAGCACGGTCTACACCAACCATGGTCATCAAAGCTTGAGCTGCTGATACATTGTAACTTCTCTTGATAGACTCTCGCAGCGTCTGTGGGCCTTTATATCCTCCGCCGCCATAGTTCTCTGGCCAGGTATCCTGATTCTTAGAATTTTTATAACCTTCAATCGGTAGCGGCATGTTATATACAACACTGGCCGGGGATGCACCGTTTTCAATGGCTGGTGCATAAACTGACAGCGGTTTGATGGCCGAGCCTACGGGCATTTGGTTATCGGCAGCACGGTTAAGGGTTTTGCGCTGGGTGGGCCTGCTACGGCCACCGACAATCGCTTTTAACTCGCCCGTCCTATAATCCAAAACAACGGCAGCTGCCTGGGGCTGTATAATCTCTGAATATGTACCGTCAGCGTTCCTGGCCCTGTATACCTTGTCGCTGGGATTACGAAGACTGGGGTATTTCGTCCAATTCTCCAGCGTATCCTCGACAGTTTCCTGGATCTGCGTATCCAAGGCCAGCTTCACATGGTAACCGCCTGTACGCAGCTTGTTTTCCATGGCATAGCGGTTAGCGCTGGTATCGGGCAGGCCTTCCATCTCTAAAAACTTGTCCACAACATCACGAATGGCATATTCCACGTAATGCGCATACTTGTACATGCCCGTTCCTTCAGAGGGGGATGTTTCCAGCACCCTTGCGGTTTCAGGATTTAAGGCGTCAATGTACTGCTGATGCGTGATGAATTGATTCTCATACATACATCGAAGCACATAGTTGGTGCGGTTGTTGGTAATGGCAGGATAGTCCACACCTTCTGCGGAACGCAGGTAGAAATTGCGCCGTGGATTGTAGTAATACGGGCTGTTGTTGACACCGGCCAACATGGCGCATTCCCGCAGCGTCAGTTCGCTGAGTTCCTTACCAAAGTATCCTTGCGCTGCAACATGCACGCCATAATAATTTTCACCCATGTATATGGTATTCAGGTAACTTTCTAGGATTTGCTGCTTGCTGTAGCGTGCCTCCAGCTGCATGGCAAGATACGCTTCCTGTATCTTTCGCTTATAGCTTAGCTCATTGCTTAAAACCGTATTCTTGATCAGCTGCTGTGTGATAGTAGATCCGCCCTGATTGCTACCGGATGTCAGGTTGGCCAAAAACGCACCAACGATACGCTTGATATCTACGCCGTTATGTGTAAAAAAGCGTGCATCCTCCACGGCGATAAAGGCATTTTGCAAATGGGTAGGCATCTGGTCAATAGATACCATAACCCGGTTTTCTGTACCTTTATAATCTGTTATCAGATTGCCATCCGCATCGTATATAAATGACGTTTGATCCTGAGCATCCAGCAAAGCCAAGTTCAAATTTGGTGCGGTCTCCACATATGCTTTTGCTATCCCCACCACAGCCCCAAGTCCAGCCAAGCCGACCAATATACCGATCAGCACAAATATGCGTACGGCATTCACAATCACAGCCAAGAGGAAACCTGGCTTGCGTACTTTGGGCTTGAATATGGTATGACGATAGTTTTTTTCAGGAGGCAGATCATCTACCCAATCTTCTTGATAACCTGCATCCGGGTCATACTGATCCGGATAATCGATTTCATTCCCGTACTCCAGCTGGTCATCTGTCTGATAAACGTAATTGCCGTCAGCTTGCATATCATACTGACTCTCGTCAAACTGTTCTTCACCCTCCGGTTCAAACTGAGGCTGAATCGGTGTATATGGACCAGCATTCTTAGATCTTCTGGGATCATTGTTAAGCGGTGGTTGATACAATGCTAAGCCTCCAAACGGCATCATGCCTGATTTCATGCGCATGGTTTGCGG
Source organism: Bacillota bacterium (assembly GCA_023409955.1). GTDB lineage: Bacteria > Bacillota > Clostridia > Christensenellales > Aristaeellaceae > JAEWAH01. The sequence goes on along the minus strand of JAEYQQ010000001.1, from coordinate 13,936 downwards.
TATGCATATATTATACCACATGCTTTGCGCAATTCAAAGTTTCCCCATAGGCGGGTACATTTTGAAACTCCCGCATATTCATAAAACGAGGGAGGAATGAAAATGGTTGCATTCTCTTTAGGAAAAAATCGATTTTCCCGGAGGCTTCTGCGTTGGATGGTCATTGTGCTGCTTTTGCTGACAGCCGCCTTTCTGGTGTTGGAAAACAATCTTTCTCAGGTCATTTTGGATATGGCATATGCCGATGCTTATGCACTTGCCGTAAAAGTTATCAACTCTGCCGTTGCAGATGTCATGAACAGCGGTGTGACTTATGATGATCTGATCAAAGTGCATTTGAATGACAAGGGTCAAGTGACAATGCTTCAGGCCAACACAATCGAAATGAATGGTCTTGCCACACGAACTGCACTTCAAGCCCAGGAAAAGTTGCAGGATGCTAAAAATCAGATTATCAACATTCCTCTTGGTGCAGCATTTGGCATCAACTTTCTGGCCGGCAGCGGACCTAGCATTCCAGTCAAGATACTGCCTGTCGGTGCGGTCTCCACACAATTTGTAACAGAATTTGAATCGGCAGGCATCAATCAGACAAGACATAAGATTTTTCTTTCTGCAAAAACCACCGTACGCCTGGTGATCCCCACTGGTTCAAAGCAAGTGGACCTAAACAGCAGCATATCCATTGCTGAAAGCATTATTGTAGGGGATGTGCCTGACTCCTTTGTAGATGTAAACGACAAAGCTGACCTTTTAAACCTTGTTCCGTAGCATATATGCTGCCGTAAAGCACTGCAATAAATGTTGTAATGTGCTTGTTTTTACATGCTTTTCAGGAAAACTAAGCCATTTTTAACCCGAATACAGGCTGCCTTGCTTGACACGCAAACAGGTATGCTCTACAATAACAACGATAGGATTGTATATGATGGTTGCTTTGTATATCCGTGCATATTTGTGGCATACTATTTGTGTTTCACCAATGCGTATATTGCGTGCGCGAGTGAAGGGAGGAAGGGTGTTTATCAAAACGCCCTGTACTGTACATGAGGCAAAAGGTTGTTTTGCTCTTAGTGCTATGTGCCTTGCTGGTTGGTCTTACAAGCGCTGCACAGGCCTATGACCCCATTAACGTAACCATGGCTTTATCCAAAAGTGAGTTTACCGGGCCGGATGATGTTACAGTAACCATTAAAGTTTCCAATGTAGGCGATGACAGCATGCCCGGGCCTGTCTATTTGAACTACCCAAATGGCAAGCCAGTTACCGAATTCGGTGACGGCGGCGCTGTTACGCTTGGAATTGCTGGAATCAGAACATGGACAGGCACCTGGCGTGTCACGCAGAAGCAGCTTGAAGATGGAAAAATCGTTTTTTCCGTAAAATATCCTGTCCCTACCGAAGACGGCACGGATGTGTACTACAAAACAAAGACATTTAACAAAGCCATTACATATAACGGCGCTCAGCCGGGCTTAACCGTAAAACGCTCCATATCCTCCGATATGGCACGCAAGGATCAGAAAATTACGATTACATATGATTTGAGTAATACTGGCAATGTTACACTTACCAATATAAAGCTGACAGAAAACAAGAGCATCTCCTCCAAGACAGCCACGATAAAATCATTGGCTGCAAATGCCAGCGAACAGGTCAAGTTTGAAGTCACCATGGGCAGCAAAAACCTGACCAGTAGCGCTAATATTACATACAAGGCTACCGGCTCCAATGAAACACTGAAGTATGCGGTTGACGCTAAGGTTATCCAGTTTGGTGAAGCCAAACTGACAGCCGCAGTTACCGCAAGCTCTTCCGGGGTGAGCATTGGCGAAACAATTAAGCTCACAGTCACGCTCAAAAACCAGGGAAATACATCCTATAACAATATCTCTATCAGCGATCTTGGTTTAGGCGAGATTGCATCCAACTTGGAGCTGCCAGCCGGTCAAACAAAAATAATCGAAAAAGATGTTATCATGTTGGCAAATAGTGAATATGTCTTCACTGTACAGGCTACAGACAATACGGGATCACCGGTTACTGTATCCACTGAGAAGGTTGCCGTCAACGCAGTTGATCCCAATAAACAGCTTAAGCTTACTGTTAATGCCACTGCAGACAAGATGGAGATTTATTCTCAGCCTGCACAGGTTCGCTTTGATATCACCGTGACCAATTCCAGTGAAATTGAAGCTACCAATGTAACGCTGCGCCATGGTTCAACTGTTTTGTACACCTTCCCCTCCATCAAGGCCGGCGAGTCAAAAAGGATTACCCGTGACACCAGCATTTCCATGGCAGGCGAGTTCCGGTTTACTGCTGCCTGCAAGGATTTACTCAACAAGGATGTTACTTTTGACAGCAATCCCATTCATATTGCTTTTTCTGTTCCCACCCCTGAACCGACAAACGTACCACAGCGCACACCTGCTCCGCTTGTAACGGAGCCTATTCCCACCAGCGCAGGCCTTCCGGCTGCGTTTACAACCGCCAAAAACATTTCTCTTGTTTTGTTCGGTTTATTTCTGGTCTTACTGGCAGGCAGCTTGCTATTGATGATTATTGCGTTTGCTAAGCGGCTGGCACAAAAACGCCAGTCCGAAGCAGCCCTTGATCATTTGGAGCGCGGCATCCGGCGTGACTATACATCCCCCAGCGAAGAGAATTTTGCTGAAGCTGTTGAATACAATGATGAAGGCGACGATGGAGACGGTTCCAAGTCCGAGCCTACGTTCTCGCTGGATGAGGATGAGCTTCCGCACATGAAATACGTACGCGGTGAACATGTAAGTGATCCGGATGAACCGTACGAAGAGGATGATGATCAGCCTCATGCTGAAGAAATGTACCACGATATTACTGAAGAGGAAGCAGCCATTTTATCAGGCGGTACAGGACACTATAGGCTGGCCCGTACCGTAAGCCCGGCCTATGATGAAGATGAAAAGGCTTCTGCAACTGCCGCTGGCTACGCCCGCAGACGCCGCACCGCCAGAACAAATGGAGAAGAAACACCTCTTGATACCTAATAGAAACCAAAAGAAACCGCCAGCAAAGGCGGTTTCTTTTTTTCTATGCATCAAACAGCACCCTTTTTGAGGTCTGGAGCGTTCTTTTTTCGGACATGCAGTTGCTTCCATTGCAAATTCCGAGTATAATCATACGGGTTGGTTTATGGAGGTGCAGCATGTTTACGGGTTTCCCTGAGGCAACCATCCAGTTCTTTTTGAGCTTACGGTTTAATAACCACATTACTTATTTTCAGGAGCATAAGGACGCATATCTTCGTGATGTGCAGGCTCCTTTTTATGCTTTTATTGATGAAATGGCACCTTATGTGCAAGAGATTGACAGCTCTATGGAAGTTCGCCCATCAAAATGCCTTGCTCGCATCCGGCGTGATGTACGCTTTACCAAAGATAAATCTCCCTTCCGTGACCATTTATGGTTATTGTTCCGCCGAGCGGCAGAGCCTAGAGAAGGAAGTCTCATGTTCTGGTTTGAACTGAGTCCAGAAAGCACCGACTGGGGCATGGGCTTCTGGGGGGAAAACCGCCCGGTTCTTGATCTGCTTCGCCGCAGGCTTGCAGCCAATCCACAAGCTTTTTCAAATCTGCTGGAAAGCTGTCACCTGAAGGAGCGGGGTCTTGTCATTGGAGGTCAACCCTTTAAGCGCATGGCGGTTCCTGAGCAGATTACCCCTGACCTTATCCCCTGGTACACTGCAAAGGATTTATACATCAAGCAATCCAATACGCACTTTCCATGGATTTACTCGCCTGATATTATTAAGCGGGTGGCAGCAGACTATTTGGCCTTGGCACCATTATACAAGGCTCTGCGCGGCATGATGGAAGAGATTGCAAACACACCTGATTTGATGTAACTCCCCCTTCAAGTATGAAGCAAGGAGGTAACTATGGACTGGATGGCTTTAAAAAGTGGTAGCGACGTACGCGGAATAGCCGTGGGCGAAGGTGCTGTATTAACCCCTGATGTTGCCAGCGCTTTGGGCAGCGCATTTGTTCGGCTCATTGCCTCAACCACCGGAAAATCACCGGATGATATTACGGTATCCATTGGCCGTGATTCCCGTATTTCCGGCCCTACACTTCAATCTGCCACTGCTCAGGGGATGGCTAAGGCTGGAGCGAAGGTGCTTGACTTTGGCCTTTGCACAACGCCTGCCATGTACATGAGTATTTTGACAGAAGGTTTTCAGGTGGATGGTGCCATCATGGTCACCGCCAGCCACCATCCTTACATGCTGAACGGACTTAAGTTCTTTATGGAAAAGGGAGGCTTATCAGGCGCTGAGATTACACAGCTTTTGAATGACGCCTCTGCCTTACCGCCTGATGCACTGCCTGGCATAGGCAGCGTAACCCAAACCCCCTTTCTGCCCGCCTATGAAAAGCTACTGACAGACCGCATAAAAAAAGGCCTTGATACGGATATTGCAAGACCGCTTCTTGGCCTGCATGTAGTGGTTGATGCCGGAAACGGAGCAGGTGGCTTTTATGCCGATATGCTGCAAAGCCTAGGTGCGTGGGTAGATGGCAGCCAGTTTTTAGAGCCAGACGGCATGTTTCCCAATCATGTCCCAAACCCCGAAAATGAAGAGGCAATGGCATCTGTCTCCGCTGCTGTGAAACGTGTGAATGCCGACCTGGGCGTAATTTTTGACGCAGATTGCGACAGAGCTGCCATTGTAGATGATACAGGCCGCGAGATCAACCGCAATCGATTAATCGCGCTGATCTCTGCCATACTGCTCAATGAGACTTCTGGGTTAACCATTGTTACTGATTCAGTCACATCATCCGGTCTGGCGCAATTTATCACGGAATGGGGCGGTGAGCACTACCGCTTCAAGCGGGGTTACCGCAACGTGATAGATGAGGCCATCCGTCTGAATCAGTCTGGAATAAATTGCCCTCTTGCTATTGAGACCAGCGGCCACGCAGCCTTTAGAGAAAACCACTTTCTAGATGATGGCATGTACTTGGTAACTCTTTTGATTGTGGAAGCCATGAAGTGCAAGCAGGCAGGCACAACTCTTGGCAGCCTCATCGCAAACCTTCGGGAGCCGGTGGAAAGTGCTGAGATCCGTCTAAAAATTACTGAGTCTGATTTCAAAAGCACTGGTAAGGCTGCTATACAACAGGTTCTGGATTACGCCTCCTCCGCTTCCGGGTGGCATATTGCACCAGATAGCCGGGAAGGTGTTCGCATTAATTTTGATCTGGATGATGGTTTCCAAAACGGCTGGTTCCTTTTACGGCTATCTGTTCACGATCCCGTTCTGCCTTTGAACGTGGAAAGCGATGTACCAGGCGGTATGAAATTCATGCTTGAGTCTCTGCTTATGGCGCTTGAGAATGCACCTGGGATCGATGTACAGCCGGTAAAGGATAAACTTGCCGCTATATTATAAACGAATACTGGAGGTTACAGTGATGAACATTACGGAAAAGACCATCAATACCATACGCGTACTTTCTGCTGACACAGTACAAAAAGCCAACAGCGGCCATCCTGGCGCTCCCATGGGCATGGCACCCATGGCTTATGCCGTGTGGGCCGATGCCATGCGCCACAATCCAGCCAACCCAACATGGAAGGACAGGGACCGTTTTGTTCTCTCCGCCGGCCATGCCAGCGCCCTGATTTATTCTCTGTTACACCTCTTTGGTTATGGTCTTAGCATGGATGATTTGAAATCCTTCCGCCAGTGGGGCAGCAAAACCCCCGGTCATCCCGAATTCGGCCACACCATTGGTGTAGAGACAACCACTGGCCCCTTGGGCCAGGGCATTGCAAATGCAGTAGGCTTTGCCATGGCAGAAACCATGCTAGCAGCTAAATTCAACAAACCCGGCTTTAACGTTGTGGACCATTATACCTATTGCTTCTGCGGCGACGGCTGCATGATGGAAGGCATATCCGGTGAAGCTGCCTCCTTAGCCGGCACACTAAAGCTGGGAAAGCTGATTCTTTTGTATGACGACAATGAGATCTCCATTGAAGGCAATACTGACATTGCCATGAAAGAGAATGTCGGTGCTCGTTTTGAAGCTTACGGCTGGCATGTGCAGCATGTGAAGGACGGTAATGACCTTGCCCAAATCAGTGCTGCCATCACTGCTGCCAAAGCTGACGACCGCCCCTCCCTTATTGTTGTACCCACCACCATTGGCTTTGGCTCCGCAAAGGCTGGTAAGGCCAGTGCACACGGTGAACCTCTTGGCGCAGAGAATGTGCTAGCCGCCAAGGTTACGCTGGGCATGCCAGAGGAAGCATTCCACGTGCTGCCAGAAGTGTATGCACACATGAAGGAAATTCAACAAAAAGGTGCTGACGCAGAAGCTGCTTGGAACAAGCTATTTTCTGAGTATGCAAAAGCTTATCCGGAACTGGCTGATCAGTGGGATATTTGGTTCTCTGAAAAACTTCCAGAAGGTGCACTGGACGGCGAAGACCTATGGCAGTTTCCAGAGAAAATGGCTACACGCAATACATCCTATGAAATGATCAACCGCCTGGCCAAACGCATCCCCAACCTGGTAGGCGGCTCCGCTGACCTAGCCCCCTCCACCAAAACACTGATTAAGGATGGCGGCGACTACAGCGCAGAAAACCGTGCCGGCCGCAACCTGCACTTTGGCGTTCGTGAGCATGCCATGGCTGCTATTGCCAACGGCCTAGCCATTCATGGTGGACTTAGGGTATACTGTGCCACATTCTTTGTCTTCAGCGATTATATGAAAAACGCCATGCGTCTTTCCGCCATCATGAAGGCTCCTGTTACCTACGTACTGACACATGACTCCATCGGTGTTGGCGAGGACGGGCCCACCCATCAACCCATTGAGCATCTGGCGGGCTTGCGCGCCATCCCCGATCTTATTGTATTCCGCCCTGCGGACGGCCCGGAGACCGCTGCAGGCTGGATCACCGCTTTGACTGGCGGCCTGCCTACCTGCCTTGTACTTACCAGACAAGACCTGCCCCTGCAAAATGGCAGCGGCCCCAAGGCCTTCAAGGGCGGCTATGTCCTCTCTGCGGGTAAGAAAGATACACCCGATGTCATTCTCATGGCCAGTGGCAGCGAGGTTGCTCCCTTGATTGCTGCCCAGAAACAGCTGGCAGATGAAGGTATTGACGCCAGCGTTGTCTCCATGCCCAGCACGGAGCTATTTGATGCCCAGAGCACAGAATACAAGCAGAGTGTTCTGCCTGTATCTGTCAGAGCCCGTGTAGCTATGGAAGCAGGCTCCTCCATGCCTTGGTTCAAGTATATCGGCTTGGATGGTGAGGCCATCTGTATTGACCATTACGGCGCATCTGCTCCCGCTGGAAAGCTATTTGAAACCTATGGCTTTACAGCTGACAATGCCGTTGCTGTTGCGAAAAGGGTATTGGGCAAATAACATCAGATAATTGATACGTGCCCGGCCGGATGAATATCTGGCCGGGCACGTTTTCAAGACACCGATTATAAAGGCAGGTCACGCTTTTGAAAAGCGATCATCCCCCCTGCATATAAAGCAATACCGATCATCGCCAAAATCAAAAGACCTACGCCTGCCTCTTTTGTCCCCTGGGAAAGGCCTGTTGCATCAAATAGCGTGATGATGGTGGTATACTTGAGCCACTCCAGCTTTCCGCCCATGTTGGATAACATACTGATCAGATAAAACAAAATGGGTATCCCCGCCCCGATGCCAAGGGATTTTCGGGTTTCGTTGCTAATGCATGATGCAAAAAAGCTAATACCGCCTATGGCAAAATGCAGCATAAAAGCGCCAAAGTTCAACCGCAAAAATGCCGGTATGTCAAGTATGCTGGGAAACAAGACTTGGCTTACAGAAATACCAAGCAAAACACAAAACAATATGACCATAGCAATGGCTGACTGCAACACCGCCCACTGGGTAAATACAACCGTCATCCGTTTTCTGGGTGCTGCCAGCAGATAAGCCATAGATCCTGAGTCCACCAGCTTTGCTACAAGCCTGTTTGAAAGCATAATAACCAACACCATTGGAAAAAGGATCATCAAAAAACCATAGAGATAATTGGTGATAAAAGAGTTCAGAGTGGTCCCTGCTTTATCCATATTGAACATGGCCATTACCTGCGGCATAGCCTTTGCCATTTGCTCCAGTGTTTCTCCAAGTATTGGATCAAACATATAAATGATCATAGAAAAGTACATAGCCAAAACGCCCATAAAGATGCAAATGACGATATAGTTTGATTGAATCCCCTTTTTGAATAGCCTTGCGTTGATCATAAGCCACTCCTCCCGTAATAGTGCAGGAAGATTTCTTCCAGGCTTTGCTCCGCCACTTCGATATCAGTAACCGCATGCCGATTCATGGCTTGAATAAAAGCAGCTATATCCTGGCCTACTGATACTATCACCTTATTTTTATCACAACCGGTGACATTCACCGTCTCTAAGGCAAATGCTTGGGCAGCAGCAGCATTTGCAAAGCTTACCACAAAAGCCTTTTGCTTTTTTGCTTTAAGTGTAACGGCATCTTCCACAGCTACCAAATGTCCCTCTTTCAAAATGCCGATTCTATCGCAGGTACGCTCCACTTCTTCAAACAGATGGGAAGACATGAGTATGGTTTTACCACGCTGCTTTTCCTCCAACACAAGATCAATAAACCGGTTCTGCATCAATGGATCTAGTCCACTTGTGGGCTCATCCAACAGAAGGACATCCGGGTCATGCATGAAGGCGCATACAATACCGACCTTCTGCTTCATGCCTTTGGACATTTTTTTGAGCTTACCCTTGGGATTAAGCTCAAACCGCTCCAATAGCATTTCTGCCCTCTTAAAATCCTTCAGACCTCGGTATTCAGCCAAAAAGCGTATGAAGCCAATACCAGTCATATCTTCTGGAAATGCCATCTCTCCAGGAATATAGCCCAGCGTCATTTGAATAGTTGAAGCATGCTTCCAACAATCCAGTCCGTTGATCCTGAGAATACCCTGCTGTGCGTGAATAAACCCCATTAGATGACGTATGGTTGTCGTTTTTCCTGCCCCGTTGGGTCCTAAAAAACCAAAAATCTCACCACGGTGGATGGTAAAGGAAAGGTCAAAGACTCCTTTGCCTCCACCGTAATCCTTGGTCAGATGGCTGATCTCAATCATGCTCAAAGATATTCCTCCTTGTAAAATGCCTGCGCATCAACTTAATGCTGAGGGTATATGTTTCAATTATTTTTAAAAACACTTATCCCCTTTTCAAATTTCCGTATCCACAAACTATATGGTTGTACTTACATAATATCCTATTTTGCGCGATGTGTCAGTATCATTAGCTGAAAAAATCTTCTTCAGATGCCGTGTTATGCTCAGCCATCTTCATTTCGATAAAGCTAAGGCTATGCTGGTAAATATATAATAGCAAATCCTATATTGGTCAATAAGCATATGGCCCGCTGACCAAAGCGAACAAGATCCTAGGTTAATGTTTTATATATAACAAAAAACACTGCCCTTCAGCAGTGTTTCAAGTAAAAATCCTATTTTTGTTTGAGCTTTAAAACCATATCCAGTATATCGTTGGCCAAAGCACTTTTGCTCTGTAAGGGCCTGTCATATTGCGTATCGGCCGTAATCAGTGTGGCAATGTTTGTATCCACATGAAAACCTGCGCCAGGCCGTGACACATCATTGGCTACAATCATATCCAGGTTCTTTTTTTGAAGCTTAGCCGCAGCATTTTCCAAAAGGTTATCAGTCTCTGCCGCAAAGCCAACCAATACTTGCCCAGGCCTTTTTACCTTACCAACTGCAGCAGCGACATCCGGGTTTTCTACCATGTGCAATGTGAGCCCTGTTCCTGCGTGCTTTTTAAGCTTTTGATTGCTGACAGTTTCCGGCCTGTAATCGGCAGGAGCAGCAGCCTGAATAACCACATCGTACTCCTGGCATTGGTCAAGCACGGCATGATATAAATCCTGAGTGCTGAAAACCTGCACGGTTTTCACCCCGGAAGGAACAGGCAGCGATACAGGCCCTGTCACCAGCGTTACATCAGCCCCCCGGGCGGCAGCCCTCTCAGCGATGGCATAGCCCATTTTCCCAGAGGAGTCGTTGGTGATGTACCGAACCGGATCAATGCGCTCACGGGTGGGCCCGGCGGTGACCAATACTTTAAGCCCTGCCATGTCCTGAGCGCAGCGAAAATAGGCCTGGATGGCAGATACGATTTCAATGGGCTCGGCCATGCGGCCGACACCTGTAATACCCTCCGCCAAAAATCCATCTCCTGGGCCTACAGTCATTACACCACGGTTTTGAAGGACATGCATGTTCTCACAGGTGGCCTCAGCATCCCACATGTTAGTATTCATGGCCGGTGCCACCAATATTGGCGCACGGGTAGCCAATAAGGTGGTGGATAGCATGTCGTCAGCGATGCCATGAGCCATTTTGGCAAGTATGTTGGCAGTGGCCGGCGCAACGCAAAACAACGCTGCCCGTTTGGCCAGCGCGATATGCTCCACCTCCCAGGTTTCAGGCCTTGCAAAGGTATCTGTCACCACAGGATGGTTGGATATCGTTTCAAAGGTAAGTGGTGTTACAAACTCACAGGCGTTCTTGGTCATAATGACAAAGACTTGCGCTGATAGTTTGCGAAGACGGGATGCGACCTCCACCGCCTTGTACGCGGCAATCCCACCCGTAACACCAAGAACAATATCCTTACCCTTAAGTGACATGTACTATCAATCCTCTTCTTCCACAACCCGTTCATAAGAAATCAGGCCGCGGTTGATTTCCTCTACAGCAATCTTCAAAGGTTTCATGTCCTTGCGGTCCAGCAGCGGCTGCCCACCGCCCACCAATTGGCGTGCGCGCTTGGATGCTTCAACAACCAATGTATAACGGCAGTCAACCTTCTCACCCAATTCAACAATGGTAGGTTCTACAATAGACATATTCCATTCCTCCACAATCATCTATTCTGCTGATACAGTTGGAAAAAACCGAATGGTTCTTTGCTTTTCTGCTGTGACAATGCTGTACAGCTGATCATAAGCCAAATCCAGTTCGTCGTTTACCACGGCGTATTGATAACGGTTCAGCTGCTCGATTTCGCCTTTTGCATTCCCAAGACGCCGCTTGATCTCCACCGGGTCATCTGTGTTTCTAGTATGAAGTCTTACCTCCAGCGCCTTATAGCTGGGAGGCAGAATGAACACGGTTACGCATTCTTCTTCATTCTCCATAACCTTGCGGGCACCTTGGGGATCAATATCCAGAAGAATATTCTCTCCCCTTTCAATGCTGGCATAGACCTGGGATTTGAGCGTGCCATACCGGTTACCATGAACGACTGCATGCTCCAGAAAAGCATCTTCAGCCAGTAGTTCATCAAAGCGTTCATTTGAAATGAAGTTGTAGTGAACACCTTCGATTTCATTGCTGCGGCGGGCTCTGGTGGTTGCACTGACCGAAAACCTGAAGCTTGGGTCCTCCTTAAGCAGCCGCTGTGCCAATGTCCCTTTGCCGGTGCCTGAAGGGCCCGAAATTACCAAGAGCATGCCTTTTCGCTGTACCTGCATTCCCCTATTCCTCTCCTTCATCCTCAACCGGTGTTGTCTCCCTCGTATTCAGGCGATGGGCTACGGTTTCAGGTTGCACAGGAGATAGCACAACGTGTTCGCTGTCCATGACGATGACAGCTCTGGTCCTCCTGCCATAGGTAGCGTCAATCAGCCTGCCGCTTTCCCTTGCATCCTGTACCAGCCGTTTGACTGGCGCAGATTCTGGACTGATGATCGCTATGAGCCTGGAAGCGGAAACCATATTTCCAAACCCAATATTAATCAGCTTAGGCCCCATCAAGTCCCTCTTTCCCGAGCCAATGCCCGTTATTCGATATTTTGTACTTGCTCACGCAGTTTTTCAATCTCACATTTGGCTGCTACCACCCAGCCGGTAATCTCAACATCCGCAGCCTTGGAGCCTATGGTATTGACCTCCCGGTTTAGTTCCTGTACCAAAAAGTCCAGCTTTCTGCCTGCCTCACCATCACTTTTCAAACAGTTTCGCATTTGCTGAATATGGGAGGATAACCTGGAAAGCTCCTCGTCAATGGCACAGCGGTCTGCGAAAAGTGCTACTTCCTGGGCCAAGCGCTGGGGTTCCACTGGCGCCAGTGTAACTTCCTTTAACCTTGCCTCCAGTCGTTCCCTGTATAACACAGCCACCTGCGGGGCTTTTTGCGCGATCTTCCATGACAGCTGCTCCAGCTGAGAAAGATGGTACTCCAGATCTTGACGTAATGCTTCGCCTTCCTTTTCCCGCATGGCAATCACATCTTCTAGTACCAGCGCCAGGGTTTTATCCAAAAGGTTGGTGACAGCTTCCCTGTCTTCTTCCTGTTCGGTCACACGAAGCACATCAGGAAGAGCTACAAGGTGGGACAAAGTTATATCATCTTCCCGTTGAGCTATGGACGCAACGCGGTCAAGGGCATGCCTGTAAGCAGACAGCAAAGATTCATCTACGCTGACCTCCCGCGCATCCTCCCGGTTATTACGGTAGTTCATGAAGATATCGGCATGTCCGCGTTTTAATGACGCTGACAGCTGGGAACGAACTGGTTCTTCCAAAAAGCTCAAATTCCGTGGCATGCGGAAGCCAATGTCCAAAAAACGGTGGTTCACCGTTTTGACCTCCACTGTCATTTCACGGCCATCCACCTGCAACTGCCTGCGGCCGTAACCTGTCATGCTGCGCATCAAACGTCCTCCGATGGCTTCTTCAAGTAATATATTATAGCACAGCCTAAGATGCGTGAAAAGGTGTATTCCTTGATTTTACTAAATTCTCTCCTTCATTGCCAGTTATGCTGCATGATATACTTGTGCATTTGCCCACATATAAGTGTCGGTTTCAAAAGGTAACACTTGCCTTCTTGTCCGCATATTCTTATCAGTGGATGGAATTCATCCAAATCCCGCGTAAGAATGAGGATTGTATATGAGATATCCCGACTATCATCATACACCCCAGGGTATACCGGGAGGTTACGGCCATGGTCCTACATCAGGCTACCCACCCCCTGGTCAGTCGCCTGAAATGCAACCCATGATGTACCCACCCCAAAGGCCCCATTATCCACCAAACCCGCCAGGACCTCCTGGCCCTCCTGGCCCGCCAGGTCCCACCGGCCCAACAGGCCCTATTGGATACAGGGGACCGATTGGCCCGCCTGGTCCCGCTGGTCTCACAGGTCCAACAGGCCCGATTGGTTACAGGGGGCCGATTGGCCCACCTGGTCCCGCTGGTCTCATAGGCCCAACCGGCATTGACGGTGCAACCGGAGCAACCGGAGCAACTGGAGCAACCGGCCCGACCGGTGCCACAGGGGCAAAAGGCAGCCCCGGGCCTACAGGGTCCTCTGGTCCTACAGGGCCTACAGGGTCCACTGGTCCTACAGGGCATACTGGTCCTATAGGGCATACTGGTCCTACGGGGCATATAGGACCCACAGGTCCCACTGGCGCTACAGGTCGTATAGGAGCTACAGGACCTACACGACCTACAGGACCTACCGGACCTACCGGACCTATCGGACCTACCGGCGCTAACGGAGCTACAGGACTCAGCGGGTCAATCGGTCCCACTGGGCATACCGGTTCAACCGGCCCCACCGGGCCAACTGGCAACACAGGTCCTACCGGACCTACTGGGCATACCGGCCCCATGGGATCAACTGGTCCAGCCGGCGCAACCGGCACCACTGGTGCTGACGGACCCACCGGTGCAACAGGGCCTGATGGCGCCACTGGACCTACCGGACCAACAGGCGCCAACGGTCTGACAGGCGCTACTGGAATCACAGGTGCAACGGGTTCAACCGGTACTACTGGCCCTACCGGTGCAACTG
>JAEYQQ010000195.1 GCA_023409955.1 Bacillota bacterium | reverse complement strand
TCCTACCGCTATGCAGTTTATCCAATGTATTTTTACGGATTTTATTGAAATGCACGGCGACCGCCGCTTTGCAGATGACGGTGCTGTTGTGGCTGGAATTGCAAGGCTGATGGGAGTGCCGGTGACCGTGATCGGTCTGGAAAAAGGTGTCGGCACGGCGGAAAAGGTGGCCCGGAACTTTGGATCCGCCAACCCGGAAGGCTACCGCAAGGCCCTTCGGCAGATGAAGCTGGCGGAAAAATTCCGCCGACCCATCATTTGCTTTGTGGATACCGCCGGTGCGGCCTGCGGCTTGGGTGCTGAAGAGCGGGGCCAGGGACTGGCCATTGCGGAAAACCTGATGGAGATGATGGCGCTGACGGTGCCTGTGATCTCCCTTGTTATCGGCGAGGGCGGCAGCGGCGGCGCACTGGCTTTGGCGGCAGCCAACCAGGTGTGGATGCTGGAAAATGCGGTGTACTCGGTAATCTCACCGGAGGGTGCCGCCAGCATTTTGTGGAAGGATGCCAAGAAAACAAAAGAGGCCAGCGAAGCGCTGAAATTAACGGCCCAGGATTTGTTTTCCCTTGGCGTCATTGAGCGCATTTTCCCTGAACAGGAGGATATTTGCGCACTGTGTGATAGTATAAAGGAAGCGCTGCACGTTACGCTTAAGGAATATTCAAGCATGAGCGGCGCAACAGTTGCGGATTTGCGATATCATAAATTCAGGAGCATCGGGGGTCAGGGGTTATGATCGTCCTGGTTACGGATTCTACGGCCTATTTATCCAGGCAGGAGGCACAGGCGCATGGGGTTGTGCAAGTGCCCATGACCTATACCTATGAGGGTCGCACCCTGTACACGGAAGGTTACATTGATGAGGATGAAACCATGTTGACTGCTGTAGCCGGAAGTGCTGCCCATTACACCACGGCCCAGGCTTCTTTTTCCGCATTTCTATCCACGCTGGAGGATATTATAGCAGAGGGTAATCAGGCCCTTGTGCTTACCATATCCTCGCGCCTTAGCGGAACCTATGCCAATGCCCGAAGGGCCGCACAGGAAATTGGGGGCAATCAAGTTTTGGTGGTGGATTCCAAGGCCACTGCCGGAGCGGTATATCTTTTGTTGGTCAAGGCCAGGGAATGGATTGGCCAGGGGCTTTCCCTTGCCGAGGTGGCACAGAAGGTCAAGGAGCTGCGGGAAAAGACCCGAACCTTCTTTTCTGTGGAGGATATGGCGCCCCTTCGTAAAAGCGGCCGGCTGAACTTTGTGCGGATGTCGGTTTCTACCATACTTAATATCAGGCCTATTTTGAAGCTTGCATCCGGCGGTGTGAACGCCTATGCCATGGCCAGGGGCAGGCATGAGCAGGTCCGTTTATTGGAGGAGGTAGCGTCAAACTGCAAAACCCCTGTGGTGGTGCAGCATTGCAGGGCGCAGGAGCTGGCAGACCAGCTCTCTGGGCGGCTGCGGGCCAGGGGCATCACGGTGATTAATCGGACCGTTGGACCTGTGCTGACCATACACTTGGGCAGCGGCTGTTTGTCGGTGGCCTGGATCGAGGAATAAAGAAAGATGTTTAATCCAAAGAGGGATGCTTGTGATAAAGCATCCCTCTTGGTGTCTCATCCCGATAAAGGGGGCAGGGTATATCAGTTGGTAGATTCTTGCGGGGCATGCGGTGGCTGGTCGATGATGCTTTGCTTCTTAAGCAGGAGGTACTTGATAGAACAATATACGAGGGTAACGAGCAGTGCTTGGAAGAATACTGATGGTATGCCGTTGAATAGAAACTTGAAGAGCGAAAGCGGATAAGAATGAACCACTGCGAGAACAATCAAAATACCATACAGGATATTCCGTGCTGTCATCAAAAAGATTAAGCGGCGCTCCCACGCCTTATTGCTGCGCCGGATTGCATGGATGAATGTCACGATAATGACTATGATGCCTGATGCAAAAACCGCCAAGACTGTGATGCCTACGATTGGTGTATAATAATGGCCTATCCAATCCAAGATGGCAGATGGCATCAGGGTAATAGGTACCAGCAGTATCAAGAAAATATTTTGAACTCTTGATGTACGCTGAAGCTGTTCGGTGGAAAACTTGATATGCGACATCAACCCTTGCTTGTCAAAAGTGATACCGAGCCAACGCTGCGCAAAATAAAGAGCCGAAGCGGTCGCAACTATACAGAAGGCCAAGTGTGAAACAAGTTGATTTAGGTATTCGTCAAAGACCAAGACGCTGTTGGCAAAACTTGTGCCCTTTGCAGAAATCATTGGCAAGAGAAGGATAAATGCCCAGGCGTTGAGTGTGAAGATGCCAAAGGCGATTTTGTTCATCAAGGTGACAGGATCTGCTTGGGTGGCAGGACTTTCTATTAGCCATAGCCCTTCTTGCA
Source organism: Bacillota bacterium (assembly GCA_023409955.1). Lineage (GTDB taxonomy): Bacteria > Bacillota > Clostridia > Christensenellales > Aristaeellaceae > JAEWAH01. Next base: position 15,668 of record JAEYQQ010000195.1, on the reverse strand, counting down.
GCGCAGACTTGTTTTTGTTGAGTGTTATGGTTTCCAGTACAACGCTGGTTATGAAAAATGCAACTGCCAGTCCGAAGGCGATCAGCGGCTTGTAATAGGTATAAGCAATGACAAAGTGCAATGCATAACCCAATACAGTCAAGCCCCCGGCTAGGATGGACATGTTTTTGAATTGAATAACAGTTTGGTGCATGAGATGGCGAGCCTGCTTTTCAGCTTTGGCCTGGCTTTTTCCTTCATCAGCTGTTTCTTTTACAATGCGCTCGCCACGGAGGATATCGTCACAGCTGACACCAAAGAGCTCCGCAAGAACAGGGATAGCGGATAGGTCTGGGCTGCTTTCGTCCCGTTCCCATTTGCTAACTGTTTTATTGGATACAAACAGCCGCTGCGCCACTTCCTCCTGGGTCAGGCCGCTGGCCTTGCGCAGTGCTGCCAGGAATGAACCGATGGTCTTTTTATCCATAAATTTCCCTCCCATCTAACCTGATTCTACGACCGGGGGAGTGAAAAAGCAACCTCAATAACAGAGAATGTGTCGCCGTTTCGTAGAATGGGGGTACTGATGCACTAAATATTGTCTGTTGCGATGGCTTTACAACATCGCCTTTGAGGTGTAGGATGAATGGCATATCATTCCAATACCTGGGAGGCATAGATGTATACGATAGAAATTTTGGATGCCGATGGACAGGTTAAACATTTGGTGGCCGGAGATGATTATGCGCACCTGGTATATGCAAAGGCCTATGAGGCGGGAGACAGCATTTTTTTTACGGCCGGTGCGCAGCATTGCGCCCTGCAAGTGGATATGACGCTTCCGGAAGCATTTGTATTTCTTCCCCAAAAGCGGTTTGTATATAAGATCCCTAAGGGCGAGGAAAGGACCATGTATTCCCCCCAGGCGTTTGGGGGCGAGAAGCATGTGATCACCCTTCGGCCAGCCAAGGATTGGGAAATCAGTGCCCGGCGGAATTTGGCGTTGAATCCTTTAGACCAGCGTTTTTATGAAGGCTGCTATCCCCACGCCCTGGCCAATGTGGAAACCAGGAATGAGCCCCAGTTTTTTGCCCGCAATGTGATTGACGGGATGAAATGCAGCCATTCTCATGGAACCTGGCCATACCAGTCCTGGGGCATTGGCGGCCGGACGGATGCGGAAATTACCATTCACTTTGGCCGTGTGGTCAGTGTGGAAGAGGTGGGCATTACCCTTCGGGCGGATTTTCCCCATGACAGCTGGTGGTGCAAGGGCTTGCTGACGTACTCGGACGGGCATCAGATGCCACTATCTTTTGAAAAGACAGGAGCCACCCAGTATTTCTCGTTTGGAGAGACGAAGATTGAATGGATTCGTTTATCTGATCTTGTGATGGCGGATGAGCCATCCCCCTATCCAGCCCTTACGGAGTTTGAAGTCTTTGGCCGGGATATTCTGTCATAGTATACAAAAAGGCAGGCTGCACGTTTTATGCAGCCTGCCTTTTTGCTGTGTGCAACCACGATGGCCATTGGTATACAGCATAAAAATGATGAACCAAGCAAATACTGGTTGACAATATGACGTTTTTTCCGTATCATAATAGCAGCAAAATGTGCTCGAGCACATTTATTCTAAAATCTAAAAATGCACAATAAAAAGGAGCACGCATATGAGCGAAATTTTCAAAAACCTGCCCAAAGTGACCTATGAAGGTCCTGTGTCGAAAAACCCCCTGTCCTTCAAGTTTTATAACCCTGAGCAGCTGGTGATGGGTAAGCCTATGAAGGAGCACCTGCGTTTTGCCATGGCCTGGTGGCACAATCTATGCGCCACCGGCAGCGACATGTTCGGTTCTGGTACGGCTGACAAGGCCTTCGGTGCAGTTCCCGGCACCATGGCCCATGCCAAGGCCAAGGTGGATGCTGGTTTTGAGTTCATGCAGAAGCTGGGCATTGAGTACTTTTGCTTCCACGATGCCGATATCGTACCCGAAACCGATACCTTGGAGGAGACCAATGCCCGGCTGGATGAAATCTCCGATTACATTCTGGAAAAGATGAAGGCTACGGGCCTGAAGCTTTTGTGGGGCACAGCCAACCTGTTTTCAAACCCCCGCTTTATGAACGGCGCCGGTTCCAGCAACAGCGCAGATGTGTTCTGCCACGCAGCAGCCCAAATCAAAAAGGCCATTGATATCACCGTGAAGCTGGGGGGCCTGGGCTATGTGTTCTGGGGCGGCCGGGAGGGCTATGAAACGCTGCTGAACACCGATATGAAGTTTGAGCAGGAGAACGTTGCAGCGCTGATGAAGATGGCTGTGAAGTATGGCCGCAGCATCGGCTTTACAGGGGATTTCTTCATTGAGCCCAAGCCCAAGGAGCCCATGAAGCATCAGTATGATTTTGATGCTGCCACCGCCATCGGCTTTGTTCGCCAGTACGGCCTGGACAAAGATTTCAAAATGAATATTGAAGCCAACCATGCCACCCTGGCCGGCCACACCTTCCAACACGATCTTCGGGTATCCGCCATCAACGGCATGCTGGGCAGCATCGACGCCAATCAGGGTGATTTGCTCCTGGGCTGGGATACCGACCAATTCCCCTCCAATGTATATGACACCACCCTTTGCATGTACGAAGTATTGAAGGCCGGCGGCCTCACAAACGGCGGCTTGAACTTTGACGCCAAGGACCGCCGCCCCAGCTACACCCTGGAAGATATGTTCCTGGGCTTCATCCTGGGCATGGACAGCTTTGCCCTGGGCCTTGTCAAGGCTGCCCGAATTATTGAGGACGGCCGTATTGATGCGTTTGTGAAAGAACGCTATGCCAGCTTTGAAACCGGCATCGGCAAAAAAATCCGTGATGGCGAAGCCAGCCTGGAAGAACTGGCTGCCTATGCCCAGAAGAATGGTTCTGCTGCGCTGCCTGGTTCCGGCAAGCAGGAGTACCTGGAAAGCATTATAAATACTATCCTTTTTAGCTAAGGGAAAGGTGGGGGCGTTATGAACCATCAGGAGGCCTTTGAAAAGGCCAAGCAGCTCGTATCTCAAATGACGCTGGAGGAGAAGGCCTCCCAGCTTCGTTATGATGCGCCTGCCATTCCCCGGCTCAAGATCCCCAGTTACAACTGGTGGAATGAAGCGCTCCACGGTGTGGCCAGGGCGGGCACCGCAACGGTGTTCCCCCAGGCCATCGGTATGGCGGCCATGTTTGATGATGAAGGCCTGAAGGAAATTGCCGAATTTATCGCCACCGAAGGCCGTGCAAAATACAATGCCCAAAGCGCCAAGGGCGATCGTGATATTTACAAGGGGCTGACCTTTTGGTCCCCCAATATCAACATCTTTCGTGATCCCCGCTGGGGACGTGGCCATGAAACCTATGGGGAGGACCCCTACCTGACCGCGCGCCTGGGGGTGGCCTTTGTAAAGGGCCTGCAGGGGGAGGGGGAGTACTTAAAGGGAGCGGCTTGCGCCAAACACTATGCTGTGCATTCCGGGCCCGAAGCCATCCGGCATGAATTTGACGCTATAGCTACGCCAAAGGATATGCGGGAAACCTATCTGCCGGCTTTTGAGGCCTTGGTGAAGGAAGCAAAAGTGGAATCGGTGATGGGAGCGTATAACCGTGTCAACGGCGAGCCGGCCTGCGGATCTAAAACGCTGCTGAAGGATATTCTCCGGGATGAATGGGGCTTTGAAGGTCATGTGGTCAGCGATTGCTGGGCCATACGTGACTTCCACACCCATCACCATGTGACTGATACCGCGCCGGAAAGCGCTGCGCTGGCCCTTGAAAACGGCTGTGATTTAAACTGCGGCAATACCTATCTGCACATGATGCAGGCTTATCAGGAGGGGTTGGTGACGGAGGATCAGATCACCCTGGCCGCCACCCGCTTGATGGCTACCCGCTATCTGCTTGGATTGTTTGATGATCATTGTGAGTACAACAGCATCAGCTATCTGGAAAATGATACAGATGCACATCACCAAAAGGCGCTGGAAGCTGCTCAAAAGAGCATGGTGCTTTTGAAGAACGACGGGCTTTTGCCCCTTGACCTTGCAAAGCTGTCTACCATTGCCGTCATTGGCCCCAATGCCGACACCCACGCTTGCCTGGAAGGCAACTACAACGGCACATCCTCCCGTTATGTCACGTTCCTGGAAGGCATCCGCGAGGCTGCAAAAGGCAAAGCCAGGGTGTTGTACTCTCAGGGATGCCACCTGCATAAAGACCGTAACAGCAACCTCTCCCAGGCCGATGACCGCATGGCGGAAGCTGTGGCTGCGGCTGAGCAGGCGGATGTTACTATTCTCTGCCTGGGCCTTGATGCAACCATCGAAGGCGAGGAAGGCGATACCGGTAACCAGTACTTCTCAGGGGATAAAACCGACCTGGAATTGCCCCTTTCCCAGCGCAAGCTGTTGGAGGCGGTTTTGAAAACTGGCAAGCCGGTGGTAACACTAGTGGCGGCTGGCAGCGCCCTTCGGGTGGAAGAAGGCAATGCCATACTATTTGCCTGGTATCCCGGCCAGGCTGGCGGCACCGCTGCTGCTGACATACTTTTCGGCAAAGTATCCCCATCCGGTCGGCTGCCCCTTACCTTCTACCATGGTGTGGAGGACCTGCCGGAGTTCACGGATTACCGCATGATAAACCGCACCTACCGCTACTTTACCGGCAAGCCCTTGTATCCCTTTGGGTTTGGGCTTTCTTATACCAGCTTTGCGTATGAAAACCCAGTTGTGAATGATGATGTGCTTACCGTTACGCTGCGCAACACAGGCAATGTGGATGCAGATGAGGTCGTACAGGTATACATTCAGGCGGTTTCATCCAAGGATGCAACGCCCAACCCCAGGCTGTGCGCCTTTAAACGTGTTCATGTAAAGGCGGGGGAGGAAAAAACGTTATCCATGGCACTTCCCCAGGAGGCATTTACTGTCGTCAATGAAGAGGGTCTGCGCATATTGGGCGGCTCGGAGTTTGAACTCTCCGTGGGCGGCAGCCAGGGCGACGCAAGAAGCAAGGAATTGTTGGGGTATTCACCCATAAAGCTGCATATTGCCCGCTGATTTACGCAAGATACCGGCACATCAATAACCGAAGGGACCGGTCGTCGTGCCCCTTCGGTTTATGTATAATTTTTTACTAAAACGTATTCGTAAAAACAATGAAATCATGCGACAAATTTTCATTATATTCCTGGAAAGAAAATTTCGAGGCAGATATTTATGCTTATTTAAAGTTAAAAATAGAAAATATTGCATAAGGTACTTGATTTTTTTATACATTATGCTATATACTAATAGCATAGAAAACGGTTTAGTAAAATATGGCTTAGCAGTTATCGATGAGAGTGTGCTTTTCGTGACAGTCGAAATGACTTAACCATTTTTCAACCCCAAATCCATAAGCAACGAATCGTTGCTTTTGAGAGATATCAGCGGCAATGCCGCAAGAAAATGAGGAGGTTCCCCATGAAGAAAGTCTTGGCTCTTCTCCTGGTCGTTCTGATGCTGACGCCTTTGTTTGGCGCTGCAGCCGAAGAAAAGATCACCATTACCGTTTGGTCCTTCACCGATGAACTCTCCAAGATCATCAATGATTACTACATTCCTTCTCATCCCGATGTAGAAATCAAGTATGAGTTGATCCCCACAGCTGACTTCCCCGGCAAGCTGGATCCGATGCTGGCCACCAATGCCGCTGAAGCTCCCGACGTATTTGCGCTGGAAGCTGACTTCGCCAAGAAGTACATCGAATCCGATAACACTGCAAGCCTTTTGGACCTTGGCTTCACCGAGGAAGATCTGAAGGTTTCTGTGCCCGCCGTTGTGGACTTTGGCCGTGACCCCTCCGGTACCCCCAAGGCCCTGTCTTGGCAGGCTACCCCCGGCGCGTTGTTGTATCGCGCATCCCGGGCGGCAAAGTACCTTGGCGTTAAGACCCCCGAAGAGTTCCAGGAACTCGTCAAAGACGTGGATGCTTTCTATGATACCGCTTTGAAGCTCAAAGAAGCTTCCAACGGCGAAGTGAAAATGTTCTCCTCTTTGGGCGACATCGTTAAGCCCTTCCTGTATCTGCGTGAAAAGGGCTGGGTTGTGGACAACAAGCTGGTCATTGAAGACGTGCTTCTTGAGCTGATGGATTTGGCCAAGGATATGAAGGCTGACGGCCTGTACAACGAAGCTACCCAGTGGCAGGAATCCTGGTTCCTGGGCATGAAGAGCGACATTACCTTGACCTATTTCCTGCCCACCTGGGGTCTGCACTATACACTGAAACCCAACTCCCGCACTGACACCAACGTTGATCCCGCTCCCGGCAATGGCACCTATGGTGACTGGCGCATGGTCAATGGTCCTGTTGGCTACTCCTGGGGCGGCACTTGGCTGGGTGCCAACGCTGCCAAGGTTGCAGAAGCCAGCGATGCCAAGAAGGCCGCTATCAAGGATCTGATCAACTACATCACTCTGGATCCCGTTTTCCTGACCCAGTATGCCAAGGATTCCGGCGACTTCGTTTCCAACATCGAAGTAGCCAAGGCCATCGCTGCTGAAGGCACCCCCAATGACTTCCTGGGCGGCCAGGACCACTACGGCGCTTTCGCCGCCAGCTCCCTGATTATCAACGCCTCCAACAAGACCGCGTATGACCTGGACATCGAGCGCCTGTTCAACGACAACTGCTTGGTGCCTTATGTCAACGGCGAAAAAGATCAGGCCACTGCTATCGCTGATTTCAAAGCTGCTGTGGCTGCTCTCTTTAACAACATCGTCGTAGAATAACCATTTCGTGCCGCCTGGCGGACTGGTCCGCCAGGCGGTGCCATTCAAGCAATACAGAGAGCATAAAAAAGCCGCAAACGAAGGGGTGTGCCCATGTTAAAAAATGACGCGATCCGTCCACTTGCAAAAAAGCCCGGACGTTTGCGTAGCCGGGTAGATTACAGCCGTTACGGTTACTACTTTGTAGCGCCGTTCATTATTGCCTTTTGCATTTTTCAGCTATACTCCATCATTTTCACCTTCCGGGTCAGTTTCAGCAATATGGCCAACTGGAAGATGGATTATATTTTTACCGGAATAGCCAATTACATCCAGCTGCTGGACTTTAGGACTGCCGCAGGGCAGAGCTTTTGGAGTTCTCTAGGAAATACTTTTATTATCTGGGGTTTCAATTTTGTTCCTCAGATTGTTCTGGCGTTGCTTCTCGCCCATTGGTTTACCAGCCGCCGCATGCGCTTGCATTTCCAAGGCGGATACAAGGTACTGATCTTCCTGCCGAATACAATCACGGCCGCTACCATCGCCGTTTTGTTTTATTCCATGTTCAACTATCCAGTGGCGCCCATCAATACACTGCTACACCAGTTGGGCTTGATGGCTACACCTTATGAGTTCTACCGGGATGTGACCATAAGCCGGGGCATTATCAGCTTTATTCAGTTTTGGATGTGGTACGGTAATACCATGATTATATTGACTGCCGGTATATTGGGCATCAACCCTGCACTGTTTGAGGCAGGCATGGTGGATGGCTGCACCAGTGGGCAGATGTTTAGAAAGATCACGCTGCCGCTGCTGCGCCCAATCCTTTTATACAACCTGGTGACATCACTCATTGGCGGACTGCAGATGTTTGATATCCCTCACCTATTGACCCAAGGCAATCCCAACAACACCACCAACACGGTTGCCCGCTTTATATACAACCAAGCTTTTACGGGGACGTACAACTTCAATACGGCCTCTGCGGCATCTGTTATTCTTCTGTTCATTATTATCCTATTAAGCGGGCTTCTGTTCTTTATCATGAAGGACCGAAGTGATAAACAACCAAGGAGGGCTGCAAAATGAAACCGATTATTAGAGCGCTCTCTCTTGTACTCCTTGTGGCAGCGCTGATCAGCTGTTTCTTGCCTGCCTTCACCTTTAAGGACATTTCCATACAGGAAACACAAGCAAAGCTGGCCGCTGCCAAGGCTGAACTTCCGGACTTGCAAAAGGCGCTGGATGAATTGACTGCAGCCAATGAACCCACAGATAGCCGTAAATATAAGCGGGCTGCCGCCCGGGTTACCGAAACACAAGAGGATATTGCCAAGCTAGAGCAGGCCATTGCAGACAATGCCAATGGTGCGGCAGGCGATGATATTCCCTACAGCCTAATTACGGCCTCTTTTCCGGAAGGGCTAACCATTAACCAAAGCGTGCTGAGTGTGACCGCAAACGTATATAAGCCAAATCTTGCTCAACTGCCCGTGTTGGGTTATCTGGGCGTAGGGCTTTTGCTGGCTTCCATTATCACGCAGGTTCTGGGCGGCGGGAAGCTGTCGTCCAAGTGGTGGACGTTGTCTGCTGTCCTTACGCTGACCGTGTCGCTGGTAAATTTGTATACCGTGCTGCGCATCAAGGCTCTGCCCATTGCCATGCCCTATTCTTCGGCTATCCCCGGACCCCTTTCGTATGTGCTCGTCCTGGCCCCGCTTTTGTCCATGGTGCTCAATGCCCATGCCTTTGTCAATACAAAGCGGACATTGCTGTACATTCTGTGCACCTTCCTGTCCCTTTTGTCCATTTTCCCATTCCTGGTGATGATTGTAAACGCTACCCGATCCACATATCAAATACAGCAGGGCGTATCCCTGATCCCCGGGTCGTACCTGGCCAGTAACTGGGCGATACTAAATGGTACAGGGAAAAGCTTTGATGCTTTCCTGGGCCTTAGAAACAGCGCTACCATCGCCTTTGGGTCCACCATCCTTTCCGTATATTTTTCTGCACTGACGGCTTATGGCTTGACAGTGTATGAATTTAAGGGCCGCAAGTTCCTGTTTGCAGCGATTATGGGTATCTTGATGATCCCTCAGCAGATTTCCAACGTAGGTTTTTTCCTGTTCATGTATCAACTGAACTGGACGGATAATTACCTGCCATTGATTTTACCTGCCATTGCTGCACCCTCTACAGTATTCTTTATGCGCCAGTATCTGCAGGCCAACTTCCAGCTATCCATCGTGGAGGCGGCCCGTATTGATGGTGCAAGGGAGTTTTATACCTACAATAAGGTGGTTATCCCTATACTGGCTCCTGCCCTTGCCACCATGAGTATTTTTGCGGTGATCACTTCCTGGAACAACTACTTGACGCCTTTGATGATGATCCGCAGTGCCAGCAAGCATACCTTGCCCATGATGGTGCAGATGCTGCGCGGTGATATATACCGTACGGAGTTTGGGTCAATTTATCTGGGTCTTACCATCACGGCGCTGCCTCTTTTGATTGTCTATTTTGCACTGTCCAAATACATTATCCAAGGTGTTGCCTTGGGCGGTGTCAAGGAGTAAATACACAGCACGGCCTTTGGTGCAAAGCGCATTTCAGCTCACCCTTTGCCTTTCCTGACCTCCTTGGAAAGGCGAGCCTCATGAAAGGGGCTGCCACGTCGATGAGCGTGCGGCAGCCCCTTTCTCATACGGGGGTGCTTATGTAGTATGCTGTGCAAGATTATAAATGGAAAGTAACAAGTGAAATTTTTCTGCATCTCTCTTGTTCTCAAAGTCACAATAGGGCTATAATAGAATGCATTCGTTACGTTTACTTGTTATATATAATCATTGTTTAAAGGGGTGCGTTGCAACCGTGACCATCAAGGAAGTAGCAACAAGGTGCGGGTTATCTGTATCTACGGTCAGCAAAGCACTGAACAATTACAGTGATGTCAGCGAGGCCACCAAAGGGCTTGTGATGCGCACTGCCAAAGAAATTGGGTATCACCCCAATTCTCTGGCCCGAGCACTGAAAACCAACCGCACCTATAATATTGGAGTGCTGTTTGCCGATGATAACCAAAGCGGTTTGACCCACAATTATTTTGCCGCCGTTTTGGAAAGCTTCAAAAGCGAGGCTGAGCGGCAGGGGTACGACATTACCTTTATCAACCATAACATTGGCCGTAACAAGATGACATACCTGGAGCACTGCCGCTACCGCAATGTGGATGGTGTTTGCTTGGCCTGTGTGGACTTTTTTGCGCCGGAGGTGATTGAACTCATTGCCTCCGACCTGCCGCTGGTCACCATAGACCATGTTTTCAATAACCGTACCTGTATATTGTCTGATAACATTGGCGGCATGCGTGATCTGATACGGTTTGTCTATGATCAGGGCCACAGGTGGATTGCTTATGTTCACGGCATGAAATCAGCTGTTACGGAAAGCCGTATCACTGGCTTTTGCAGGGTGATGCGAGAGCTGAACCTGAGGGTTCCGCCGGAATATATGGTGGAATGTGCTTATCACAATCCCCCCAGTGCAAAAAAGGCTGTTGCCCAAATATTAAAGCTTCCTGTTCGGCCTACGTGTATCCTTATATCCGATGACTATGCGGCATTGGGGGCCATTGAGGCCATTCGCTCGGCCGGACTGAAAATACCGGAGGATATCTCCATCACCGGGTATGACGGTATTCCGCTGATGCAGCTTACATCCCCCAAGCTTACCACCATATGGCAGGATACAAAGCGCATCGGTTCGGAAGCTGCCGCATGCTTGATCGAGCGGATTGAGCATCCACTTACGGCAGGCTCAGGAACAGTGATAGTGGAAGGAAAATTGCTGAAGGGTGAAACTGTGCAGGCAATTCAGCCTCAGGAGGTATAACACTGCTCCTCAGGAGGTATAACACTGCTCTTGTTTCTCAATATTATCTAAGCGCCGCAGCCAATTGACTGCGGCGTTTTGTTATAAGCTCTCCAGTATCATGATCTCATTTTGCACCAAGCAGTATTCCGGGTCTGGCTTAACGTTGCCAACCAAGTAATCATAGGCAGCTCGCACAGCTCTGTAGCCTTGTGTAAATGGATGCTGGCAGATGACGGAGCGCACAATGCCTTTTTTCATCATTTCCACGGTATCAGGTACACTGTCAAACCCCACCACCGCTACCTTTTTTTCAAGTTGCAGTGAGATCAGAGCGCGGCATACGCCTGCCATGCCGGCACCTACTACATACAAGGCGTCGATGCCCGGATTTCGTTCTAGCATATCCTTGGTAGAAACGTATGCAATGGCGTCGTCGTCCTGGGCGCTGGCATAATCCACAACGTGAATGCTTTCCATGCCTTCCTGAAGACGGCGCAAAAAGCCGTCCAACCGCTGCCTGTGGCCCAGTATGTTGTCGGCCCCTTTGACAATGCCAAGCGTTGCACGCCCCTGCATCATGAGGGAAACCATGCCTGCGGCCATCATGCCGCCTTTTTCATAATCGCTGCCTATATAAAAAAGTCGCTGGCTGTCGGGGATATCGGTGTTAACGGTAACGGTGACGATTCCTTCTTCTTCAAGATCACCGATGGCTTTGGAAATGGCAGGGTCAAAGATGGGATGCAGAATCAATGCATCCATTTTTTCTTCTTTCAACATAGCTATTTGATGTAGCTGCTCTTTGGGCACATACCCGCGGAGCTTTCGCAGCTTGACGCGTACGCCAAAATCTTTAAGTTCTCGCTGGGCCTGGTGGATGCCCCGGATTACATCGTCAAAGAAAGGGTTACCCTCTGAAGACAGCACAACACCGATGGTCAGGGGACGTTTTCTGACTGCCAGGGCCTTGCCGGCAATGTTGGGGGTATAGTCCAGCTTGGCGATGGTCTCTTCAATCAGCGCCTTGGTTTCTGGGTGCACCTTGCCCCGTTTGTTCAGCACCCGGTCCACAGTGCCCCGGGATACGCCGCACATGTCGGCAATCTGCTTGATGGTTACAGACAAAGGCACACCCCCCTTTTTTCTATGTTTTATCATAATGGGTGCAACCGGGACTGTCAATGGAGAATGCAGATGCAGGAAGGGTGGGATAATGGAAGAAGTGTTTCGCCCCTGCGGGTGCGACCAGGGCTTGACCGTCGCCCTGGACCTTCGGATGCATGCATTGAAAGAGGTATTTCGCCCCTGCGGGTGCGGCGATGGCTTGACCGTCGCCTAGGACCTTTTGACGATTGCATTGAATCCTTTGGATTCTGTTGCATGCAAGGCATGAGCAAATACATTGTTGAGGCAGTGGTATTTCGCCCCTGCGGGTGCGACTAGGGCTTGACCGTCGCACTTGGCCTTCGGATGCATGCATTAAAAGAGGGATTTCGCCCCTGCGGGTGCGACCAGGGTTTGACCGTCGCCCTGGACCTTCGGATGCATGCATTGAAAGAAGTATTTCGCCCCTGTGGGTGCGACCAGGGCTTTCCGATCGCCCTGGACCTTCGGATGCATGCAGCAATACCTTCGTTGAATGCGCTGAAGTCCTTTGGCTCATCATTACAGAAATTGAAGCCAATGAAGGTCCAGCTGGCAACCGGGCAGGAATACCAGTGATACGGTTTGCCGGCCGGTGATTGTGCCGCCCAAGGCAAAGGTCTGGTTTTCGTACTCCAATGCCTGGCCCACATCCACCATCAAGCGGGACTCGCCATCCTCGCCAGAAAATACAAACTGGATCGCATTGCGGGCTAGTGTTGAGCGCCAGCACAATGCTACATGGCTTGTGCCATGGAAGCCAAAATCCATATCCTTATACGTAAGTGTAACATTGTTGCCGATATTTACAATGGCCTCATCCATTACCGTGTATGAATCACCGTACTTAGCGTCGCTCTCACAGGCTGAAAGCCGTTGGAAGGCTTTTTCAAGCCTTGTAAATCGGAACCCCTTGATGTGCACCTTTCGGTTAAAAACCAGGCATAGGGTGGTGACGCCCTTAAGCCTTTGCGGCAGCTTCCAGGTAACCTGCTGATAAGTGTTCCATATAGAGCCCCAATCATAATGCAGGTCGCAGATTTTTCTACCGTCTTCCCCTGGCATCCCTTCCCACACACCAAAGGTGAAGGCGGATTTCTCCAAAGGGAACAGGGGCAGGGTGATTTCGTCGCTGCCGTAGGTTCCAAAGTCAAGGTTTTCAAAGCCTACATGGCTTTCTCCGTCCCGGAGGGTAGCTACCCCCCGATCGTTGCCGTTGGTCAATTCTACATTGCTCTTTGTATACAGGCCCCCGGAGACAAAGTTGTAGGGATCAAGGAAGGGCTTGCCATGGCCTGATAGGGTAAACTGTATCGTTGAAATAAAGGCAGCGTGGTTACGTCCATTCTTTGGGGAGCAGCGCATATAGGCTACGCCGTCGCCCCTGGGGAGCAGTGTTGCGCTTTGGCCATCTGCCGACACCTTTAGGATGGCAAGGGGGCTGTCGATGCCCCCGATATCGGTTACGCGCCAGAGAAGATCTTTATAGGATGCATTTTCAGGAAATAACTTGGCCGTTACGTTGTATCCGTTGGATGTCAGTTCCACTTTGCGTACAGGGATATCCTTTTCACAAAACTTTGCCGAAAGGATAGGGGTTTTATTGGGATTAGCTTTCACAATGGCCAGCAGTTTACCGGAAAACATTCGCCGGTTGTCCGACTGATACTGGTCATAGTCCGTTGCGTCGCCGTTGTCCATGCCTAGTAGTGTGCCATCAGATACGGAAATAAAAACCCTTCGATTAGCATTTTCTACAATATTGCCTTGCTTGTCCAAGGCGGTGATGGTGTAAAAGTGCAGCTGACCCCAAATATCATCATGCACATTTAGGGCGACGGCATCAGAAAAGGAATGCCGTTGTGCCGTTGCAACAACTGTGCCGGCGTTATCATAGGCTACAGCCTTGATAACGCCAGGGTGATAGCAAAGCTGCCAATTGGCAACCAGCTGTCCGTCAAGCTTTCGCCTGCCCATGCTCTTATCATCCTGGAACAGCTCCACGTAAGGGGCATTGGAGCAAACCCGGACATCAATGCTTTGGCCGGGAGAAAAATCCCAATAAGGGTATAGGTGGATCGTGGGTTCTTTCGCAAAATCAGTCCATCCGGCTTTGAACAGATAATAAGAGTCCTTGGGGAACCCGGCGGTATCCACGTGGCCAAGATAGGCGTTTTTCGTGTGGTAGGGAGTAGGTTCACCAATGTAGTCCTGGCCTGCCCAAATAAACTGCCCCATAGAATAGGGGGTTTGCAGGTCACCAAGAATGCAGCTCTCCACGTTTTTGGCACCCCAGCTGGTGGTGCTGTTGCCAAGGGCGGAGCACTGCAGGTCGTCATCCGCCAATACGGACTTGCTCAAGGGGAAATGGTATATGCCCCTGCTTTGCACGGTGGAGCAGGTTTCCCCGCCGTATATGATCCAGTCCGGATGAGCGGCGTGATGGGCAGCGTAATATTTTTCGCCGTAGTTATACCCGGCCACCTTGATGATGTCGGCGCACTTTTGCGTGTTTTCCCAGGGCATGTAGTTGGAGCAGAAGGTGAGTTCTGCGTTGCGGCGAGGGTCATGCTCCCTGACCAGGTCCATCAGACGAATCATGGTGTTTGCGCCATCTTGGGCATCGATGTGTGTATCCTGTATTTCATTGCCGATGCTCCACAGAATCAGGGAGGGGTGGTTACGATCTCTTCTAATCCAGGAGGCGGCATCGTATTCAATCCACTCATCAAAATACCGGGCGTAGTCGTAGGTGTTTTTCGGCCTGCGCCAGGTGTCCGAAAGTTCGGACATTACCAGGATGCCCATCTCATCCGTCAGTTCCATAAAGGCCTTGGCTGGCGGGTTGTGGGCGGTACGGACGGCATTGACGCCCATGCTTTGCATGATGGCAAGCTGACGCCTTATCGCATCCTTGTAAACGGCCCCGCCCAGCGCGCCCAGGTCGCTGTGCAGGCATACGCCTTTTAGTTTTACATGCCTTCCATTTAAAAAAAAGCCTTTGTCGGAGGTTATGGAAATGGTGCGGAAACCGATTTGAGTCTCCTCTGTATCCATTACATGCCCGTCAACAATCAATTCGGAGCGCAGGGTATAAAGCTTGGGATGAGTGATATCCCAGGGAATAATGCCGTCATGTATGTCCAGCAGCGAATGACGAAGGTCGTATGGACGGCCGTCAGACACCACTTCCGCCTGTACGTCATACTGCCAGGCCCCGTCTTCCTGATAGGTGGATACATACATGCCGTCGGGCACGAAATAGCAAACATCCTTGACAATCAGAAACACATCACGGTAAATGCCTGCGCCGGTATACCAGCGTGCGCTGGGGGATTTGTAGTCTACTTGTACAAGTATCTCGTTAAGCTTGACATGGCTTATGAGGTTGGTGATGTTTATGGTAAAGGCGGTGCAGCCGTTTTTCCAAACTCCGGCGGCTTGGCCGTTGACGAAAACGGTGGTATCCATATATACACCGTCAAAACGTAAAAATAGTTGCTGTCCGCCTTTCAGAAAGCTGGAATCTAGTGTGCGGCGGTAATAGCCAATTCCGCTTTCATACAGATTGCTGGTGTCGGAAATGAGCCAGTCGTGAGGCAGTTGAACAGGTACAAAGTCACGAGGCTCTTCCTTGGCAAATTGCCAGCCGTCATTGAGCAGCAGCATGGTATGTCCTCCCCCCTCATGGGCAATATCATAAAGATAGGCTGTGTTGAAAACAGGATATAAAAATGCATTTTAACTTGCAGGCGCTTTTCAGCATGGAAACATAGAAACAGGGGAGGAGGATGTAAAACCCTCCTCCCCGTGTGGATACAATGGATTATTCGGTATAGTACTTGGCGAAAGCTTCGGCGCGCTCATCAATGATGGCCTGGCCGC
>JAEYQQ010000163.1 GCA_023409955.1 Bacillota bacterium | reverse complement strand
GGATAGCATGCCGTAGGACACGTTGAATGCCATATATCCAGCCACCCCCACGCTGGAGGTAACCGCATAATAATAGATGGCAATCGTACCCAACATGGTCACGGCTGACGAAAGAAGTGGAAAAAGCTGCATGTACAGCGGTGGAGCATGCCGCAGCCTGGCCGCTTGGCTGTACACCCCCGACCATTTAGAAAATGCACGCCGCTCCGCTCCAGCAAGCCGTATTTTTTGCACGCCGGAAAACAAGGCAAAAACAAGCCCTGACAGTCGCGCCCCCAGCTTCATAGCATGCTCGGAGCGCTTGGTCTGCAAAAGCGTCGTGATCAGCGAGATTACCGTCGTGGCTAACATGACCATCAGCGAGGGGGCCATCAGCCCTGGCGCATACCCGCCGATCTGCCCGATGTACACGAGGGAAAACAGGCTGGTCAATCCTGTGGAAAGAATGGTGCTGGCCAGCATGTTGCATAGGCTGTTGATGCTCTGCACGCGACTGGAGATCTCACCTGAACTGTATTTTTTAAAGAAGGAAACGGGAAGGGAGAGCACCCGCATCATGGACGCTGCCTGCACAGCAATGTTCATCTTGGTCTGAACCCGCTCCATAATCAGTGAGCGCGTGATGCCTGTTAGCATTGTTGACATGCTTACGCCAATCATCAGCGTTGCCAGCGGCGGCAATAGTACCTGTTTGCCGCTGGGAATGACCGTACTGAACAGCTGGTTGTTAACATAGGGCATCAGCATGCCAAGCAAGGTAGATGCCAGCGCAGCCAGGGCAATGAAAATCAAATCGCTAACCGCCAGCGTCTGGGCTATGAAAAGGAGCAGATCGCCAATACCGATTTTCTTCAGCGGCAGCGGCTTATAAAAGCAGATGGCTTCCTGCTCCAGGCTGGCGGCGCTTTCTTTGTCCACCTTCACCCGCTTGCCTTGCGTGTAGTCATAATATGCATAGCCCATAATATCGCTGGGCAAAAGCGCCACCGGGCATCCGTCGGCGGTGTGCCCAAGCAGTGGCCCGATAGCATCCTGATACCAGCCTTCGATCAGTTTGACTTTGCGGCGCATGATACCGGTGGGACGCATCATGTATTCCAGTTGCTCGTCCAATCCCGAAAGGCTGTCGGGTACCTCCACCGGCTTTACGCGAAAGTATTTAAGGATCTCACCAATGGCATTGGCAGCCTGCGTACAATCATCTATACGCGCCTGGGCTGCCTGTTTGCCCATGACAATGCCGGACAGCTCGTCTAAAGACTGGACGAAGCTGTCTTCATCATTCTGTATCCGGCTTTTCAGTTGCTCATCAAACCAGCCCATGACGCGCTCCTCTCACTCGTTGCTCACAAGACTTGTATACAACCCACCCAGCGCATACAGATCCTCATGTGTACCGCGCTCGACTACCTTCCCCTTGTCCATAACGATGATCTCATCGCAGTCGCGGATGGCGCTGAGCCGGTGCGCCACCACAATACAGGTCACTCCACGGTCCTTGATCGCCTTCATTACTTCATACTCGGTCCTGGCATCCAACGCTGAAGTGGCCTCGTCCATGATGATGATCGTCGGGTCCTGCGCAAGCACCCTGGCGATCTCCATGCGTTGCCGCTGTCCGCCAGAAAAGTCTTTTCCGTTTTCCATGATCTTGTACTGGTATCCGCCGTCCCGACCCATGATGTCCTCGTGCAGCTTGGCGTCGCGGGCAGCCAGGATCATTTCAAAGTCTTCAATGGAGGTATCCCACATTTTGATATTGGCGGCAATGGTATCCTCAAACAGAATGATATCCTGGTCCACCACGCCCAGCGAACCGGTCAAAACCACCCGTGGGATCTGGTCCATCATCTTTCCGTCAAAGGAGATCACCCCGCTCCAGGGCTTGTACAGCCCCGAGATGAGCTTGGCCAACGTTGACTTGCCGCAGCCGGATGGTCCGACAAACGCTACCCGGCTGCCTGGCTTTAGCGTAAGGTTAAAGTCCGCAATCAGCGGCACGCCAAGCCGTGAATAACCGAAGGTAACACTCTGCATGGAAAGCGCCCCTGAAAGCTTGGAGAAATCCTGTTCCATAAGTTCCTGAGCAGGGGCGTATTGGACGTCCACGGGATACTCCATCACGTCTTCAATGCGCTCCATGCCGGTTCGCATTTCCAGCATTGTCTGATTCAGGCTTAAAAAGCTCAAGGCCGGGGACATGAACGAGGCCAGGAAGCCCTGAAACGCCAGCAGCTTGCCCACGGTAAACTGGCCGTTCATGATCAGCATTGCGCCTAACATAAGAATAGCGAGATTGGTCAACGAGCTTACCAGCATGGGAATCTTGCCTAGAGATTGGTTGAGCCTAGCGGCCTTTACACCCTGCGCATTTACTGATGCCTGATAACCCGCCCAGCGTTCGAAATATCCATTTTCTGCACCGCTAGCCTTGATGGTCTCAATCATCTCCACACCTGCCACCGTGGCGCTTGCCAGCTTGCCGCTATCCCGCATGGCAACACGGGTCAGGTTTACACGCTTTCTGGAGATGTACTGTCCCACCAGCATGTTGATCACCAGCGATGAGATACCCACTATCGTCAGAAGCAGGCTGTAGCGAATCATCACCGCCAGGTAGAACACAAGCATCACAAAGTTCAATAGCAGCGGCGCTATCTGCTTTACCAGGGACGAGGCCACCGTCTCGTTCTCTGATTGCCGCAAGCTGATATCACCTGCCATGCGCTGGGAGAAAAACTCCATCGGGAGCCTGAGCACGTGCCACATGAAGCTGGCATTGGCGGTAATGGCAAGCTTACCTTCAATTTTTAGCGAGTGATGGGTCTGTACAAAACCGATAATCAACTGCAGCGCCGAGAACGCCGCAAGGGCCATAAGGAAGGGCATCAGCCAATCGGGGTTTTGCCCTGTGAGCAGCCGATCCATGAATACGCGCGAAAATACAGTGGAAAAAAGGCCAGTGATTACCCCGAAGATCCCAATGACGATGGTAAAGGCTAGTGCTGCCCCCGCGCCCCGAAGCCGCTTTTTTACAAAGCCCACCACGCTCATGGGCTTGCCGTCTGGGGTAAAAGTGGGGGATTTTTCAAACATCAGCACCACGCCGGTAAACGATTCATCAAACTGCGCCATGGGCACCTCTACGGTGCCGCGGGCCGGATCGTTGATAACAGCCTTGCCCTGCTTAAAGCCGTTGAGCACCACAAAGTGATTGAAGTTCCAGTGGATAATGCAGGGGAACTTGCTCTGCTTCAATAGCTGCTCGGGCTCCATCCGGTAGCCCTTGGCGTCCAGCCCGTAACTGCGTGCCGCCAGCAGCAGGTTTTTTGCGCTAGATCCGTCCCGGGATACGCAGCAATCGGCGCGCACCCTTTCCAGCGGAAGCCACTTTTTATAGTAGGCCAGCACCATGGTCAGGCAGGCTGCGCCGCACTCTAGAGCTTCCATCTGCATGACGACAGGCACTTTAACGTAAGTTCGTTTCATTGTACCGTCCTCAGTTCAAAAAAAAGTCTAGGGGTTTTACCGAGTGCAACGTTATTACTAACGGCATCACGCCGTCCGAAAGGCCAGGGATACTGGCGGCTATAGGTACGTTCCAGTCGGCAAGATTTAGTGTTTCCGCGAAATAGTCTCTTTGCAGCTCAGCCTTGATTTCAGCCTTGGATAGTGGTGTCTTTGCTACCGATATAACCGTACCCAAGGCGTCACCTGCCTTTATGGGCATTCCTGCGTGCACCTTATCAGCCTGCTCCATAGGCAGATACAACTTCACTTCACCCGCATTCACTACCCCTACCGCCGAAATGGTGGTAGGCAGCGTGCCGTAAAAACCCCATATGAAGACAGCAAGCAGCAATACACCGATGGCCGTCAGCGTCACCCATAGGCCTGGCTTTGCCACCTTGATGTACTCATCCAGCTGCTCCGGCCCGGTTACTTTGTCCAGGCTGTTTTTGCGAAATAGCTTTTCATTCATGTGCTTTCCATCCCCATCTTGGAAGAGTTTATCTTTTGTCCGACAAAGCGTCAAAGAGCATCGCCTGCTGACGTTATTTCATCCAGGATCATTAATCTTCAGCGCAAGCATCGTAATGTCATCCGCTTGTTCAGCCCCATCCGCAAATGCATCAATCTCCTTTTTGACTTGAGCTAATTGGTCCTTAAGTGGCAGTGTACGGCAGCGGTTCACAGCAGCCAGAAGCCTTGCATCCGAAAACAACTTCAGGTCGCGGTTGACCGCTTCGGTTACGCCGTCGGTATACAAAAATAAAGAATCGCCTGGCTCTAGCGTCAGTTCATGTTCTTTGTAAACCGTACCCTCCATGCCCGCCATCACCAAATTTGGCTTGGCTGTTAAGAATGCATAATCACCGCCGGACTTTAAAAGCAGCGGCTGATTGTGCCCGGCATTCACGTAAACAAACTGGTGAGTTTTAATATGGTAAAACCCCATGAATGCGGTAACAAACATCCCTTCCTCGTTATTCTCGCACAGTCTGTTGTTTACCGCCGCAAACACCTCCCCAGGCCGCATGCAAGAGCAGGCGTTGTTCTTGATGATGGTTTTGGCAATCACCATAAACAGGGCTGCCGGCACGCCTTTGTCGGAGACGTCAGCTATGACAATCGCCAGCGTGTCATTATCCACCAGGAAAAAGTCGTAGAAATCGCCGCCCACTTCTCTGGCTGGTAGCATGGAAGCGTACAGATCAAACTCATGTCGTTCTGGAAACGGGGGGAAAATACAAGGTAGCATACTGGCCTGGATCCTTGTGGCAACGTTCAGCTCTGTGGCTATCCGCTCCTTGTCAGCGGTAACTTTGGCGAGGTTTTTGATATAATCCTGCAGTTCGCCCGCCATATTCTCAAAGCTTAGGCTCAGCATCTCGATCTCATCACCAGTGTGAATGGTGGAGGTGTAGTTGAAGTTTCCGTTGCTCACAGCACTGATGTCCTCAATCAGCGCAGTAATCGGCCCGGTAATTTTCCTCGATACGTTCCGGGCCACCAGTGCCACCAGGCCCATAGCGCACATCAGTAGCACGGCTAGCATACCGAACATGCGCAGGACGTTCATGTCAGCATCCCTGACTACACCATCGGTCATGCCGTTGATGAGATCCTGAATGTTGTCAGACGGCGCGCTTATCTCTCCGGAGGGCAGCACGATGGCGTATGTCCATCCTGTGACAGGCACCGGCGCCCATACGATGTATACGTCTGTGAGCTTGCCGCCAATGGCTACCATGGACTCCACCGTGCCGCTTTGGGCGCTGCGCATCTGCTCCAGTGTGGCTGTCGCGCTCTCGCCAAGAAAAGCTTTCATGTTCGCTTCGTTGCTGCTGTTAAGGCCCGGGGCGGCAATCACCATCGCATCTCCAGAATCATATGTTTTTAGCAGTACTGCGTAACCGCTTTCTCCTACCGTGGTGTTCAGCACGTTTTCCACCAGGTCGCCGATCAGCATATCCAGGCCGACCACCCCTAACAACGCGCCATCCTCATCGGTATAGGGAGCCGACATGGTAATGGTTAGCCCGCGCCCAAATCGGTCCAGATAGGTATCGGTGATATGGGGTTTCAGCGTGCGTTTGGGTTCTTGATACCATGACACATCTTCCGAGCGCAGTTCAACCACATGGGTGGAGACGTCATCCTTGGTGATCTTGGAGAGTGACTTATCGTCATAACCGGTGTTCAGCCCCGACTTGGAGGTAGTGTATATGGATGAAATGTTTGGGTTACTCCGCATCACCGTTTCATACAAGACACCCATGTTACCCAGCAGATATGTTTCCTCCAAAATGCCCGCTTCCACAAGGTCCTGCTCTAGACCGGTGGTGTAGGCCGTCATACCCGGGGAAAGTATCCATTGCATCTGCCGTCCCCCGTCGGTATGAAATTTTGGATGCGTAAAGGGGATCAGTCGGTAATTCTCCTTGTTCCGGTATATATCGCTGATAAGTTCTGACAGAAGAGTCAGCGTCTTTACGGTATCCTCTAAGCTGCTACCAATCAATTGAGCCTTGACACCGGCTAGTGCGGTGATGTCACCTAGTGCCTGCCGGATCAGCGCCTCGCCGCTGCTTTGGGCAGCCTGGGTGCCTATCAGGTTGTTGCTGGCATTAGATGCATCGCGCAGCCGAAATATCCCCATCGCAGCGATTGCTCCGCTGACCAAAAGGGATAATATGGAAACCGCTAAAAACGCACTGAATATGCGCCTTCTGATGGATGCTCCATTCCTGCGGGTGACCATGATGTGCCTCCATTAAAACATATAGTATCGTTGTCAAATACAATGTATGCGCCTAATCCTTTGAGCGAATCTTTTAGCTTTGGCAGCGTTTGGACAAAATCAAAACAGAGCATCTGCGGCTCAATGAGAACCGTTACAGGGACTTCCTGCAGTGTGATTTCGCGCAGGCTGTTCAGCCCTAGAAACTGTGCACCAGTCCGGAGAGCCAGATGAAAGCTCCGATCGTTGCGCATCATCACTTCGTGCTCTCGATCGCCTTCGCGGTAGGATAGCGCCTTGTACACCTCAATGGGAGTATGTGTGTATCCCAAAGAATTCATTGTGCTAAAGACCGTATACAGCAGCAGCTTTGCCATACATGGGGGGCTTTGGGGAGCCACGATAATCTCCCGAGTAAAGATCAGCGTACCCCGCACTGCCGCCTTATGCAACTGACGACAGGCGTGTTCTGCCCCTGGCAGTTGGGTGCGACTTTTTAAAAATAAATCGAAGCCCGGGTCTTCGGTCGATACCCATAACAGCGACGCTGGTTCGCCGCATTCATCGCGCACCATGGCAAACAGCGACTTCCCGCTGTCCATTTCCGTTAAAATGCTCTGTTCACTGTGTATGGCGAACATTCCCCCGGTACAGCTAAAATCCATAGGACCAGGAGTGAGCTTCTCAAGATAATTGTGCTTTGCAATAGCAATGGATGAATACAACTTAGCTATTGCAAAAGCATCCTCCGGCAGCGCTGCACCGAAGTGGAAATGCTTATCACCATAAATGATCTTGCCGCAATAGGCCCGGCTTTCCAGGATCTGCGCCAAAAGATTCTCCCCTTTATCTGCGAGCCTTTATAAGGGACAGGACATTCCTGCCGCCCTCATAGCGGTATTCAACTTGGTCCATCATTTTTTTAACGATCAGTATCCCAAGGCCCCCGATATCCCGTTCTTCGATGGTAAGCGTGGTATCTGGGTCCTCGTGGCTGAGCGGATCATATTGCCTGCCGCCGTCCGAAAACTCCAGCGCTATGCTATCTGCACCGATGTCCATTCGGACAATCGCATCTCCCTCAACAGGCACATAAGCGTAGCTAGATATATTCACAAAGACCTCCTCGGCTACGATGGCGATGGCATGCTTTTGCGCCGCGCCAATGCCTGCCGCATCCATCTGCGCTGACAAGAAATCTAGCAAATCACCCAGGTATTGAATACGGGCGGGAATGGTTATCTGAGCCATACATTCCTCCCAAGCGCGATCATTCAATTGTAAGAATGTCGCAAAAACCGGTTACCTCAAACACTTCCATGATGATCTGATTGATGTTACGGATCACCATTTTCCCTTGCTTACCCATCACTTTTTGCGCCGCCAGAATCACCCGCAACCCTGCCGAAGACAGGTACTCCAGCCCCGAAAAGTCCAAAGTCAGCGCCTTGATACCATTAAGGATCGCTTTAAGCTCGCCTTCCAGCTGCGGCGCGGTGATGGTATCCAACCGTCCTGTTAAGAATAGGATAAGTTCTGTTCCTTTTTGCTTCTTGTCGATTGTCATTCATCTGCCCCCAATATGTTCTAAGCCCATGCCATTGCAAATGAGTCTAAAGGCCATGGAATTTTATATATTGTATAATTTGGGATTATTCGACATGGCTTTGGCAAACCCTGCTATTTTGGGACGGTGCATGTCAAAAAGCATAAGTGAGATTTTTTGAAAAAGAGATATGCGATTGAAGTGTGTCGATTCAATAACGATATTCACATGCCCTTAAGAAAATGTTTCAGTCTGTATATGACGAGAACCTCTTCGTATACAGGTATCGAGAACTAATGACTATACTGCTTAGCATCTTCAAAAGAAAAATACAAAAAATGTGGAGACCGTGTAAACGGCCTCCACTCAATATAGGAGAGAACATTGATCAGGTTAGAATCTTACGGAAATTCGTAATGGATTCCTGCTGCGAAAAGACATGGAAATTGCGCACTTTCAGGCTGACCTTCTTGCCACAGGTGACGCCCAGGCTCTCGTAGGGATCGGCGATGATACGTACTTCCTTGCCGCCGCCCAAATCGATGCGGCAGTCGTCAACATCGCCTAGATAGAAATGCGACTTGACCTCTCCGCTTAGATTGCCTTCACCCTCAGCCACGAACTGAACCTGCTCGGGCCGAATGCCTACTATAACCTTACCTTTTAGGGAACCCTCGTAGGGCAGCCTCTGCCCACAGCCATCTAGCTCAATACAGCCGGCCTTGATCTCGCCCTCTAGGAACTCAATCTTACCAACGAAATCCGCCACGAAAGGATTGGCGGGATTGGTATAAATCTCCCGGGGCGAACCGATCTGTTGGATTACGCCGCGGTTGATGACGACGATGCGGTCGCTCATGGCCATGGCTTCAGTCTGGTCATGGGTGACGTAAACAACGGTGATACCGTATTCGCGCTGGATCTCCTTGATCTCAAAACGCATGGATTCACGCAGCTTGGCGTCCAGGTTCGAAAGCGGCTCATCCAGGAGGAGCAAAGCGGGCTCCGCTACCAGTGCTCGAGCCAGCGCAACGCGCTGCTGCTGTCCGCCAGAGAGTTGGCTGGGAATGCGGTCTGCATACTGAATAAGGTGCACCGCCTCCAGCACGCGCTCCACCTTCCGCTTGATGGTTGCTTTGTCAACCTTTTTGATGGTGAGCGGGTAGGCCACGTTATCAAAAACGGTCATATGTGGCCACACAGCATAGGACTGGAAAACCATGCCGATGTCTCGCTTTTCAGGCTGGAGAAAGACAGTATCACTAGAAACGACCCTGTCATCAAACAGAATGCTACCAGAGGTGGGTTTTTCAAAACCGGCGATGATGCGCAGCATGGTGGTTTTGCCACAGCCGGAGGGGCCCAGCAATGTGATGAACTCGCCGTTATCAAACGTCGCGTTAAACGCTTCAAGCACGACCGTATTTCCGAAGGTTTTGGTAACATTTTGAATAATTACGCTTGCCATATCGTTTTTGCACTCCCTCAATCCCATCAGATGGAAAATTCGCCCTTGGTTAGCTTGTTAAGAATAAAGTTTAACGCCACAACGATCATTAGTATGCCAAACGCCATTGCGCATGCCTGCGGCTGTGAGGTGAAGGTCCAGTATTCATAAAGCTGGAAGCCAATGGTCTTTGTGGTGTTGGAATAGAGCAGCGTTGTCATGGACAGCTCATAGAAGGAGGGAATGAAGATCAAAAACCAGCCAGCTGCGATGGAAGGGAAAATTAACCGTCCGGTGATCTTGAACATGGTGCGAGTCCAGCTTGCGCCGGAGATCTGCGAGCATTCCTCCAAAGAGACGTGAATCTGACTCATGGCCGATACCACGGTGCGCATGCCCATCATGAGATATTTAATAAGGTAGGCAACGATCATGATGTAGGCGGTGTTGTAAATGTTGACTCCGAAATCGCCCTTCATCGTCATGATCAGGCCCAGAGCGATTACGACGGATGGCGTTCCGCTGCCCAGCGTAATCATGAAATCCGGCAGCTTGCGGCCACGGATGCGGGTGCGCTGCAGCAGATAACTCATGACGCAAGCGATCACAATCCCCACCGTTGCTGTCATTGCGCCGAAGATCAGGCTGTTCTTCAGGCATTCCATCGTCTCCTCACGCGAGAAGATCAGCGCCCACTGACCTAAGGTGAAGTTGCCCGCATCACTCAGGCTTTTGCCCACGTCCACCTTGAACGAGGTGGTCAAGATAGTGGCGAAGGGAATCAGAATCACTACCACGGCAAACAAGCTGACCAGCACCGTTAGCGGGATACGCCATTTGCGCAGATCGACGATGTTGGGGCGTGTAGACTTGCCGCTGACGGTGATGTACTGGCGTCTGCCCATGATAAAGTCAGATACATAAAGCACGATGATGGCGATCACCATCAGGAAGACAGCCAGGCCGGTCGCGTCGTTCAAGCCCTGAGTACCCAAGCCGTAATACTCAATGATACGGGTGGTGATGGTGTGCACCTTCCCCGGCGCACCAATGATGGACGGGATGCCGTAGCAACTGGCTGCACATACGAAGACCAGCAGTGCGCCAGCGATGAGCGACGGAGTCATCATCGGAAGGGTAACGGTGAACAGCGTCTTGATCGGAGAGGCGCCGGAGACGCGGCTGGCTTCCTCCAATGTCGGGTCCATCTTCTCCATGGCGCGAGAAATTGTGATGAACGCATAGGGATAGTAGAATGTGGTCAACACCCAGATCAAGCCGCCCAGCGAATAAATGTTGATGGGGCCGGTCGCATCCGCCGCCATGCCGAAGAGATGGCGCAGAAAAATATTGATATCGCCCACATTGGGGTTGAGCAGGCGCAGCCATGCCATTGCGCCTACATAAGGCGGCACCATATAGGTGAGCACAAACAGGGAACGGAAAAGCTTCTTGCCATAAAGGTTGGTGCGGCCCACCAGCCAGGCCAACGGGAAGGCGATTAGCGTGCCAAGCACCATTGTCGCCGAAGCGGCGATCAACGTATTCTTCAGCGCGCTCCAGTTCATAGCATAGGTGTACAGGCGCGAAAAAGTTTCCAGTGTAAAGCTGCCATTGGGGAAGAACGCTTTGACCAACAGATAGATAAGCGGCAGCATCTGGAACAGCAACATGAAGTCGATGATCAGTAAAATGATGATCCACTTCATATCAAAATGCCAGCTGCGGTCCACGCTCAAAAGGAAGGCCAGCATTAAAACATCAAGTGCCAGAATAACGCCCAGCATGATGACCGTGCGGCTCCGGGATACAACCAATTGTGTTGCCCAACCAACGTCGCCGGACACGGCTTTCTTGTACGCGTCCAGACGTGCTTCGTTCTTGCGAACTGCTTTTTTCAAGTTGTTGGCCATTTCAGAGGGTATGGATTCGCTGCTTTCGCTACCGCTGATTAGGAACAGCTGTAAAAGCAGGAGGTCGCGCTCCGTCCCCTCCATCCCTTCTACGGCATTCATCGCTGCCTCGGGCAATTCAACAGACTCGTCGGTCAAATTGAGGAGCACATCACGGCGAAAAGCCATGCGTGTGGATGCATCCATAGCGGCGAGCTGCTTTTTGGTTTTGGAGGAAACCTTGGGGCCATCTACCGCTAAAGCTGCATCGAACAGCCGAACAGTGGCTCCGACCTGCTTCTCCTCAGGAAGAGACGCCACAAAGGCCTCCAAATCGGTCTTTGCAACCTCCTCGTCCCCTAGGAGTTCTGTCCAGTAGGACAACAGCATCGCATTCATCTTGTGGCTGGTTCGAGCCTGCTCTTCCGCCGTGAGTGTTTCGATGGCTGGGGCGATTGCCTCCCGATAATGCCTGTCAATCTCGCCTTTCATCTGGTAAATATACGTATAGCCTTTTTCTGAGTCATAACCAGACGCAGTAAAGGAATTCATACCCAGCATACCTACGACGATCATCAGGACACCTACAGCCAACAGCACAGCCAAAGCGGTCTTCACGAAGAACGGTTCCAGATCCCGCTGATTTTTCAGCTGCGCCTGAGGCCGCATATCGTTCATCATCTGCCTGCACTCCTTCATTGTCGCATTAAATTTATGCACCGCATTTTATTAAATAGGGCGTCGTGCGCCATGACACACGTCGCCCATTTTCTTAATTTTTGGGCCGCCGAAGCGGAAACGGGAGCTGCCGCCATCACGGCAGCCCCAGATGCTTCTTACTTATTTTCAGGAATGGTCACGTTTTCTTGGAAATTGGTGCGGATTTCCTCGCGCTGGGTGTAGCAACGAACCCAATCAACGCCCATATCTGTCTCAATCAAACCGTCGGTGTCGATGGAGTCATAGGGAACTTCCTTCATGCCGGCGAATACGCTGTGCATGTAGCCTTCCAATACGTACTTTTGTCCTTCTTCACTCAGCAGCCAGTCGGTAATTGCCTGGCAGGCTTCGATGTTCATGTTGGCGCTGCGGTCTTCCGCAACGGTCATGACGGTGGAGGGGATCATGATGTTGCCGTCCGTGGGATAGATGCAGGCCAGTTGGCTGCCCTCTTCCTTGCGCACCTTCAGGACGGACTCTTCCAGAATCATCACCATCTTGCACTCGCCGGTCTGGAGCTTGGCAAGTGCCGTGGAGCCGGACTCGATCATGACTCCGTTGTTGCCCAAGGCCTTGAAATACTCGTAGCCGTACTTGTCGCTCAGCGCGGCCACGGCAGCCATGGTGGTACCGGAGGTCAGCGGGTTGCCCATGGAGATCATGCCCTTGACAGATTCGTCATAGGCAAAGTCTTTAAAGCTGTTGGGCAGTTCTTCGGCTGAATACTTTTCGGGGTTATAAGCTAGCACCATGTTGCACACGCGCACAGGATACCAGTAGCCTTCCTCGTCATAGGAGAAGCGGAGTTTTGTGCTGTCAGCTTTCATGGCCTCCAGCCAGCCGCCTTCCTTGAGCTCCAGCGAGAAAGCGGGCTCCGCTACCAGCATCATATCACAGCCCAAGGTACCGGTTTCCATTTCACCGGCCAGCTTGGTCTGCAGGGCGCCGGTACCACCATAAAAGAATTCCACATCCAGGTTGGGAAATTCCTTGGCCAGTGCTTCGTCCATCATATCGATGACGAACTGGTACATAGAGGTGTAAATCACAACTTTGCCTTCTAGATCTTCGTTGACGGCCAGGGCAGAGGGTGCGATACCAAGCATCATCACGGCACACAGGAGCAGAGCAAGCAGTTTCTTCATACAGAAAGTCCCCCATTTTTTCTTTTTTCGCATCGCCGACTTTCTCGCCGACGGATGACACTAGTAAATTGTTTAGAAAACGAACCTAATTTCTTGCGGTTATTATACAACGCTTTGGTGATTCTGTAAAGGGTAGAGCGTCATATGGCAG
>JAEYQQ010000132.1 GCA_023409955.1 Bacillota bacterium | reverse complement strand
TGCGGGTTCAAGTCCCATCGTCAGCTCCATTTTCCCTAAAGGAACAATACCTGGTACTTTGTCAATTGAACACCCTTACATGGATGGGTTCCCGAGCGGCCAAAGGGAGCAGACTGTAAATCTGCCGTCTCAGACTTCGGTGGTTCGAATCCACCCCCATCCACCATCATTACGCGGGAATGGCGGAATTGGCAGACGCGCTAGATTCAGGTTCTAGTGAAGGTTCCTTCATGCAGGTTCAAGTCCTGTTTCCCGCACCACGGTCCGAACGTAGAAACGTTCGGATTTTTTGTTTATCCAAAAATATTTGCAAGCCTGCTCATTCCGTAATCTCATTAAAACGATAATGGTTCATTCGTTTTCATTTTCACACAACGTTAACAAAAGGGTCAATTAAAACCCACAACCTCATGCTATGTTTATATAGACGATATGACTTTACAGGAAAGGAGATAGGTGATTGCAATACCGCAATGAACTAAAACACGTGATCACAATGGCGGACCGGGTTGCCATCTGTGCGAACATGCGGGCTGTCGCCAATTTGGATCCCCATGCTAAAGATAAGGGATGCTATCACATTCGCAGCTTATACTTTGACAATCTTTACGATAAAGCCCTGCGTGAAAAGCTGGACGGAATAAATGAGCGGGAGAAGTTTCGAATTCGATATTATAACGGAGACCCTTCCCTCATGCACCTGGAGAAGAAGGTCAAGCAAAATGGCCTGGGCTACAAGGTATCAGAATCCCTGACGATTATGGAAGCCCAACGTATCGTTCATGGAGATATAACCTGGATGGCCTCATCCGGCCGGGGGCTGATTGTAGAACTGTACAGCAAGATGAAAAGTCAGGGCCTGCGCCCCAAGACCATTGTGGACTATACCCGCATCCCCTTTGTGTATACCCCAGGCAATGTGCGCGTGACCATCGACTATGATATCCGAACAGGGCTGAACTGCACCGATTTTTTAAATCCCAATTGTGTGACCATCCCTGCCGGAGATCCGGTGATCCTGCTGGAAGTGAAGTGGGACGAGTATCTGCCATCTGTCATCCGGCGTGCCGTACAAGTGAAAAACCGCCCTTGCAGTGCGTTTTCCAAGTATGGTCAATGCCGAATTTATGGATAAAATGAGAGTTATATAATGAAAGGATGTATTTAAATGACCAACTTTTCTGATATTTTCAAGTCCAGCTTTATAGAAAATGTGACCAGCGTTTCCCTGCTGGACATGGTCCTCGCCCTTGTACTTGCCTTTGGTGTTGGTTTGTTTATCTTCTTTGTGTATAAGAAGACTTACTCCGGCGTGATGTATTCCTCTGGATTTGGCGGAACCTTGATTGCTTTAACAATGATCACTTCGATGACCATTCTGGCGGTGACTTCTAACGTGGTATTGTCCCTTGGTATGGTCGGCGCACTTTCCATTGTACGTTTCCGCACAGCCATAAAAGAGCCCATGGACATTGCCTTCCTTTTTTGGTCCATCGCATCCGGCATCGTATTGGCGGCCGGCATGATTCCCTTGGCAGTATTCGGAAGCGTAGTGATCGGTATTGTGATGTTGTTGTTTGTCAACCGCAAGGCAGTACATCATCCCTATATCGCGGTGATTTCCTGCGAAAATCATGAAGCCGAAAAGGCTGCCATTGCATTTTTAAACAAGCATGTGGAAAAGGCAGTGATCAAAAGCAAAACCGCTCAAAGCGGCAACATTGAACTGAACTATGAGGTACGCCTTATGAAGGATGATACAGATTTCATTACTGAACTGTCTGAAATGAATGGCGTACACAGCGCCGTGCTGGTCAGCTACAACGGCGACTACATGGGATGAGGGAACAGTTATGCTCAAGCACAAAAACATTGACCGCATCTGCTGCCTGATCCTTGCGGCGGTCATTGCCATCACCTGCCTTTTTATAGGCGCAGCAGCCACTGGACTGGTGGAAGAAAACCGTCTGATGGGCTATGAGAACCGCCTATTTGACCAAAGCCAGGTACATACCATCGACATTGTGATGGATGATTGGGATGCGTTTTTAGAAACTTGCACGCAAGAGGTATACGCCGCCTGCACACTTGTCATCGACGGTGAGAAGTACGGCAATGTTGCTATTCGCGGTAAAGGAAATACATCACTAACTTCCGTGGCTTCCTATGGAAACAACCGATACAGCTTCAAGGTAGAGTTTGACCATTACCAGTCCGGCAGTTATCACGGGCTGGACAAGCTTAGCCTCAATAACCTCATTCAAGATGCTACCTACCTCAAGGATTACCTGTCATACACCCTCATGGGCAAGATGGGCGTAGCCTCGCCCTTGTGCAGCTTTGTGCAAATCAATGTCAATGGTGAGCCCTGGGGCCTGTACCTGGCTGTAGAGGGCGTAGAGGAAAGCTTCCTTCAGCGAAACTACGGCAAGGAAATCGGCGATTTATACAAGCCTGACAGCCTATCCTTTGGTGGCGGCCAGGGCAACGGCAAAAATTTTAGTTTCAGCAATTTAAATCAAAATGGCGAAATGTTCAATCAAGGCAGCAGCCAGCAACCCGCCCTGCCCAATGCCAATATGCAGGAAAATCAGGGTTTCGATCCCTCCAGCATGTTTGGCGATGGCATGCAACCGCCCGAAGGTTTCGATCCCTCCAGTATGTTTGGTGATGGCATGCAACCGCCTGAAGGTTTCGATCCCTCCAGAATGTTTGGTGATGGCATGCAACCGCCTGAAGGTTTCGATCCCTCCAGCCTGTTTGGTGATGGCATGCAACCGCCCGAAGGTTTCGATCCCTCCAGCATGTTTGGTGATGGCATGCAACCGCCCGAAATGCCAGAAGGCGATTCCACAACTAATATGGGGTTTGGAGGCATAGGTCCTCGAGGCGGCATGGGCAGCAATGATGTAAAGCTGATTTATACCGATGATGATCCGTCCAGCTACAGCAACATCTTTAACAATGCCAAGTCAGATATAACCCAAGCAGATCAGCAGCGGTTGATTTCTTCTCTCAAAGCTTTAAATGAGGGCGATACATCCGTTGTTGATACTGACGCAGTAACCCGCTATCTGGCTGTACACAACTTCCTATGCAACGATGACAGCTACACCGGAATGATGGTTCACAATTACTATCTTTATGAAGATGACGGCGTAATGTCCATGATACCTTGGGACTACAATCTGGCCATGGGCGGCTTCAGCGCCGGCCAGAAAAAAAACGGCGGTGCAACCTCAACAGTCAATGCCCCTATTGATTCACCAGTATCCTCAGGAGAGGTCAGCTCACGTCCTATGGTTGCTTGGATCTTCAACAGCGAAGAAACGCTTGATTCCTACCACGATGTATACCAGGCTTTCATCACAGACGTATTCGCCAGCGGTTGGTTTGAGGGTGAATTTGACCGGGTAATCAGCATGATTTCGCCCTATGTCGCCCGGGATACCAATGGTTTTTACTCCTATGATGAGTTCCAGCTTGCTGCAGATACGCTGCGTATGTTCTGCCTAAAACGCGCTGAAAGCGTGCAGGGACAGCTGAATGGCACAGTACCCGCCACTTCCACAGCACAAAACGGCTCAGCCGCGCTGATTGATGCATCCGATATTGACTTGTCCACCATGGGCGGCATGGGAGCGGGAATGGGCGGTTTTGGCGTCGGAAACATGGAACGTAATGTGCGTGGTGATACACGAAAGGAATTTGGGCAAGGAATGACCCCTCCGTCTTCCAATGCCACGGATAATCCCCCCGCCAACCCGGCAGGAGAGAATTCGAGCATACAACCGCCAGAGAATCCAACTGCCTCAGGCGGCTCTCAAGAAATGCAAACCGGGCAATCCGCAGCGGATGCAAGGCCATCCATGCCCTTGCCGCCAAATGATGCTGCTGCATCACTAACGGATGAATCTAAAGCAGTAGGCAGCACGACAGGCGACTCGGATAAAGCCGCTGCCCCATCCCAAGCCAACAAAGAAAATAGGCCTGCAACGGCTAAGAAACAACAAATGCCACAAATGCAGGCGCAGCCAACGCAGGATACCTCAACCGTACCACTGATGGCAGGCAGTGTGATATTGCTTTTCGCAGCGATTCTGTTTGTTGGCCGATACAGAAGCAACCTCCCTTAACGAAGGCTTATCCATAAGTGTTTGCCAATAAACAAAGCCATTGTAACGTTGCATGTTACAGTGGCTTTGTTTTCCTTTTCTACATCGTATCTTTGTATATATGATGCTATGAACCTCTTAACTGATAATAGATTTCTTCATTCCGCATCGACACTTTCTATGCAACTGGTAAAGTATCGCCTTTTACAAAAGATGGTGGTACAATGATTTACAGCATTGTAAAGATGCTATTTCATATGTGCATAATCAACACCCTTCAGGTGACAATGATACAGAAAATCATGGAAAGACAAAGGGAGCTGCAATCATTGATGGAACCTACCTATCCATTTAGTTTGTTGGAACCAAAAGAATTCGTATTGTTTACTTCTATATACCCTAACAATTAAAAGCGATATACAAAAGGATGCGGAGGCTGAAACATGTGTATTGAGCAGGTATATTCCAAAAACGCAACATACCAGAAGTTCGAAGTCTTAAAGACCAATCGAAACAAAAGATACCGCTATTTTGAGTTTTTTGTAGAAGGCGTCCGCAATATCAATGAAGCTGTAAAAAATGGCTGGTCATTTTCTTCTTTATTATTTACACAGGACAAGCCTCTGTCTTGTTGGGCCAAGGAAATGATTACTACCATAGCAACCGATGTTAACTATCAGCTGCCTGAAGGGTTGATGGCAGAGCTCAGCGGAAAAGTGGATACATCCGAGCTGATGGCTGTTGTCAAAATGCGAGAAGACAGCTTTAACCGGCTTCCCCTGCCGAAAAACCCTTTGTATGTGCTGTTTGACCGCCCCTCCAACAAGGGAAACCTCGGCACCATCATACGATCCTGCGATGCCATGGGGGCAGATGGACTGATCCTTACCGGTCATGCGGTGGATCTGTATGATCCGGATGTGGTTGTCTCCACCATGGGCTCTTTCTTTCACGTGCCGGTCATCCGTATTGCTGATAACAAGAATACCTTTGACTGGATTGCACAGATGAAAGAGCACTACGTAAGTTTTCAGGTAGTTGGAACCACAGCACACAAGGAAAAGAGAATTACAGATGTGGACCTTACAAGACCTACCCTATTGATGATCGGCAATGAAACCGATGGCTTGTGCCAGGCGTTTAAGCAAAGCTGTGATGTGCTGGCCACCATCCCCATGAGCGAGAGCACCTCTGCCTCCTCCTTGAACGTAGCCTGTGCAGCCACAGTGCTGTTTTATGAGGCGTCAAGGCAGCGGGGCAGCCGTTATCAGCTGTGAGCTATTTGGAGGATGCTAGACCTGCCAATACGAGCTCCTTTGCAAGCTGATGCATCCCGGAAAGAAGTCCAATCTCCGGCAGAAGCTCAGGCGCAGCACCTGACGCCACCTGCACGTAACGTTCGTTTGCCTGCATTACCTGTTCACCATCGAAGCATATGGATGACTGATGATTATCAAGCTATGCATCTCGACATTGAAATACAAAGGACCCATCGAAAATCGATAGGTCCTTGATTGTTTACTGCATTTTGGCTGCAATATCCTGCGCCACAGCAATGCCTGTAACGCTGGCCTGCATGAGCCCTCTGGTGATACCGGCGCCATCGCCGATGGCATACAGTCCGGAGATGGGCGTCTCAAACTGGTTGTCCACCATGACCTTGCTGGAGTAGAACTTAACCTCTACTCCATACAGCAGCGTATTGCGGCTGTACAGGCCGGGCGCCAAATGATCAAAGGCCTTCAGCGCTTCCACGATACTGGTCAGATGCCTGGGCGGCAAAACAAAGCTCAAATCGCCGGGTACCGCGGTGGTTAAGGTGGGTACCGTTGTGGATTTATTCAGGCGGCTGATATCGGTGCGGCGGCCCTGTAACAGATCCCCCAGCCGCTGGACCATAATGGGCCCGCCGGTGAGCATGTTGGCCAGCTGAGCGATATAGCGTCCATATTCGATAGGCTTGTTGAA
>JAEYQQ010000115.1 GCA_023409955.1 Bacillota bacterium | reverse complement strand
ACCGGACCCACCGGACCCACCGGACCCACCGGACCTACAGGACTCACCGGGCCTACTGGTGATACCGGACCCACCGGACCCACCGGAAATGTCGGTCCAGGTGCGACCACCATCTATTTGGCAACAGACCAATCCATCAGTTCTGAAGGCTGGGTTGGGCTTGGAACTTCTTCATCCGCTTCTCAGTTTGACAGAAGCACCGTTACCTTGCCTACAAACGCCACCATTGTTGGTTTGGTCCTGAATATCAGGGATAACCCGTTGCAAGATGGTCAAACGGTAACTGCAACCATTTTTACCAGTCCTTGTGCATGGGAAGATCCAACAAACACAGGCATCAGCGCCACCGTTACGGGCCCCAACACAGAGGAAGACCCAAACTGTTTGGCAATCGCCTCCGGAAGCTCTGCCGTCTCCCAAGGCGCCCTTGTATCCGTGCAAATTACAACGAGCAGTGGCGTTGGTGCATTGAGCGCCGGCGTGGCAGTAACCATATTCCTGACCATCCCATAATTTCTTCTTGATCCTAAGTCTTACGGGAACGGCGCTATGCCGTTCCCGTTTTTATGTCAGCTCAATAGCCTTCCAACAGGCTTTGATGCACCGGACAAACCACTTACATTCTGTCATTTTATATATTTCAATGGTGATTGCCTCGGCAGCACACTGGTACCAGGATTTAGCAAAACATGTACCTATCTTGGCACCCTGGATGATTTGAGAATCATCTGATAACAGGTTGTAATGTTCATAATGTATCTGCAATAAGTTTTAACTTGTATACCAGTAGACAAAGCACTTGAAAAAATGTACAATTATTACAAAATTGATGCGGATGTGGCTATGGGAAGCTTGCGCCGCGAAGGTCTTCAAATAACAAGGAGGTACTCCTATGAAAATGACATTCCGCTGGTTCGGCGAAAAAAGCGACACCATCACCTTGCAGCAAATCCGGCAAATTCCCGGCATGTCCGGCCTCATGGGATTTCTTGATTACAAGGCTGCCGGCGAGGTCTGGACGGAAGAAGAGATTGCGGCGTACATCAGCCAGGTAAAGGCTGCGGGCCTTGACTGCGATGTGATCGAGAGTGTCAATGTCCATGAAGATATCAAAATGGGCTTGCCCACCCGGGACGCTTATCTTGAGAATTATAAAATCACCATCCGCAACTTGGCCAAGTATGGTGTGAAGGTGATCGTGTACAACTTTATGCCCGTACTCGATTGGTTGAGAACAGACCTGGCCCGTGTCATCCCGGAGGACGGTTCTAACAGCCTCTACTTTGATGAGGCGGATCTTGGAACCATGATGCCCCTGGATATCGTGCGCAAAACCGCCCAGGATGCCAAAGGCTTCTCTTTGCCCGGCTGGGAGCCTGAGCGCTTGGCAGTGCTGGAAAAGACACTGAAGCAGTATGAAAGCATCACGCCGGAAATACTGCTGGATAACTACAAGTACTTCCTGGATGCCCTTATGCCTACCTGTGAGGAGTGCGGCGTGAAAATGGCCTGTCACCCGGACGATCCCGCCTGGCCCATCTTCGGCTTGCCGCGCATCGCCCATAACCTGGGGGGCTTTGACAAGATTGTTGCGCTGAATGATTCGCCTTGCAATACCCTCTGCCTGTGCACCGGCTCCTTGGGCTCCGAGCCCAAAAATGACATCCCGGCCATCATCCGGCACTTTGGTCAAATGGGCCGCATCAGCTGCCTGCACATCCGGAATGTGAAGCATTTGGGGCCGCGCCGCTTCCGTGAGGCCAGCCACTTATCCTCCGAAGGTGATCTGGACATGTTTGAAATCATCAAAGCAGTGCACGATACATGTCCAGATGTGTATATCCGCCCCGACCACGGCCGCATGATCTGGGGAGAAACCGGTCGTCCCGGCTATGGCTTGTATGACAGGGCCTTGGGCGCAACGTACTTAAACGGCTTATGGGAAGCCGTGTGCAAGATGTCCAAATAAAAATGCAACAGGTGTTTTACACGGGTGCGGACATAAAACTCCGCGCCCGTCCTGTCTAAGGAGTCTATATGAACGCATTTCGGCAGCCTGTACGCGAAACAGGACGCGAATATGCCTTGCGCGTCCTTACCGACCGGATCGTTCGCTTAGCGCTGGCCCCCGGCAGCATGGTCAGCGAAAATGAACTGGCCCAAGAGATGGGGCTATCACGGACACCGGTCAGGGAAGCGCTGATCGAGCTTTCACGTATTCACATGGTGACTGTCTACCCCCAAAAGGGTTGCACCATTGCACTGATTGATTATGCACTGGTGGAAGAAGCCAGGTATATCCGCCACATGCTGGAGATGAGCGTGGTAGAACTGGTATGCCGCATGGCAAAGCCCGACGATCTGAACCTGCTGATCAGGAATGTCAGGCTGCAGGCCATCTATTTGGAAAGCAAGGAACTGGACAAGGTGATGCAGCTGGATAACGAATTTCACAAATGCCTTTTCGACATAGCTCGCAAGCCCATGGCGTATCATCTGATGCAAACTGTGCAGATTCACTTTGATCGGGTCAGAATGATGTCGCTGGAAGTGGTTAAGGACACCAAAATCGTTACCGACCATCAGGCAATATTGGAGGCTATTGTGCAGCGTGATGCCGAGGCAGCCCAAATGCTGATGGACAAGCATCTATCACGATACCAGATCGATGAACAAGCGCTGCGCAGTCGTTATCCTGATTACTTTGTTCCACCGGCCGCAAGGGAATAGTAAACTGCGTACTTGGAATGCCCGTGTCTTATATTGGCCGCGGGCTTTTTGCAGCATCATGGTTCCTTAACTGCAGCCCAAGCATGGTCTTTGGCCGTCCGCCAAATGTCTGGTTTGTTGACTTCTCCCGACTGTTATACTACAATCGATTGGGCCATTTACCAGCCTATTGATTCATGGGAGACATGCAATGATTTATTTGGATTATGCTGCGGATACACCGGTCTGCGAGGCCGCTCTTTCCGCATTTATCAAGACTGCAAAAGAATATGGCGCCAATCCCAACTCCGGCCATGCCATGGGTCAAAACGCCAAGAAAAGGTTGGATGAGGCGACGGCGCATATTGCCGAAATGCTCTATGCTAAGCCGGAGGAAGTTGTTATAACCTCTGGTGCCACCGAGGCCAATAACCTGGCCATATTGGGCCTGGCCCGTGCCTATCAAAGTAGGGGCCGGCACCTGATTACCAGCCCCATGGAGCACGCATCCGTTACCGCACCTATGACAGCTTTAAAAGCCGAGGGCTTTGAACTGGACTTTATGAAGGTTCTGCCGGATGGCCGGGTGGATATCCATCACCTGAAAGGCCTGCTTCGCCCCGACACCATCCTGATATCCCTTTGCGCCGTAGACAGCGAAGCCGGGATCATACAGCCTTTGAATCTAGTTAAGGAAGCCTTGG
This sequence comes from Bacillota bacterium, assembly GCA_023409955.1. Classification (GTDB taxonomy): domain Bacteria; phylum Bacillota; class Clostridia; order Christensenellales; family Aristaeellaceae; genus JAEWAH01. The sequence continues at coordinate 3,024 of JAEYQQ010000115.1, read as the reverse complement.
CAGCTTATCCTAACTGTCGCTTGCATGTGGACGCCACCCAGGCGGTGGGCAAGCTGCCAATTGCGCTGAACTGTGCTGACCTTTATACCCTATCCGCCCACAAATTTTACGGCATCACCGGCTGCGGCGTGCTGGTAGCAAGGAACGGCATCCGCCTTGCTCCCTTATGGCACGGGGGCACCGGTGCAACACCCTACCGCAGCGGCACACCGGCCCTTTCACTGACAGCCTCGTTGGAGGTGGCCCTATACGAAACGCTGACTCATCTTGACCAGCGCCTTGAATACGTGAAAGGCCTCAATTGGCAGCTTCGGGAAGGGCTTGGTGAATTGCCTTTTGTCACCATCAACAGCCCAAATAGCGCCTCCCCCTACATACTAAATTTCAGCGTTGCCGGCATGCGTGCCCGAGACGTGATTGCCAGGCTTTCTGACAAAAACATATGCGTATCCTCCAAGTCTGCCTGCTGCGCTCCTGCCGCGCCTTCGCATCCGGTGCTGGCCATGACAGGTGACCGAAAGCGTGCCTTGCATACTGTGCGGGTTAGCCTCAGCCACTTAACTCAAGATAACGAGATCAACCAACTTTTAACAGAACTGCGCCATTGCGCCGGCAGTTTGGAGGCAGTCCATGGATAACAGCCAAAAGATTGAACGCAGTATCATCACAAAATATCGTAAGACCCTATTTAGCAATTTCACAAAGGCCCTTCGGGAATATCGGCTGATCCAGCCGGGGGATCATGTAGCGGCCTGCATATCCGGCGGCAAGGACTCCTTTTTGATGGCCAAATTACTGCAGGAGATTCAACGCCACGGAAGCGTCCCCTTCGAACTGTCGTTTCTGGTAATGGACCCAGGCTACCATTCACTGAATCGTCGCCTGATCCAGGAAAATGCAGAGCTAATGGGGTTGCCCATTCGCATATTCGAAACAGACATCTTCGATACCGTGGCCAACATGGACCAGAATCCCTGCTACATGTGTGCAAGAATGCGCCGGGGGCATCTGTATAAAAATGCGCAAATGATGGGCGCCAACAAAATTGCCCTGGGCCACCATTTTGACGATGTGATCGAAACGGTTCTTTTGAGCATGCTCTACGGTGCAGAAATGAAAACCATGATGCCGCGGCTTAAGAGCCAGAACTTCCCCGGCATGGAGTTGATCCGACCCATGTATATGATCCGGGAGAAGGACATCATCGCCTGGCGGAACTACAACCACCTGACATTTTTAAATTGCGCCTGCCGGTTTACCGAAAACTGTGCCCTGGGAGATGGCGGCGGCGGAAAGCGCGCCCAGGTAAAAGCGTTGATCGCACAACTGGAAAAAGCGCACCCCGGCGTGGAAATGAGCATCTTCCGCTCCTGCCATAACGTCAATCTGGACACTGTCATCGGCTATAGAAAGGGCGGAGTGCTTCATCCCTTTGACGAGGAGTTTGATCAAGCGCAGGCCAGCGATGAATAGACTGTAAATGCAAGGAAAATCCTCTCAGAATGCTTTCATATGCAAGACATCTAAGCATCACGGTTGCAAAACCATGATGTAAAACTGCAAGGCTGTCGCCTATAGGCGAAGCCTTCTTTTTATTGATATCCATGCATCGCATACCCAAGCGCAGGGATTTATGGTATAATAAACCAATTGGTTTATGAGCGTATCCTAATAAAACACATCTTTAAAGCCTAGATATTTTCTATCCGACACCGGAATCACCGGCAATTTACCGGCAGAAACGAAAGCATTAACCATGTGGTAAAACCTGACACACAGACGTCATATTGCATATGATATCATTTTGCAAAAAGGAGAATGTTGATGAATATCAAAGAATACCTGCAGCGTTTTTTATCGGAAACAGAGTTGGAGGAAAGCAGCCTTCAGCTGCCTGATGTGCAGCTGGACCCTGGTCTGATCCAATGTATCATGATCAGCGAAGTACCTTCGGCAGATGAGATGGAGGGCTTTTACAGCCAGCGCATGGATGCGGATTATGTAAAGTCATCTCTGGCACTATTTCAGGATGCAGATGTACAAGCACAGGGTGTCCAGGATCTTCTTGACATGGGCATATACATCACCACAGCCGTGAAAGCACCCAAACATCAGTATGCGGTTCCCACGGATGAGATTGTAAGACATGTACCCCTGCTGGAGAAGGAGCTTGACTTGTTTCCCAATTTGAAGGTGATTATGCTGATGGGTGATGTGGCCAAAAAAGCCTTCAACATGATTACTAAGAAGCGGATACGAAAAAATGTCATTCCTTCCGCATCCACTTGCAAGATTCGGGAAGGCGCTTTTTTCTATGGCAGCGTTCGGGTCTTCCCCTCCTATATCATGACAGGCGGAAATATACTGATTGAAAAGTCAAAACGAATTATGATATCAGACGATATCAAGCGTATGGTCAAAATATTGAAGGATCCGGCAGATCAACAATAATGATAACAAGCCAGCGGGCCGCAACCACCAAGCGGCCCGCTGGCTTTTTTTGCATATAGCGATTGTTGAAATGAATGGAATATGTTATCATTCTTAGCATATGCCAGCGTATACAGAAGATATAAAGTATATATGATTTGATCCCATGCCCTTTACTGCTTGATTGGATGCATTTCACAATTACAGAGCATGAACTGCAAGTACCATACATACACGTTCCAATCCATTTTCATACAATATTAGTCCATCAACAAAACTGAAGAATCGGGAGGATATGGTGATGATTACCAGGGACTCTTATGTGGATATTAATGGTCAGATTTTTTATAAAATTGCAGGTAGCCAATGGCTTACCCCTTTTTTTATCAATGTGGTATCGGCCTGCAATGTGTGGCTTTTTATGTCCTCCAAAGGCGGAGTCACCGCTGGGCGGCAGGATGCGCAAGGTGCAGTTTTTCCTTATGAAACGGATGATAGACTCCACCAACAATCCCACACCGGTTCCAAGACGATTCTACGTATCGGAAATCAGCTGTGGGAGCCTTTTGCTCATACCAGCCTTCCCAAGTGGCA